>NZ_JBXWQU010000040.1:0-226161 GCF_059612545.1 Ruegeria sp. SAZD011 | reverse complement strand
GTGGGCATCAAGGACACCCAGACCACCACCTGTACCGGTGTGGAAATGTTCCGCAAGCTGCTGGATCGCGGTGAAGCTGGCGACAACATCGGCGCGCTGCTGCGTGGTATCGACCGCGAGAAGGTCGAGCGCGGCCAGGTGCTGTGCAAGCCGGGTTCGGTGACCCCGCACACCAAGTTCGAAGCCGAGGCCTATATCCTGACCAAGGAAGAGGGCGGCCGTCACACCCCGTTCTTCGCGAACTACCGTCCGCAGTTCTACTTCCGGACCACCGACGTGACCGGCACCGTGACGCTGGCCGAAGGCACCGAAATGGTGATGCCGGGCGATAACGTGGGCTTCACCGTCGAGCTGATCGCGCCGATCGCGATGGAAGACGGCCTGCGCTTCGCCATCCGCGAAGGCGGCCGTACCGTCGGCGCCGGTGTCGTGTCGAAGATCATCGAGTAATCGGTGATCCCGAGACGCGTCGTCAGGGATGTGTCGAAGATCATCGAGTAATCGGTGGTCCCGAGACACGCCTGGTTGCTCGAGGAGATTTTCCGCAGGAAAATCTGCCAAGCGCAACAAGGGCGACAAACAGAAAAGGCCGCTCCCCCGGAGCGGCCTTTTTCATGTCCACAAACGACCCGATAACCGAGATTATTCGACGAATAATCTCGAACCAAGCCGAGGGCCAAGGCCGCGAACGACCAGCGGTCTGCTTCATATGTGGGGAAATTCGGGAGAAGAGTGGTAGCGTGAGGCGGACTTGAACCGCCGACCCCAGCATTATGAGTGCTGTGCTCTAACCAACTGAGCTATCACGCCGCAACCACGCGCGGTGACTACCTAAGCCCTGCGACGGTGTCAAACGGAATCCAGACCTTTGGCGCCAATTTTTTCTTTGGCAGAAAAGGGGGAGGGGGCTCTGCCCCCGTCGCCGCAAGCGGCGACTCCCCCGGAGTATTTCCGGCGAAATGAAGAGCGGTTCATGCGCTCTTTTGAATCTCGACACTGTGCGGATAGGGGATCGAGATACCTCCGGCATCGAAGGCTTCCTTGACCTCGCGGGTCAGCGCGAACTTCAGCTCCCAATAGTCCTCGGCCTTGCACCACAGGCGTGCGGTCAGATCGACCGAGCTGTCGCCCAGATTGGTGACCCGGACCCAGGGGGCGGGATCGGCAAGAACACGGCTGTCTGCCCGGGCGGTTCTTTCGACAATCTCCATCGCTTTTCCCGCATCGTCGCCATAGTCGATGCCGAATGTCAGGTCGACGCGGCGGGTGTCATGCGCCGAGTAGTTGGTGATGATCGCACCCCAGGCCTGGCCGTTGGGAACAATGATCTGGACATTGTCCGGTGTCACCAACTCGGTGGTGAAGAGGTTGAGATCACGCACGGTTCCCGAGGTTCCGCCGATATCGACGAATTGACCGAGCTTGTAGGGCCTGAACACCACCAGCATTACCCCCGCTGCCAGGTCGCTGAGTGTGCCTTGAAGTGCCAGGCCAATGGCGAGCGAGGCAGCGCCGAGCACGGCGACGATGCTGGTTGCCTCGATCCCGAAGATACCCAGAACCGCGACCAGAACCATGGCGAGGATCGCCCATTTCACCAGGCTGGCAGTGAAGTTGCCGAGTGTCGGGTCGATTTGCGGGGTTGCGTTGATGCGCCGACGGACCAGGCCGGCGATCATACCGGCAACGGTCCAACCCAGGATCAGCACAACCAGCGCCTTGCCGGCGCTGACGATGAGCGGCCAGATGACCTCGGCCTGGTTCAGATAGTCCTGCATGGTCTTGTTAGCTCCTGTTGATGCGGGTTGCCTTGAATGAACCGCCCCTGGCATTCCGGAGCGGTCGAAACGACAGGCGGGTTGCTCAGCGTTTCAGCGAGTCGCGGATTTCCAGCAGCACGTCGAGTTCCGACGGGCCTGCGGGCGCGGCCGGCTCGGCGGCGGCCTCTTCCCTTGCGGCGGACTCCTTGGCGCGATTAACCGCCTTTACCAGCATGAACACCACCCAGGCGATGATCAGGAAGTTGAACACCGCCATGATGAAGGCCCCATAGGCAAAGACAGACGCGCCGGCCTCGCGGGCGGCGGCCAGCGAGTCAAATGTGGTGCCATCGCCGCCCAGAACGACGAAATTGTTGGTAAAGTCGACGCCACCGGTAAACAGGCCGACAATGGGATTGATCAGATCGTCGACCAGCGATTTAACGATCGCGGTAAAGGCTGCGCCGATAATGATCCCCACCGCCATGTCCATCACGTTTCCCTTGGCAATGAAGGTCTTGAACTCTTTTAGCATGGTCAGTTCCGTGTCTGAGTTTGTGCCGTTGTTGTGTTGCCAGGCTTCGTGGTCGGCCCGGCATAGGGCCAGAAATAGCAGGGAGCGGTGTCTCCGCACGGGGAAAAATAGCGCGGAAACACGTGTTTTTGCAGCAATCTGGGCGTGACCCGGCATTCAGACGCCGGTTTAGGCCTGTTCGCTGCTACACAGCCAGTTGGACAGGGGCGCACAATGCGACCTCTTCTTTCGCCCGGCGGGCAGCATAGGTTGTGTCCGACACCGCAACCGGAGACACGCCATGTTCGATCTTGCCGAATTCCCGATCAGCCGCCGCTGGCCCGCCGCAAACCCCGATATCCTGCAACTCTATTCCTTTCCCACACCAAATGGGGTCAAGGTTTCGATCCTGCTCGAGGAGCTGGGCCTGCCTTATGAGGCACATACCGTGACGCTGTCGGACGCGGATGTAAAAAGCCCCGAGTTCCTGTCTCTGAACCCCAACAACAAGATCCCGGCGATCATCGACCCGGACGGGCCGGATGAGCAGCCGCTGGCGCTGTTCGAAAGCGGGGCGATCCTGCTGTATCTGGCGGAGAAGTCCGGGCGCTTCATCGGGGAGACCGCCGCTGACAAGGCGCGCGTTGTGCAATGGCTGATGTTCCAGATGGGCGGGGTCGGGCCGATGTTCGGGCAGCTTGGGTTTTTCTACAAATTCGCCGGGGTCGAGATCGCGGACCCGCGTCCGCGCGACCGTTATATCGCCGAGGCGCGGCGGATTCTGGCGGTGCTTGACGGGCAGCTGGCGACCCGGGACTGGATCGCGGGCGACTACTCGATCGCCGATATCGCCATTGCACCCTGGCTGCGTGGGCTCGATTATTACGGCGCGCGCGAGGTTCTGGGCTGGGACGGGTTCCCGAATGTTGTCGCCTATCTTGACCGGTTCCTGGCCCGGCCTGCGGTGCAGCGCGGGCTGACGATCCCGGCGCGCGAGGGTTGATCCCCCTCAGACCCGGCGCGACAGGGGTAGAAAGACAAAGACGCCCAGCATCGCCAGCACGATGACAAAGGCGGCAAATTCGAAAGCGGCGGACACTGTTCCGGCGCTTTCGGCCCATATACCGCCCAGGCCGGGCAGGATTGCGAAACAGGCGTAATAGACGGTGTAGAACAGGCCCATGCCGATGGCCCGTTGCTCGGATTTCAGAACGCGGGCGGGCAGGCTGATCAATCCCGCGACCGGGACGCCCGACAAAAGACCGATCAAGGCCATGGTGATCAGCATCGGCGGGACTCGGGGAAACAGGAACAGGGCGAGGCCAAAGAGACCGAGGCCGGTCAACAGCACCGTCGCGGGCCGTCCGGTGCGATCCGTCAGCCAGCCGCCAAATGTGCCGGTAGCGACGACGGTCCAGGACACGACGCTGACCGACAGGCCCGCCAGCTCCAGTGGCATCCCCCGGTCGACAAGCGATGTGGGACCAAAGGACAGCAAGGCGGCGAGGCTGGCGTTGAACGCGCCCCACGAGAACCCGGCAACAAGCACGGCGCCAAGAATAGCACCCTGCGGCACGGCCCGGGCAGGTGTGCCTGTGGTGACGGGTGCTGTTTCGGGGCGGCGATAGAACAGGAAAAAGGCCACCAGGGCGGTCGCGATCAGGCCGGTTTCGACCGCGAACGGCAGGGCGACGCCACACCGGGCCGCCAGCCACGGCTGTACCACAAGCGACAGGCCGATACCGGCAGGCCAGGAGTTGATGAAGATCACCATGGCGGTTGCGATCTGGCGATTGGCGAACCAGTCGAGTACCAGCTTGCTCATCAGGACGTTCATCAGGATGCCGCCGATACCGGCCATCAGCCGGGCAGCGCTGAACACGCTCAACGGCGGTTGCAGCGCCATGATCAACGATCCCGCCGTCATCAGCGCCAGTCCGAAGAGGATCACCCTTTCATCGCCGAACCGGCGAGCGATGCCGCCGCCCGGCAGGGCAACCACCACCCCCGGCAGGAAATAGAGCCCCACGACCCAGCCGAGCCCGGCGATATCCAAGGTATAGGTGTCAGACAGCACCGGTCCGATGCCGCCGATGGTCGCGAATTGAAAGGCCATGGTGCAGCGCACCAGAAACAGCAGGACAAGAATACGCCAGTGCAACGCCATCGTTCCCCCTCCGACAGCAAATGCGACCAGCTTCAGGATAATCCGTTATCCGTCAACGCAAATCGTGTACCGGTCAGGCGGGCAAGGCCCTGGTCAGAACATAGCGCAGGAGAGAGACCACCTGCGCTGGTTCCTCTGCAACGGCCAGAGCCGCAGCATGCACCTCTTTCAGCGCGTGCTGGTGTTCGGGTGGGCTGAGGACGATGATCGACTTGCCCAGTGCCGCGGCATAGCCCGCGTCAAAGGCGGCGTTCCACTGTTTGTACTTGTCGCCAAAGCGGACCACGACAACATCCGCATCGGATATGCCCTTGCGGGTGCGGATCGCGTTCACCATGGCGCCCTTGTGGTCGTGCCAGTACTTGTCAGGTTCGGCGCCCAGGATCGCCACGCCACAATCGTCGCTGGCGGCATGGTCGGTGACCGGGCCCGAGAAGCTGACATCCAGACCCTGTGCTCCGGTCACGATCTGCTCGCGCCAGTCGGTGTGAATCTCGCCCGACAGATAGACGTTCAGGGTCATGCCACTCTCCTTCATCCGCTTTGGGGCGAGCCTAGGGTGCGGTGCCGCCGGGGGCAACCCCGGCCCCTCAGCGGCGGCGCGCGACCAGAAAGCGCCGTGGGTCCTTGGCGGGAAAGCTCTCTTGCTCGACCAGGTCAAAGCCCGCGCGGGTGATGGCATTGTCCAGCTCGGCCTCGGTCAGGAAGGTGACCGGGGGCGCCTTGCCCAGCAGCTGCATCACCGGCAGGGCCAGACGGATCGCGTAGAGTTTAAAGCTGTTTCGTCCCGTTCCGACGCAGAAGGTTTTCGAAATGAACAGCCCGCCGGGTTTCAGCCGGTCATGAATGGCGGCCAGGTGGGCATCAAGGTCATCGACCAGATGCAGCAGGTTGAAGGCAAGCACGGCATCAAACGGGCCTTTGGGCGGGGTCTTGGCAGGTGCCTCGACAAAGTCGACGTTTTCCACGCCTTGCTCGCGGGCCTTGCGTCGCCCCACGGCCAGCATCGCCGGGGCAATGTCGGTGGCAACGATAGCGGCAACATCGGGCGCCAACCGCAAGGCGGTGGTGCCGGTGCCGCAGCCCAGTTCCAGAACCCGGTCGCCGGGCTTCAGGTGGGCGGCGGTGCGTTCGAGTGTATAGTCATAGGATGCCATGTCCGCGATCGGGGTGCGGGCGTATTTCTCGGCGATCCGGTTCCAGAATGTGACGCTGTCAACCATGGGTGTCTCCTTTTGGCGGCAGAATAGTTATGCGCAGAGCCATTAGTAATTGCCGAAATTCGCAGTTTACTTATACAGAAATGCATGAACGATCTGACCAGGCTGGACTGGAACCACATCCGCGCCTTTCTGAAAACCGCCGAGGCGGGATCGCTGTCGGCGGCAGCGCGGCGATTGAACCTGACACAGCCGACGCTCAGCCGCCAGGTCGCGGCGCTGGAGCAGGATCTGGGCGTCTTGCTGTTCGAGCGGATCGGGCGGGCGCTGGTGCTGACCGAGGCGGGGGCCGACCTGCTGGAACATACGCGCGCCATGGGGGCGGCGGCGGAGCGGGTGGCGCTGGCAGCTTCGGGCCAGGTTCAATCCATCGAAGGCCGCGTCCGGATCACCGCCAGCGACGTGATGTCGTCCTATGTCCTGCCCGAGGCGCTGCGCCGCATCCGCGCGAAGGCGCCCCGGCTGGAGATCGAGGTCATCGCCGCCAACGATATCCGCGACCTGATGCGGCGCGAGGCGGATATCGCCATTCGCCATGTGCGCCCCGAACAGCCCGACCTGATCGCCCGACTGATGGGCGAGGCAACGGCGCATTTCTACGCTGCCTCCGACTATCTCGACCGGCGTGGGCGTCCGGCCGCCAAGGGTGACCTGGCCACGCATGATTTCATCGCCTTTGGCGATGTCACCGAGATGCTGAGCCATTTGACGCCGCTGGGCCTGCCGCTGACGCGCGCCAACTTCCGCCTTGGCTCGCAAAGCGGTGTGGTAGCCTGGGATTACGTGCGGCAGGGGTTTGGCATCGCACCGATGGACGATGGCGTGGCCGCCGCCACGCCGGGGATCGAGCGAGTGCTGCCGCAGATGGAGCCGCTGCTGTTCCCGGTCTGGCTGACCGCGCATCGCGAGGTGCATACCAGCCGGCGCATCCGTCTGGTGTTCGACATATTGGCCGATTTCCTGGCCGCTTGAGATGCAAAAGGGCACGCCGAGAGGCGCGCCCTTGAACCGTGATACGAGAGCCGGATCAGCCGCGCAGGGTGCCGCCGGTGGCCTTGGCGACCTTCTCGACGATCTTGGCGCTGACGGCCTCGATATCCTTTTCCTTGAGCGTGGTCTCGGTTGGTTGCAGGCGCACGGTGATGGCCAGCGATTTCTTGCCCTCGCCCAGCGAACCGCCGATGAACTCGTCAAAGACGCGCACATCCTCGATCAGCGCCTTGTCGGCCCCGGCGGCGGCATTGACCAGTGTCAGCGCCTCGACCCCCGCATCGACCACAAAGGCGAAATCGCGTTCGACCGCTTGCAGGTCGCGCAGCGCCAGCGCCTCGCGCGTGGTGCCCGATTTACGGGGCAGCGGCACTTCTTCGGGCCAGAGTACGAAGGCGACCGCCGGTCCCTTGACGTCCATCGCCTGGAGCACGCGGGGGTGCAACTCGCCAAAGATACCCAGCACTTTTTTCGGGCCCAGACAGATGCGGCCATGGCGGCCTGGATGCCACCAGCCGTCGGCCCCACGCAGGATCTGCACCTTGGCGGGAGCGCCCATGGCGGCCAGCACCGCCTCGGCATCGGCCTTGGCATCGTAGAGGTCGACAGCGCGCGCGGCGCCATGCACGTCCTTGGGTCCGGTGCGGCCGACCAACAGGCCCGCGATCTGCGCCCGCTGCTCGCCCGGTTCGCCGCCGTGGAACACAGGCCCCGCCTCAAACAGGGCGAGGTCGGCATATCCGCGTGCCTGGTTGCGGGCAGCGGCGGCCAAGAGGCCCGGCAGCAGGTCGGGGCGCATGTGGCTCATTTCCGACGAGATCGGGTTTTCCAGCATGGTGGCGTCGGTGCCACCGCCGAACAGGGCCGCGGCGGCCTGGTCGATGAAGGTGTAGCTGACGCATTCGTTGTACCCCAGCGAGGCCGCCGTGCGGCGGGCCATCGACAGGCGGCGCTGTTGCGGGGTCATCACCGGTTTCGGCACGCCAGAGGTCAGGCGCGGCAGCGGCTTGCCCACCAGCTTGGTCAGCGAGGCGATGCGGGCCACTTCCTCGACCAGATCGGCCTCGCCCTGCACATCAGGGCGCCAGCTGGGCACATGCGCCATGTTGCCTTCGAGCCGGAAGCCGAGGCGCGTCAGCGTCTGGCGCTGTTCGCTTTCGGGGATGTCCATGCCGACCAGCGACCGCACGCGTTCGGCGTCCAGCTTATAGGCGCGGGAATGGTCGGGGACCGCGCCCGCGATCACCACGTTAGAGGCCTCGCCGCCGCAGATATCGAGGATCATCTGGGTCGCGTGTTCCAGCCCTTCGAGCGTGTATTCGGGATCGACCCCGCGCTCGAAACGATAGCGCGCGTCCGAGTTGATTTTCAGCGCGCGGCCCGCAAGTGCGATCTGCACATTGTCCCAATAGGCGCTTTCGAGGAAGACATTCACCGTCTCTTCGGTACAGCCGGTGGCGTCACCGCCCATGATACCGGCGATGCTCTCGGGGCCTTCGTCGTCCGAGATCACCATCATGCCGGGCTGGAAGGTGTATTCCTTCTCGTCCAGCGCCTTGAGCGTTTCGCCCCCTGCCGCGCGGTGGACGCGCAGGTTGCCCGTGACCTTGTCGGCGTCAAAGACGTGCAGCGGGCGGTTGTGGTCATAGGTCATGTAGTTGGTGATATCGACCAACGCCGAGATCGGGCGCAGGCCGATGGCGCGCAGCTGGTCCTGCAACCATTGCGGGCTGGGGCCGTTGCGCACGTCGCGGATCAGGCGGCCGGTGAACAGCGGGCAGCCATCACGGGTATCCTCGTCGATCGTCACCTTGATCGGGCAGTCAAAATCGCCCGGCACCGGCGCATAGGCGCGGGTCTTCAGCGTGCCGATACCGCGGGCGGCCAGGTCGCGGGCGATGCCCGCCACGCCCAGCGCGTCGGGACGGTTGGGGGTGATCGCGATCTCGATCACCGGATCGACCTTGGCCGGGTCGTTCTCGGCCAGCCAGTCGATGAACAGCTCGCCCACCTCGCCCGAGGGCAGTTCGATGATGCCGTCATGTTCTTCGGACAGTTCCAGCTCGCGCTCGGAACACATCATGCCGTGGCTTTCGACGCCCCGGATGTTGCCGACCGACAGGGTCACGTCGATACCCGGCACATAATCGCCCGGTTTTGCCAAAACCACGGTGATGCCTTCGCGCGCATTGGGGGCGCCACAGACGATCTGCTTGTCGCCCTCGTTGGTTTCCACCACACAGACGCGCAGGCGGTCGGCATCGGGGTGTTGGCTGGCCGATTTGACATGGGCCAGAGTGAACCCGGCCAGCCGCGCGGCGGGATTCTCGATGCCTTCGACTTCGAGCCCCAGATCGGTCAGCGCCTCGGCGATCTCGTCCACGCTGGCGGTGGTGTCGAGGTGGTCCTTCAGCCAGGAGAGGGTGAATTTCATGTCGTCGTCCTGTCCTTGATGCGGGTCAGCCCGTCGCCGGTTCCGGTACGCTGCTGCCAAGGTTCGTTTTGGTCAGACCGGCTTTAGCGGATTAGGTCAGGATGGAAAAGAGTGGACCGCATATGTGCGGGCTGTCAGCTTGCGTTGCGCAGCCGTTCCAGCACCCGCAACGAGGCATAGCCGTCAGGCGCCAGGCCCTGATCCAGCTGATAGTCGCGCACCGCGTTGATGGTCAACGGTCCGATCTTGCCGTCGATCTTTTGGGTGTCGAAGCCGGCGGCGGTCAGGCGCTCTTGCAGCTCGATCCGCTCGTCCAGGGTCAGCGCCCGGTCAGCGCGCGGCCAGTTGCCCCGGATCGGCCCTCCCCCCGCGATGCGGTCGGCCAGATGGCCGACCCCGATCACATAGGCATCGGCGGTGTTATAGGTCTCGATCACCGCGAAATTGTCAAAGATCATGAAGGCCGCGCCGCTGTGTCCGGCGGGCAGCAATATGCTGGCGGGGCCATGGTCGGGCACTGCGTGGCCCTGAACGCCGTGCACGCCCAGAGCGGCCCACTCCGATGGCATCCGCGTCAACTCGCGCCGGGCGCTGGTCAGGTCGAACCCCTTGGGCAGCTGCACCTCGACCCCCCAGGGCTGGCCGGTCAGCCAGCCATTGGCCTTGAGATAGGCGGCGGTCGAGGCCAGCGCGTCGCTGGGGTCGTCGGACCAGATGTCGCGGCGCCCGTCGCCGGTGAAATCCACCGCGTGCTCCTGATACGAGGTCGGCATGAACTGGGTATGGCCCATGGCACCCGCCCAGCTGCCGCGCAGGTCGCGCAGCCGTGCGTCGCCGCTGTCAAGGATGCGCAGGGCGGCGATCAGCTGGTCTTCGAAGAACGCGGCGCGTCGGGTGTCAAAGGCCAGCGAAGCCAGCGAACGCAGGGTGCTGTCGCCCCCGCGCACCGCGCCATAGGCACTTTCCAGCCCCCAGATGGCGGCGACCACATGGCGGTCGACGCCCCATTGCGCCTCGACCCGGATCAGCAGGTCGGCGTGGCGCGCGACGGCCTTGCGGCCATTGGCGATGCGGGCCTCGGACACGGCGGTGTCGAGATAGTCCCAGATCGTCTTGGTGAATTCCGCCTGGTTGCGGTCACGCCGGACCACTTCGGCGTCATAGCTGAGGCCGGGCAGGGCGGCATCCAGCGTGGCCGGGGTGATGCCGAGGGTCAGCGCACGCGCGCGAAACCCGGCCAACCAGGTTTGAAACTGCGCTTCGAGATCCTGAGAGGCAGGCGTGAGTGTAAGCGGCCGCAATACCGGACGCAGCGATTGCGCCACCGCTGGTATCAGCGTGGCGGGGGCCTCTGCCGCAACGCTGCCGCCCAGGCAAATCGCCAGACATGTCAGATACCGGATCATGGGTCGCGCCCTGTTTTGCTGCTCGGCCCCAGACTACCGCGAAAGCGGCGGTGGACAAAGCACTCACGCCTGTTGCGCGCGGATCTGTGCCAGCGCATCGCGCAGCATCGGCACCCGGCGCGGGCGAAAGCTCTGCCCGGTGATCACCAGATCGCGCATCCGGTCCAGCCGGAACACCCGGACATCCATCCGCAACAGGCACCATGCGATCAGCACGCTTGAGCGATCCATATAGACGATGGACAGCGGATAGACAGTCCGCGAGGTGGCCGCGCCATGCATGTCGGTATAGTCGAAACTGACCGCCATTTCGTCCCATGCAGCGGCGCGCAGTTGGGCCACCGGGATGGTCGGCGGCTGGGGGCGGTCAAACCGGGTCGCGGTCAGCACCGCATGGGACAGGCGGTGCGACAGGCGCGGCGGCAGACGGCCCTGAAGCTTGCGCAAGGCGGCGCTGGCGGCCTGGCTGAGGGCCGGATCGCCGATCAGTTCCGCCTCGCGCAGACCCAGAACCAGCGCCTCCAACTCGTCATCGGTAAAGCCGAGCGGGGGCAGGGTGGCGTCTTCGATCAGGGTAAAGCCAAACCCTGCCTCGCCGTCGATCACGGCGCCAAGACCGCGCAGCGCGTCGATGTCGCGATGAATGGTGCGCGGCGAGACACCCAGATCCTGCGCCAGCGCCGTCGAGGTATGCGGCGCCGGGCCCGAGCGCAGGGCCTGCATCAGCTGGAACAATCTTGCGGTTTTGGACATGGCGCAGGGTAACCCGCGACTGATGACAGAAACTGGCATCATGCTGCCCTATCCCGTCGGCAGTTGAAACCAAGGACCGGACAGATGTTGACCCTGATGATGTTTCCCAAGGCCTTCGGGCTTTATTCTGCCAGCCCGTTTTGCGTGAAAGCGGCCTATCTGATGCAGTTGGCCGGACAGCCTTGGCGGCGGCAGGACCTGAACGATCCGCGCCAGATGCCCCATCGCAAACTGCCGGTGCTGCGGTCCCCGGAACGGCTTGTGCCCGACAGTGAAGGTATCCGAGCCTGGCTCGAGGCGCAGGGCGCGGATTTCGACCGGGGCCTCTCAGATGCGCAACGCGCCCATGCCTGCGCGCTGGTCCACATGGCCGAAGATCACCTCTATCCCTTTCTGGTTCTGGACCGTTGGGAGAATGATGCAGTCTGGCCCGTCATACGCGAAACATTCTTTGCCGATATCCCGCGCCTGTTGCGCAAGCCGGTCACCAATCGGATCCGGGCGCAGGTGCTGCGCGGGCTCGACTTTCAGGGCGCCGCCCGGTTCTCTGATGTCGAAAGGCGGGATCGGCTCGAGCGGAGCTTGGAGGCGCTGACCGCGCTCTTGTGGCAGAAGCCCTTTCTGTTTGGCGAGTATCCGACCACCGCAGACCTGTCGGTGGCGCCGATGCTGGCCGCGATGCGGGCAACACCCGTTGCCACGCCTTTGCAGCGTCGCATTGCCGGCGACAGGGTTTTGTCGGACTATATCGACAGGATGGATGCGACCCTGCCCCTGACATGACCGACCCAATGGATTCAACGGTTGTTTCGGTTTGCGGCCTGTCTGACCGCACAGCGCGGGTCTGGTCAACCTGCGCGCGCTGGCTGGCCATCTGTTGCGCCGACCCCGGATCACTGCTCGAAACGAACGGCGCGCCCCATGCCTGGAGGAACATGAGGCGCGCACTGGGTGCGACAACCGAGGGAGGTCCGGTTTATCGCGAATGACCCACGCGCCCATCAAACCGCAGGGGCGCGCGGATCTGAGGTTAGTTGACCGACTTTGCCTCGATCCGTTCGGGCATGTCGGCAGGTTGCGCTGACGCGATCTCGATCCGGCGCGGTTTCAGCGCCTCGGGAATCTCGCGTTTCAGGTCGATATGCAGCATGCCGTTTTCGTGGCTGGCGCCAGTGACGCGCACGTGATCGGCCAGCGTAAAGCGGCGCTCGAACGCGCGGGTGGCGATGCCGCGATGCAGATAGGTCCGTTCGGCCTCGTCTGCAGCCTTGCGGGCGGAAACCACCAGGGCATTTTCCTTGACCTCGACCGACAGGTCACTATCGGCAAAACCGGCCACGGCGATCGAGATGCGATAGGCGTCTGCGGCGGTTTTCTCGATGTTATAGGGCGGATAGCTGGGCTGCCCCACGTCGCTGGACATGACCCTGTCCATCAGATCGGCAATCTGGTCGAAACCGATGCTGGCGCGGTGCAGCGGGGCGAAATCGAAACTGCGCATATGTCGTAATCCTCTTTTTCGAGCGATTGATGTCAAAGCCCTCCGTCACGGACGGGCGGTTGAATGCCCGGACCCCGCATTGCGGCGGCCCGGTCAAACTGACATGGGAAAGCGCAGAAGTGTTTTCAAGAGCCGCCGGGGCGCAGGAACTTGGCCCCCGAGGCACCCGACGACAGGCCGCCGCCCACTTGCAGACGGCGGATGTTCGCTGTTGGCGCCGGGACATTGGCGCGCAGCTTCTGTTTCAGGGCGGCGACGGTATCGGCCAGCTCCATGCCATAACCGATGGAGCGCCCTTCGATCACGGCACCGGCGGAAACCAGCGACAACACCCGACCCCGGCTGCCTTCGCGCGCAAGGATGGCGGCGCCGGACGAGCCAAAGGTCACGTCGCAGTCAAAGGCGATCAGCCCCTGTTGTCGCCAGAGCATCTGGCACGCGCGCTGGCGCGATATCGCCTCGGCCCGGCCCCGCCCGTAGGACGAGACGCTGATTTCGCTGCCGGTCACGTCGCCCGAATGGAGGGCGAAGGGGTCAGCCAGCGCGGTCGGTACCGGATCATCGAGCCGCATCAGCGCCACATCGACCCGGATACGCTCGGCCGAGACGGCGCCCGCAGGCTGGAATTCGGAAGGTGTCACGATCTGCACGACGCGGCGGTCGGCCACCGAAGTGCCATCGCGAAACCCGGCGCGAAAAGTGATCTCGCCCGCGCGATAATGCGCGCCGGTGCGCCCGTCAAAGGCGCAATGGGCAGCGGTCAAAACCAGATCGGGGGCGATCAGGGTACCGGTGCAAAAGCCCTGTTCAGCGATATCAAGGCGTCCGACCGCCTCCCACCCGAACAGGTCGTCGCGATCGGTCAGGCGGCGCAGCCCGGAATTCTGTGCCAGGGCAGGCAGGGCCAGCAGCGCCGAGAGTGCAAGGGCGCACAGTGCCTTCATGGCTTGACAAACTTGGCGCCCGATGCGCTGCCCCGATTGCTGACGGACAGGCGGTTGACGCGCGGTACCGTCGGATTGGCAGCCCGCTTGCGACTGTCAAGTTCTCCCATCAGATAGGTCAGGGTGTCATCGAGCGAGGTGCCAAGCGCCACCCGCGCGCCATCGACCTCGGCCTTGGCCGAAACCACCGAGACGATGCGCGGGGTGCTGTCCGACAGGCTGAAGACCGGAGACCCCGAGGCGCCGAAGTCCACATCGCAGGTCATGACCAGCACGCCCTGCTGCCGGGCCATGACGGCGCAGGCCCTTTGCAGCGAGGGCGCCTCGGCCCGGTCATGGGCATAGGAGACCACCTGAACCGCATCACCCCGCATCGGGTGGCTACCGGTCTCAAACGGGATGACGGTGGTGTTGCGGATCGGTTGGCTCAGCTTCAAGAGCGCCAGGTCGTTGCGTACCCGGTCGGCGGTGACCTTACCTTCGTAGAGATAGTCGGGGTGATGAACCGCCCGCGCAACCCGGCGATAGGCCGAGGCGCGCCCGCGCCGCCAACCTGCCAGGAACTCGATCCGGGCCGGGTCGATCCGCTGTCCGGTGGTTTTGTCGTAAAGACAATGGGCGGCGGTCAGTACCAGGTCGGGCGCGATCAGGGCGCCGGTGCAAAACCCGGTCCCGTCGATATCCAGCCGCCCGACTGCAAGCCAGCTGCGCCCGGCATCGGTGGTCTCAAGGCTGGTCAGCCCGCTGTCCTGCGCGCCCGCGATGGTCGCCGCGGTGGCAAGAACGAATGCCAGTATGGATTTGCGCACGCGGTCCTCCGCACCTGTTGTCGGGGACAGAGGTAGGGGGCGCATTGGGCGAAAATGGGGCGTGGTCGGGGCTTCTTGGCGAACCTATGCCAACCTGCGGCTTGCGCCAAAGCGGTAGGCTTGGCAGGGTCGCGTCAGTTGTCGCGCGGCTGACGCACCGACATAACGAGGGTTCCGAATTGTCTCTGCATCTATCGGTCGAGCAATGACATTATCTGCTACACGGTCGTGGCTGGTGCTGGCAGGGCTCGCGCTGGGCGTGACGGTGACCAACGGGTTTGCCCGTTTTGCCTATGGTCTGTTGCTGCCGGCGATGAAATCGGAAATGCAGTGGAACTATGCGCAGGCGGGCTGGCTGAATACGGCCAATGCGCTGGGCTATATCGCGGGTGCGGTGCTGACCATGGCGACGATCCGGAGCATCGGCCCGGTGCGCCTGTTCATCACCGGGCTGATTGCCACAACGCTGGCGCTGCTGGCTACCGGAGCGAATGCCGAGCTGTGGTGGCAGACCTCATGGCGCTTTCTGGCCGGGTTCTTTGGCGCGATGTCCTTTTCTACCGCCGGAACGCTGACCGCTGGCCTGTTTCGCGACGACCCCCGGCGCAACGCGCTGGCCATCGCGATCCTGTTCGGGTCGGGCGGGGGCTTGGGCATCGTGCTGGCCGGCGCCGCGCTGCCGCTGTTTCTGGAGGCCTATGGCCCGGCGGCCTGGCCTATCGCCTGGTACCTGATCGGGGGCGCCAGCCTGACCTTCCTGCCGCTGGCCCTGTGGGCGGCGGTGCAGCAGCGCGCGCCTGTCCAGTCGCAGGCCGGGCATGCCCCCTTGCCGCTGCGCCGGATGCTGCCGGAACTGGCGGGTTATGCCGGGTTTGGTCTGGGCTACATCGTCTACCTGACCTTTCTGTCCGCCTGGATGACCGAACAGGCGGCCAGCGCGCCCTTTGTCGCGCTGGTCTGGGTGATCCTGGGGCTGTGCATCTCGGTCTCGCCGCTGGTGTGGCGGCCGGTGCTGGCACGCCATGCCTCGGGCTTGCCGCTGGCGATGATCCTGACCGGTATCGCCGTTGGATCGGCGCTGCCGGTGGTGTTGCCCAATGGCCCGGCCCTGCTGGTCTCGGCCGTGGTCTTTGGTCTGTCGGTGTTCATGGCGCCGGGGGCGGTGACCAATTTCGCGCGCCAGAACCTGCCGCCGGAAAGCTGGGGCCGGGCGATCAGCCTGTTCACGGTGGTGTTTGCCGTTGCCCAGACGCTCGGCCCCTATGGGGCCGGGTTGGTCGGCGATCTGGTCGGCGATATCGGCGTCAGCCTTCTGGTCGCCGCCGGCCTCTTGCTGGCCGGGGCGGCGATTGCATCGCGGCAGAAACCGCTCTGACTGTTTGACACCGCGCATTTTCGGACGGAAAACCGATACCCGCTTTTCCTTGAAAGTGCTTCAGCGCAGGATCGGCACCTCGGGTGCGCGCTTGCCCGGTGCCGTCATTGCCGATGGCTGCGGCCCGCCCGTGGCCCAATCCAAGAGTTCGACCGTATGCATGATGGGCAGTTCGGTCCCCGACCCGATCTGCATCATGCAGCCGATATTGCCCGCCGCGATCAGGTCGGGTTTCCTTGCCTCAAGCGTGCGGATCTTGCGGGCCTTGAGCTTGCCCGAGATCTCGGGTTGCATCAGGTTATAGGTTCCGGCGGAGCCGCAGCAGAGATGACTGTCGGCGGGTTCGACCACCTTGAAGCCCGCGCGTTTCAGCAGGTCCTTGGGATAAGTCTTGATCCTTTGCCCGTGTTGCAGCGAACAGGCGGCGTGATAGGCCACGGTCAGCCCCTTGTCGGTGCCTTCGGGCAGGTCGAGCTGCATCAACAGCTCGCTTATGTCCATGGCGATGGCCGACACGCGGGCGGCTTCGGCCGCCAGCGGCTCGTTGCGGAACATGTGGCCGTAATCCTTGACCGTGGTGCCGCAGCCGCTGGTGTTGATCACGATGGCATCCAGCCCGTCGCCATCCATTTCGCGCACCCAGGCACGGATGTTCTTGGCCGCCGTCGCATGGCTCTCGCCCGTGCGCCCCATGTGATGGGTCAGCGCGCCGCAGCAGCCCGCGCCCTCGGCCACCACGACCTCGCAACCCAGCCGGGTCAGCAGGCGGATGGTGGCGTCGTTGATATCGGTGTTCAGCGCCTTTTGCGCGCAGCCGGTCATCAGGGCGACCCGCTTCTTGCGCGCGCCAGCCGGGGCAAAGCTCTGCGGATCGTCGTTGCGGCTGACCGGCGGAATGTGCTTTGGCGCCATGTCGAGCATCGCGCGCAGCCGCGCATCGGGCATCAGCCCCCGGAACGGACGGCCGATCTTGGCCCCCAGCAGTGCCAGCCGGAACCGCGTGGGATAGGGCAGGATGCGCGCCAGAATCCAGCGCAGCGCCCGGTCGCTGAACGGGCGGCGATATTTCTGCTCGATATATTCGCGCGCCTGATCGACCAGATGCATGTAATGCACGCCCGAGGGGCAGGTGGTCATGCAGGCCAGACAGCTGAGGCAACGGTCGATGTGTTTGACCGTCTTTGCATCGGGCACCCGGCTGTTTTCCAGCATGTCCTTGATCAGGTAGATGCGCCCGCGCGGGCTGTCGAGCTCGTCGCCCAGCACCTGATAGGTCGGGCAGGTGGCGGTACAGAACCCGCAATGCACGCAGGAACGCAGGATCTCGTTGGCGCGCTGGATGCCGGGATCGGTCAGCTGTTCGGCGGTGAAATTCGTCTGCATCGCTTACCCCATCAGTCCCGGGTTAAAGAGCCCTTTCGGGTCGAACCGCTGCCGCAACCCGCGCGACAGGGCGGCGAGCGGTGCCGGTTCAGGCTGGAACATGGCGTGCTGCGTCCGATCCCCCCGGATCAGGGTCGCATGGCCCGCAAATTCGCCCAGCCGCGCGTGCAGGTCGGTGCCTGTGGGCATCAGCGCCCAGATCAACCCGCCACCCCAGTCGAACAGCAGCGCCTCGGCCTTGCATCGCACGGCCATATCTGGTGCATCGCCCGGTTTCACCGAGACCCGCCAGACATCCCCCGTGCGTCCGTGAAACGGCGCCACATCGCGAATGCCCGGCCAGGGATCGTCCTCCAGCCGCGCCACTGTTCCAAATTGCGCAAACAACCGGTTCAGCGCCTCTGCCCGATAGTCGACGGAGGCCTCGAACCCCTCGATCCGAACCAGCGCCTGGCCTGAGGCCGGATCATAGGCCGCGCCGGTCACCTCATAGGGCGAGCCCAGCCCGACCGACAGCGCGCGCACCGCGCTTCCCGCATCGGGAACGGAAATCGCCAGCGTGGTTTGCGTCTCGGCCTTTGGCAGCACCTTCAGAGAGACCTCGCTCAGCACCCCCAAAGTGCCCCAGGACCCGGCCATAAGTTTGACCAGGTCATAGCCGGTGACATTCTTCATCACCCGCCCGCCATTGCTGATCACCTGGCCCATGCCGTCGACATAGCGCACGCCCAGCAGGAAATCGCGCGCCGCCCCCGCCTGTATCCGGCGAGGCCCCGAGATATTGCCTGCCACCACGCCGCCGATGGTGGGCGTGCCCTCGGTCCCCATCAACCCGCGATGATCCATCGGCTCAAAGGCCAGCCGTTGCCCCTCAGCCGCCAGTGCAGCCTCAATCTCGGCCACCGGCGTTCCGGCTTTGGCGACCAGCGTCAGCGCGCCGGGCTCATAGAGCGTGATGCCGCTGAGCCCCGAAATATCCAACTCGGCCTCCGGCCCCGGCACGCCCCGCGTCCCGCCGCCCCGTATCCGAACCGGTGCAGTCAGCCCGGCCACGATCTGGGCCAGTTCGGCCTCTGTCTGGGGTCTCATCTCTTCACTTTGCTCCAAATACTCCGGGGGGAATTGGCCGCAGGCCAAGGGGGCAGCGCCCCCGGCTACTCTGCCGCCACCTGTACCGCGCGTCGGCTTTCCGAGACCGACAGCGGAAACACCTTGGCCGGGTTCAACAACCACTGCGGGTCGAACACGTCCTTGACCGCCATCTGCGCCTCAAGATCCTCTGCTGCGTATTGGTGCAGCATCAGGTCGCGCTTCTCGATCCCTACCCCGTGCTCGCCGGTCAGGCAGCCGCCCGCATCGACGCAGAGTTTCAGGATGTCGGCGCCAAAGGCCTCGCATTTTTCCAGGTCACCCGGCTTGTTGGCATCGAACAGGATCAGCGGGTGCATGTTGCCATCGCCGGCGTGGAACACGTTGCCCACCTTCAACCCATACTCTTGGCTGAGCTCGTCAATCCGGCGCAGAACCATCGGCAGGGCGGAGACGGGGATGGTGCCGTCGAGGCACATGTAGTCGTTGATCTGCCCCATGGCGCCAAAGGCCGATTTACGGCCCAGCCAGATCTTGGCACTCTCTTCGGCTGACTGGCTTTCGCGCAGTTCCAGCGGGTTGTGCCTGTGGGCGATTTCCAGGATGCGGGCCAATTGGTCGTCGATTTCGGCCTCGGACCCCTCGACCTCGACAATCAGCAGCGCCTCGCATTGCGGATAGCCTGCCTTCGCAAAGGCTTCGCAGGCCTCGATACAGAGCCGGTCCATGAACTCGATCGCCACTGGCAGAACGCCCGCCTTGATGATGTCGCTGACGCAGGCGCCCGCGACCTCGTTGCTGTCGAACGCCATCAGCACCGGACGCGCGCCCTCGGGTTTGCGCAGGATGCGTAGTGTGGCTTCGGTCACCACGCCCAATTGCCCCTCGCTGCCGCAGATCACGCCGAGCAGGTCCAGCCCAGCCGCATCCAGATGCGCACCGCCAATCTCGACCACGGTGCCGTCCATCAGCACTATGGTGACACCCAGCAGGTTGTTTGTGGTCACCCCGTATTTCAGGCAATGAGCCCCGCCCGAGTTCATCGCGATATTGCCCGCGATGGCGCAGGCCAGCTGCGACGAGGGGTCGGGGGCGTAAAAGAAATCCTCTGCCTCGACCGCGCCGGTGACGCTCAGGTTGGTACGGCCCGATTGCACCCGGATGATACGGTTGTCATAGTCGGTCTCCAGCACCTCGTTCATCCGAGCGACGCCCAGGATCACGCTGTCGGCGGTGGGTAAAGCGCCCCCGGCCAGCGACGTGCCCGAGCCGCGCGGCACCACCGGCACGCCCTCTTCATGGCAGATGCGCAGGACGTCCGAGACTTCCTGTGTCGAGGCGGGCAGCACGGCCAGCAGCGGCGGGCAGCGATAGGCGGTCAGCGCGTCGCATTCATAGGCGCGGGTCTCGGACAGGTCGTCGATCACCGCGTCGGCGGGCAAGACCTGCCGTAGTCGCTGCACAAGGCGCGGCTTCTTGGCCAGAACGGTAGGATTCGGGGCGGGCATATCCATCGGGGAACCTCCATCTGGTAAATTAATATTACCAATTTTGCGATCTGGCAAGGCAAAGCGGTAAGACGTACTGTCGCGCCCATGACCTGGATCGACCGTGCCCTTGCTTTTGCCCCGATGGATTACCTTGCCGTTGCCGTCTTGCTGGCGGGGTGGTTATGGATCGGCTGGCGTATCGAGAACCCGGCACCGGGCAAGCCTTCGGTCTCGGCCTTGATGGCAGATTTCCGGCGCGACTGGATGCGCCAGATGGTGACCCGTCAACCGCGCGTCTTCGATGCGCAGCTGATCTCGATCATGCGGCAGGGCACATCCTTTTTTGCCTCGACGGCGGTGATCGCGGTGGGCGGTGGTTTGGCGCTGATCGGCAATACCGACCGGTTGTCGGACATCGCACAAGACCTTGCGATAACCAGCGCGCCCGCGCTGGTGTGGGAGGTCAAGATCCTGATCGTGCTGCTGTTCCTGTCCAATGCCTTCCTGAAATTCGTCTGGGCCAATCGGCTGTTTGGGTACTGCGCGGTGCTGATGGCCGCTGTTCCGAACGAGCCAGAGGACACGCGCTGTCTGCCACGCGCGGCACAGGCTGCCGAGATCTGCATCACCGCTGCGCGCAGCTTCAACAAGGGGCTGCGGGCAACCTATTTCGCGCTGGCCTCGGTGGCCTGGCTGATCGGGCCGCTGGCGTTGATCGGGGCCGGTGTGCTGACGGTTGCGGTGCTCTACCGACGCGAATTCGCGTCCCACTCGCGGACGGTTCTGCTGTCCCTACCCGCCGAAGGCGGGCTGGACACGGCATCGTGAGCCCATCGACTGTTGGGCCGGGCTAGGCTGATCGCATGCGATACCTGATTCCGTTTCTTTTCTCGGCGACGCCGATCCTTGCTGACCCGCCCGCTATCGAGAACGTCACAGCACAGCTAGACGGCATCGGTTGGCGATTCGATGTCACCTTGCGTCACCCGGATACAGGCTGGGACCATTACGCTGATGGCTGGCGGGTGTTGGATATGGAAGGACGGGAACTGGGGATGCGTACCTTGTTCCATCCGCATGAGACAGAACAGCCCTTTACCCGCTCGCTGGGTGGAGTCGTCATCCCAGAGGGCACGACGCAGGTACAGATCGAGGCGCGTTGCAACGTGGATGGCTGGGCGTCGCAGCGGCTAGTGATCGACCTGCCTTGAACTGAATTGCCGCCGCGGAAATGCAAAGGGGCCGGTTGCCCGGCCCCTCGTGTTGCTTTGAGAATCGAGTGTCGTCTCAGCCCGGAGACATGCCGCGCAGCTTTTCGGAGCGGCGACGCAGCAGTTCCACCACGGTCAACAGCGCAATCGAGATCACGACGAGGATCGTGGCCACCGACAGGATTGCCGGGCTGATCTGTTCGCGGATACCGTTCCACATCTGGCGCGGGATGGTCTGTTCGTCCAGACCGCCGACAAAGAGCACCACCACAACCTCGTCAAACGAGGTGACAAAGGCAAAGAGCGCGCCCGAGATCACACCGGGCAGGATCAGCGGCATTTGCACCTTGAAGAAGGTGGTGACGGGATCGGCCCCCATATTCGCCGCCGCCCGTGTCAGCGAATGGTCGAACCCCACCAGCGTTGCCGTCACGGTGATGATCACGAAGGGGATACCAAGCGTCGCATGGGCGAGGATGATACCCAGATAGGGTATGCCCCAGTCCTGAATGCCGATCGACGAGTAGAAGAAGAACAGACCCGTCGCGGTGATGATGATCGGCACGATCATCGGCGAGATCAGGATCGCCATGACCGCGCGCCGTCCCGGCATCTCGGGCCGGGACAGACCCAGCGCCGCGATGGTGCCCAGCGTAGTGGCCAGGATGGTCGAGAAGAAACCGATGATGATCGAGTTCTTGGTGGCCTGGATCCACTGTGCGTTCGCCCATGCGTCAGCCCACCATGAACTGTCGCGCGGTGCCTCGGGCTCCAGCATGCCAAAGGTCAGCAGCAGATCATACCAGCGGGTCGAAAACCCCTCGGCGTCAAAGGACAGCATCTTGTCGGTAAAGGTGAAATAGGGCTCGGCGTTGAAGCTGAGCGGAATGATCACCAGGATCGGCGCGATCAGGAACAGAAAGATCAGTGCGCAGATCACGAGATAGGCATAGTGCCAGACCCGTTCCAGGGGCGATGCGTGTTTGGGAAGTGCCATGTCCGATTACCCCAGTTTCAGATTGTCGATGCCGATCAGGCGATCGTACAGCCAGTAGAGAAGCAGAACGCCAGCCAGCAGCAGCGCGGCCAAGGCGGCGGCGAGCGACCAGTTCAGCGATTTCTGCATGTGGAATGCGATCAGGTTCGAGATCAGCTGACCATCCGCACCACCGACCAGTGCGGGCGTGATGTAATACCCGACCGCCAGGATGAAGACGAGCAGCGCCCCGGCGCCGATCCCCGGTACGGTCTGCGGAAAGTAGATGCGGCGGAACGCGGTCCAGCTGGTGGCGCCCAGCGAGCGCGCGGCGCGCACATAGGACGGGTTGATCATCCGCATCACCGAATAAAGCGGCAGAACCATGAAGGGCAGCAGGATATGCGTCATCGAGATCACGGTGCCTGCCCGGTTATACATCAGCTGCAAGCGGCCATCGTCGCCAAGAATACCCAGGCCGACCAGCGTGTCGTTCAGCACACCCTGACTTTGCAGCAGCACCATCCAACTGGTGGTCCGCACCAGCAGCGAGGTCCAGAAGGGCAGCAGGACCAGGATCATCAGCAGGTTGGAATGGCGCAGTGGCAGCGTCGCCAGCAGATGCGCGATCGGATAGGCCAGGATGAAGGTGAGGAAGGTGATCAACAGCGACAAGGTCAAGGTCCGGGTGAACAGCTTGACATAGACCTGCCGGTTTTCCGGCACCATCGTCACTGAGCCACTTGCATCGCGTTCGCGGTCGATGGCGGCAAGGTAGAAGTTCGTCGTGTACGAGGACGAGGCCCCGCGCATCGCCTGCCAAAGTTCGGGATTACCCCAATCCTTGTCCAACTCAAGAATCGCCTCCTTGTAGGGCGGTTCCAGCTTTTTGGCGCTACGGGCGGCCTTGGTGAACATCGAACGCGAGCCCGACAGTTCATAATTGATCCGGGTTCCGGCCTGACCGGGTGCTTTCAGATCGCGCAGCGTCACCAGATCGGCGGCCAGCGCGGCAAAGGCGGCCTCGTCGGGCTCGGTGCCCGGCGGGTTGGCCTCGAACCAGGTGGCAAGGTTGGTCATGATCGGGGTGCGGTCGCCCGAAGTCACGTCCTCGTGCCAGGTGAACCCTTCGTTATAGACCGAGCGATAGAGCATCTGTCCGATCGGGAACACGAAGGTGATCAGGATGAAGGCCAGAAGCGGCAGAACAAGAAGAAAGGCGCGGCGCCGCGCACGGGCCTGCGCCCTGAGCAGCGCGCCCTTGAGCGGTTTGCCGTCCGCAGTGGTCAGCGGCTGAGCGATATCGGTCATCGGGGCTTCGTCCTGGGAAACTTGTGTGGGAAAGAGCCGCCCCGGAAAGGGGCGGCCCGGTAGTGTCAGATCAGTTCGCCAGCCAGGCGTTGAAGCGCTCGTTCAGCTCGGCGTCCTTGTCGACCCAGAACTCGAAGTTGTTGACCAGCGCGTTCTTCAGGGCTGCTTCCGAGGTCGGCATGTGCGGTGCCATCTCGGTCTTGCCGTCCTGGTAGAGGCCGACCAGCGCGCCCGAGGACTTACGTGCCGGGCCATAGCTGATCCACTTGGCCTGATCCGCCAGCGCCTGGGTGCTGGTCGAGAAGGCGATGAACTGCATGGCGGCGTCCTTGTTCGGTGCGCCTTTCGGGACCACGAACAGGTCGAAGTCGAGGATCTGGCCGTCCCACATGATCTCGAAGGGCTGGCCTTCGGCCACGGCGGCGTTGAAGATACGGCCGTTATAGGCGGTCGACATCACGACTTCGCCGTCTGCCAGCAGCTGCGGCGGCTGTGCACCAGCTTCCCACCAGACGATGTCGTCCTTGATCCGATCCAGAACCGCGAATGCGCGATCAACGCCTTCATCGGTTTCCAGCATCTCATAGACGTCGCCAGCGGGAACGCCGTCACCCATCAGCGCCATTTCCAGCGTGGCCTTGGCGGATTTGCGCAGGCCGCGCTTGCCGGGGATCTTGTCGGTGTTAAAGAAATCGGCGATCGAGCTGGGCGCCATCGACACGTTTGCGGTGTTGTAGGCAACCGAGGTCGACCAGACGATGTTCGCGACGGCACAATCCTGCAGCGCGCCATCGATGAAGTCGTCGGTCGCGGCGGTGCCATCGGGGGCCGCGGACAGGATCGACGGGTCGATCTCTTCCAGCAGGCCCTCGTCGCACAGGCGCACGGCGTCCGAGAATTCGACGTCAGCGACGTCAACCGACACGTTGCCGGCCTCGACCTGGGCCTTGATCGGGGTTGCCGGGTTGTCGGCGTCGACCGAATTCACCTTGATGCCGGTCGCGGCAGTGAAGGGCTTGTGATAGGCTTCTACCTGGCTCTTGGTATAGGCGCCGCCCCAGGACATCACGGTGACTTCCTGCGCGGAGACGGCAAAGGCTGCCGAGGTCAGCGCGGTTGCCAGCAAAGCTGTCTTAAGTTTCATGGATTGCTCCCTTGTTGACCCGTTTGGTTTTTTTCACGGGACCGGCCGCGACGGGCGCTGCGGCCAGATCCGGTTGCATCCGCCCCGGTTCACGAGGCGAGCGTTTCCGGCGCTGGATCAGGCGTCCAGCGCGCGGCAATCTTCGGGCAGCCAGCCGATTTCGATCTGGGCGCCGGGTTCCAGTCGCACCTGATCGGGCGCGTTCCGTGTCTTGATGATGAATTCATCGTTGCCGGCAACGCGGACACGGGTGCGGAAGATGTCACCCATGTAGATGAATTCCATCACCTCGGCCTTGAGCGTGTGCGCACCCGCTTTCAGACGGCTCTTGTTGAATTCGACACGCTCGGGGCGGATCGACACACGGGTACGCTCGCCCGGGCGGCTGACATTGACCGGTTTGCAGTCGATCAACTCGCCGTCGTCGAGACGGACCACCGCGATACCGTTGCGGATCTCCTGCACCTCGCCTTCCAGAGTGTTGTTCTCACCGATGAACTGGGCGACGAAGCTGTTGGCGGGCTGCTCATAAAGCTCGTCGGGCGGCGCCAACTGCTGGATTACACCGTCGTTGAACACCGCGACGCGGTCGGACATGGTCAGCGCCTCGGTCTGATCGTGGGTCACATAGACCACGGTGATTCCCAGATCATGGGCAAGGCGGGTGATTTCGAACTGCATCTTTTCGCGCAACTGCTTGTCCAGCGCGCCCAGCGGTTCGTCCATCAACACCAGCTCAGGTTCGAAGACCAGTGCACGGGCCAAGGCGACGCGCTGCTGCTGGCCGCCCGAAAGCTGTGCCGGACGACGGCCGCCAAAGGCGCCCATCTCGACCATGTCGAGCGCGCGCTTGATCTTGGCCTCGCGGTCGGATTTGCCGATATTGCGCACTTCCAGCGGAAACGACAGGTTTTCGGCAATCGTCATATGCGGGAACAGGGCATAGTTCTGGAACACCATGCCGATGCCGCGCTTGTGCGGTGGGATATTGTTGATCGGACGCCCATCCAGCTTGATTTCGCCATGTGTGGCGGTTTCGAACCCGGCCAACATCATCAGGCAGGTTGTCTTGCCGGAACCCGACGGGCCGAGCATCGTCAGAAACTCTCCCTTGGGCATGGTCAGATTGAGATCTTTTACGACAAGCGTTTCGCCGTCATAGCTCTTCTGGACGCGTTCGAATTCAACGAACGCATCGTTGCTGGTGCGTGTGGTCAATGCCAGCTCCCCGTACACTTACACTGCGATCTTGGCCGCTATTGCCCTGAGGTTAAGCGCGCACTGGGGGGAGTTGCAACCGATTTGCGACAGTTTAGCGACGGATGCGACGCATTGCTAAGCTGTGACCGCTAATGCTGTCGGAATAAGCAAAGCCGGCCCCATCGGGACCGGCTTGAGATTCTGTACCGATTGTCCGCCGATCAGGAGGCTGATTTCATCAGGCCCTCTTTCTCGATTTCAGCCTGCGCCTCGTCGAGCGATTTACGGATGCGCACGAACATCTCGTCGATCTCGGCCGGCGTGATCACCAGCGGCGGCGAGATGATCATCCGGTCGCCCACGTGGCGCATGATCAGGTTGTTGCGGAAGCACCGTTCGCGGCAGATATAGCCGATGGTGCCGGGTTCGGACGCGAACTTGGCGCGGCTGGCCTTGTCCGGGGTCAGCGCGATCGAGGCCATCATGCCGACGATCTTAGCTTCGCCCACCAGCGGATGGTCGGTCAGCGCTTCCCATTTTTCCTTGAGATAGGGCGCGGCCACGTTGCGGACGTGGTCGATGATGTTCTCTTCTTCAAGGATGCGCAGGTTCTCAAGCGCGACGGCGGCGGCGACCGGGTGACCGGAATAGGTGTAACCGTGATTGAACTCGTCCATACCGATCACATGGGCGACCTCGTCACAGACGATCGAGCCTCCGATGGGTGCATAGCCCGAGCTGAGCCCCTTGGCGATGGTCATGATATGGGGGCGGATACCCAGGGTCTGGATCCCGAACCAGTTGCCGGTCCGGCCAAAGCCGCAGATCACCTCGTCCGCGATCAGCAGGATATCGTATTTGTCGCAGATCCGCTGAATTTCGGGCCAGTAGCTGTCGGGGGCGACAATAACGCCGCCAGCCCCTTGAACCGGCTCGGCGATAAAGGCCGCGACGCGGTCCTCACCCAGTTCCTGAATGGCTTCTTCCAACTCGCGGGCGCGGGCCAGGCCGAATTCCTCGGGGTCCATGTCGCCGCCTTCGGCCCACCAGTTGGGCTGATTGATATGGTGAACACCTGGGATCATGCCGCTTTGCGCATGCATGCCAGCCATGCCGCCCAGTGCCGACGACCCCACGGTCGAGCCGTGATAGGCATTCTTGCGGCTGATGATGACGTTCTTTTCGGGCTTGCCCTTGTTCTGCCAATAAGTGCGGACCATGCGAATATTGGTGTCGTTGGCCTCGGACCCGCCACCGGCAAAGAACACATGGTTCAGGTCGCCGGGTGCCAGCTCGGCCAGTTTCTGCGCCAGCGCGATGGCCGGCACATGAGTGGTCTTGAAGAAGGTGTTGTAATAGGGCAGCTCGCGCATCTGGCGGGCCGCGACCTCGGCCAGTTCGTCACGGCCATAGCCGATATTGACGCACCACAGCCCCGCCATGGCATCGAGGATCTCTTCGCCCTCGCTGTCGTTCAGCCAGACGCCGCGGGCGCGGGTGATGACACGGGTGCCTTCTTCGCCCAGCGCGTTGTTTGCCGAGAACGGATGCAGGTGATGGGCCGCATCCAGCGCCTGCAACTCGGCGGTGGGCATGTGATTTGTGATGGTCGCCATCGGGTGAGTCTCCTGCAAAAACGGTCTTGATGGCAGAATATGATCAAATTTGATCGTGTCAAATCGAATCGTGATCTCAGACGTTTTCCGCCAGTACTCCGGCCATCTGTTCCATGCCCTGTTCGACGTCCTGTTCCATGGCAAGAGCGACCCCGTCGACATCGCCTGCGCGCAAGGCATCGAGCATTTCCTTGTGCCGGTCCGGAAGGTTCTGGGTGCCGAACCGACCGCAGACCACCCTGAGCGACGGGCCGAATCGCAGCCATAGCCGTTCTGCCATTTCGGTGAGGATCGGCGCGTCCGCCACCTGATAGAGCAGAGCGTGAAAATCATAGTTCGAGCGCAGATATCCGCCCACATCGCCACTCTCGATCGCCTGATCCAGTGCAGAATCCAACTCCACCAGCCGAGCAACGGCTTCGGGTGTCATCCTCTCGGCCGCGCGGCGGGCGAGTTCGGCCTCGATTGATTTTCTTACGAAAATAACCTGCTGCAAATCGTTCTGGGTCAGCACCGGTACGCTAACCCGCCGGTTGCCCTGAAATGACAGTGCGCCTTCGGACATCAGGCGGCGGATCGCCTCGCGTACCGGAGTCATCCCGACACCTAGCGAATCAGTCAGCCCCTGGATGGTCACGGCCTGCCCCGGAGCCAGCTCTCCGAACAGGATTCGGGCCCGCAACATCTGATAAACCTGTTCGTGAACAGGCTGTTTTCCTTCACTCGGAGTGGGCCCGGATGCAGCTTTTTTGATCATATTCAAAGGAGTTGCCCCTATTTCGTCATGACGACTTGTCAGACCTGCGACTAGGTGAAAACATAAACACTGTTGCCGCAGAAGGCAAAACTTGATCAAATCTACCGAGGTGGGAAAATACCCGCCACCTTGCAGGGAGACACTCAATGACATTCAAATCGCTGACACTCACGGCGGTGGTTGCGCTGGCAAGCTCGACGGCCTTTGCGGACGAAGTGCGCGTCTACAACTGGTCGGACTATATCGACGAGGAGTTGCTGGCCAAGTTCGAGGCCGAGACCGGCATCACGCTGATCTATGACGTGTTCGACAGCAACGAGGTGCTGGAGACCAAAATGCTCGCCGGCGGGTCCGGCTATGACGTGGTGGTGCCGACCGGAACTTTCCTGCAACGTCAGATTCAGGCAGGCGCCTTCCAGAAGCTGGACATGTCCAAGCTGCCCAACCACGCAAACATGTGGGACCAGATCGAATCCCGTACCGCGCAATACGATCCGGGCAACGAGTATTCGATCAACTACATGTGGGGCACCACCGGCCTGGGTGTGAACGTCGGCAAGGTCAAGGAAGTGCTGGGCGAAGACGCGCCGATGAACAGCATGGATCTGGTGTTCAAGCCCGAGAACATGGAAAAGCTGGCCGCCTGCGGCGTGCATTTCCTGGATGCACCGACCGAGATCATCCCGGCGACACTGAAATATCTGGGTGAGAACCCCGACAGCCACGACGCCGATGTGATCGCCAAGACCGAACCGGTGCTGATGGCGGTGCGCCCCTACATCCAGAAGTTCCACAGCTCGGAATATATCAACGCGCTGGCCAATGGCGACATCTGCGTCGCGATCGGCTGGTCGGGCGATATCCTTCAGGCGCGTGACCGCGCGGCCGAGGCCGACAATGGCGTCGAGATCGAGTATCACGCCTTCAAGCAGGGCTCGCTGATGTGGTTCGACCAGATGGCCATTCCGGTCGACGCACCGAACCCGGATGCGGCGCATGTGTTCCTGAACTTCATCATGGACGCCCAGAACATGGCCGCTGCGTCGAACTATGTCTATTACGCCAATGGCAACAAGGCGAGCCAGGAGTTCCTGGTCGAGGACGTGATCGGCGACACCGCGATCTATCCCGACGCGGAAACCATGGACAACCTCTATACCACCACGCCTTATCCGGCGAAAATCCAGCGGACGGTCACCCGTCTGTGGACCAAGGTCAAATCGGGCACCTGATCCGGTCCGGACCTTATCAGGGGCGGGCCTGACGACCTGCCCCAATCTCAACCCCATTTAGCCGAATACGGGGGCCAGCCTTGCAATCATCGACCTTCGCGCCTTGGGAAGACCCCGATGCGAAACCGCTGATCCGTTTCAAGAACGTGACCAAGCGGTTTGGCGAATTCACCGCCATCGACAACCTGACGCTGGATATTTTCGAGCGCGAGTTCTTTGCCCTGCTTGGCCCGTCCGGCTGTGGCAAGACCACGATGATGCGCATGCTGGCCGGATTTGAAACCGCCACCGAGGGCGTTATCGAACTGGCCGGTCAGGACATTGCGCCGGTTCCGCCGAACAAGCGCGCGGTGAACATGATGTTTCAGTCCTATGCCTTGTTCCCGCATCTCAGCGTCTGGGACAACATAGCCTTTGGCCTGCGTCGCGACAGCAAGTCCAAGGACGAGATCAAGGCCCGCGTCGAAGAGATGCTACGCCTGGTCCGGCTGGAGAAATTCGCCCATCGCAAACCGCACCAGATATCGGGCGGTCAACGGCAGCGAGTGGCACTGGCCCGATCGCTGGCCAAGGCACCGAAACTGTTGCTGCTGGACGAGCCGCTGGGCGCGCTGGACAAGAAACTGCGCCAGGATACCCAGTTCGAACTGATGGATATCCAGGAGAAGACGGGCACCACATTCGTGATCGTGACCCACGATCAGGAAGAGGCAATGACCGTGGCCAGCCGTGTCGCGGTCATGGATCAGGGCCAGCTGATGCAGGTCGCCACGCCTGACCGCATCTATGAAACCCCCAATTCCGTCTATGTGGCCGACTTCATCGGCGACGTGAACATCATCGAGGGCCGCGCCACGCCCGAGGGCGAAGACGGCTATCACATCGACTGGGCCGAGGGGCAGCCGGCGCTGACCGCGAAATCCTCTGCCAAGTTCGACAAGGGGCAGAAATGCCATCTGGCCATCCGACCCGAAAAAGTGGCAATCAGCGCCGAACGCCCCGCCGACGCCGCCAATGCGGTACAGGGACGGGTGCATGACATCGCCTATCTCGGCAACCTGTCCACCTATTACGTCGAACTCGCGGACGGTTCGATCATCAAGGCGCAGACCTCGAACACGCGCCGCATCTCGCGCCGCAGCTTTACCTGGGAAGACACCGTCTGGCTGTCATGGACAGCCACGGCGGGTGTGCTGCTGGCAAACTGATGCGCCGGTTCCTGCTGATCGCCATTCCCTATGCCTGGCTTCTGGTGCTGTTCCTGGTGCCCTTCGCCATCGTGTTCAAAATCTCGCTGTCGGATGCGGCCATCGCCCGGCCGCCCTATTTCCCGCAATTCGACTGGGCCGAAGGCATCATGGCCTTTGTCCGGGAACTGGATTTCGAGAATTTCATCTTTCTGACCGAAGATGACCTGTATTGGAAAGCCTATCTGAGCAGTCTCAAGATCGCGCTGACAGCGACGGTACTGACATTGGTGGCGGGCTATCCCATTGCCTATGCCATGGCGCGCGCGCCCGAGGAATGGCGCCCGACCCTGATGATGTTGGTGATCCTGCCGTTCTGGACGTCGTTCCTGATCCGCGTCTATGCGTGGATGGGTATCCTGTCGAACGAAGGCTACCTGAACCAGATCCTGCTCTGGACCGGGATCATCTCAGAGCCGCTGACCATTCTGAACACCAATACGGCGGTCTATATCGGTATCGTCTATACCTATCTGCCCTTCATGATCCTGCCAATCTATTCGGCGCTTGACCGGCTGGACGGGTCGCTGATCGAGGCCGCCGAGGATCTGGGCTGTTCGCGGGCGCAGGCCTTTTGGCTGGTCACCATCCCGCTGTCCCGGCCTGGTATCATCGCGGGCTGTTTCCTGGTCTTCATTCCGGTTTTGGGTGAGTTTGTGATCCCCTCGCTGTTGGGCGGGTCCGGCACGCTGATGATCGGCAAGGTCCTGTGGGAAGAGTTCTTCTCGAACCGCGACTGGCCGGTTGCCTCGGCGGTGGCCGTGGTGCTGCTCTTGATCCTCGTGGTGCCCATCGTGCTGTTCCAGCGCAACCAGCAGAAACAGGCGGAGGCCGAGAAATGAACAGGATGAGCTGGTTCAACACCGTGTCGCTGACATTGGGGTTTGCGTTTCTCTACATCCCGATGCTGATCCTGATCGTCTACAGCTTCAACGAGAGCAAGCTGGTGACGGTCTGGGCCGGGTTCTCGACCAAATGGTATGGCGAGCTGTTCCAGAATGATGCGTTCCTGAACGCGGCCTGGGTCACACTCAAGGTTGCCGTGATGTCCTCGACCCTGGCCACCATCCTGGGCACGATGGCGGCGCTGGTGCTGGTGCGGGCAGGACGGTTCATGGGCCGTACCCTGTTCTCGGGCATGATCTATGCGCCGCTGGTGATGCCCGAGGTGATCACCGGCCTGTCGCTCTTGCTGCTCTTCATCGGGATCGGTCTGGATCGCGGCGTGATGACCATCGTATTGGCGCATACGACCTTTGCCATGTGTTATGTCTCGGTGGTGGTGTCCTCGCGGCTGGTTACTTTCGACCGCTCGCTGGAAGAGGCGGCGCTGGATTTGGGCTGTTCCCCGGCCGAGGCCTTTCGGTTGGTTACCCTGCCCATCATCGCGCCTGCGGTGATCTCGGGCTGGCTTTTGGCCTTTACCCTGTCGCTGGACGATCTGGTGATCGCCTCCTTTACCTCGGGTCCTGCGGCGACCACCCTGCCGATCAAGATCTTCTCGGCGGTGCGTCTTGGGGTCAGCCCCGAGATCAACGCGCTTAGCACGATCATGATTGGCATCGTCACCGTTGGCGTGATCAGCGCCTCGTTGATCTCGAAACAGGCGTTGGTGCGCCAGAAACGGGATGAACAGGCGGCGGCCCGCGGCTGATGCGTCGGATCTTTTCCGAGTATGCCTATGGTGACGGGCCGCGCGCGGGCTGCTGGTGGGACGAGACCATCGCCGCGCCGGACTGGCCCGTTGCGGCGGGCGACATTCGAGCGGACGTCGCGATTATCGGCGGTGGTTTCACCGGCATGTCGGCCGCGTTGCACCTTGCCGAAAGCGGGGTATCGGTTGCGGTGTTCGAGGCCAAGGCCCCCGGTTGGGGCGCTTCGGGCCGCAATGGCGGGTTCTGCTGTCTGGGCGGTTCCAAGCTGAGCGATGCCCAGAAACGCAGACGTTATGGCGCCGAGGGCGCGCGCGCGTTCGATGACGCCGAGAGAGAGGCGGTTGCTCTTGTCGCCAGCCTGATTGAACGGCACCTGATCAGTGCTGACACCCACTCGCATGGCGAAACACAATTGGCGCATAACGCCCGCGCCATGGACGCGCTGCGCCGTCAGGCAGACGCGGGGCATGGTCGTCTTCACGAGAAACACGAGCTGGCGACCGAAGGTCTGAACGGAGAGTTCCTGGGCGGGCTGACCAGCGATGTCGGTTTTGCCTTGAACCCGCGCAAATACCTGTTCGGCCTGGCTGCTGCTGCTGCGACGTCGGGTGCGCGCCTGTTCCAAAACAGCCCTGTCAACCGGATCGAGCAGGGCGCGCGGGGCCATATCCTGCATACGCCAAAGGCCCGGATCGAGGCAGAGACCGTACTGATCTGCACCAACGGCTATTCCAGCGAGGACATGCCTCCCTGGCTTGCTGGCCGTTACATGCCCGCGCAGTCGAGCGTCATGGTCACCCGCCCCCTGTCCGATACGGAACTGCGGGCGCAGGGCTGGACCTCGGACCAGATGGCCTATGACACGCGCAACCTGCTCCACTATTTTCGCCTGATGCCTGACCGGAGGTTTCTGTTCGGTATGCGCGGTGGGCTGCTGTCCTCTCCCCGTGCCGAGGCCAGTATCCACGCCCGGTTGCGTCGGCATTTCAATGCGATGTTCCCGGCATGGACGGGGGTCGAGGCAACCAACTTGTGGTCCGGGATGGTCTGTCTGACCCGGGGGTTGATGCCCTATGTCGGCTCGGTGCCGGGGACGCCGGGCCTGTTTGCCGGGCTTGCCTATCACGGCAACGGGGTGGCGATGGGAACCTATTCTGGGCGCGCATTGGCGCGGCTGGCGCTGGGCTCGGACCCCGGTTTGCCACACGCGATGAAGACACCCTTGGCGCGTTTTCCCCTTGGCCGGTTCCGCCGTGCGATCATGCCGCCGGTCTATCTGGTGCTGGGTTTGGGTGATCTCTGAACGGTCAGCAGGCCGCCAGTGCCGCGCTCTCAAGCTCAAAGGCCGGGGCATAATCGGGTGCCCCGTTCTGAGCCCGCCAAAGGCAATAGGCCGCCATGCGCCAGTGAAACCACGGCTTCAGCGCCAGGTAACGAACTACCGTTTCCCGGTTCTCATAGGTAGCTAGAAACTGGCTCTCTTCGGTCGCGGTCAGGGGAGCGCCTCGATAGACCTGCTGCATGGCCGGTGACAGGAACATAGCCAAATCCTCGGCCGGGTCGCCGATGGCGGGGCATTGCCAGTCGATCAGGACAGCCCGCGTGTCCGATACCAGTAGATTGCCCGCAACCGGGTCGCCATGGATCAGGCAGGTCGGCCCTGCTTCGACCGGCGCAGTGTACGGGCGCATTCGAATGAGTTTGCCGCGCTCTGGTTCAGCGCAGCGCGTCAGAATGGCCAGGGCATGCTGGCTGATGGCGGCGCTGCCGTTACAACCGGGCGGTGCGGTGACATCGGGTGATTGCGCATGCAGGTCGGCCAGAACACGGGCCGCGATGGCGCAATCCGCTCGCCATGGGGCGCCGGGCGCATGATCGTAGACAACCCATGCCTCTTGCCCATTGGTGCCAGAGGCGCGCAATTGTGGGGCAAGGCCGGTTCCTGAGAGCCGTTCGAGGCAGAGCGCCTCAAGCCGGGCGTCATTTCCGAACAGAGGATTGTCGAAGTCCCTGCGATAGAGTTTCAGAACCAGATCGTCGGCCGGGCCGTGCAGCCGCCAGACACGATTGGTCCGCCCGCCATAGAGCGTCTCGAACCGGTCGCCGGCCTGCACCAGACCACGTTTGCGCAGCTGCGCGACCAGCTCCTGAGGCGGGATATCCGGGTTCTCGATCAGCTCGACCTCGGGCTTTTGGGCGCAGGTCAAACTGGACTGTGCCCATGGCCCCGCGGGCCGCAAGATCAGCTGTTCGCCCGCACAGCGGTTACCATGCTGGCCAAAATCGCCTGTCCGCCGTCAAGGATCAAGATCACTTCGCCATTCTCGACCTGTGCTTCGCGCACCGTGTGATAGACGGCCGCAGCCTTGTCCAGCAGCAACTCGTCCGCCTTGTAGCTCTGGATGGTGAAGCTGTAGAGCCCATGCTCGCGCTCACTCCCGTCGCTTTCCTTGCCAGTCCAGACAACCGGCTCCGCAGAGACCGGCACTTGGTAGCGGTCAACGATCTCGCCCTGTGCGTCGCGCACCACCAGATAGGCCTTGTCGGCGGCCGCAAGCGGGGCGGGTGATACTGTGACCGGCGCACCGTTGAAATTGGCAGGGGCCACAGCGCGGGCCTGCTTGTCGATCCAGCCCGACAACTTGGCCATATCTGTGGCGCCAAGCTTTTCGACCAAAGCGGCGAGCATATCGTTGGTCTTGGTCTGCTGCTCGACCATCGAGAACTGCGCCAACTGCGCGGCATATTCCGAGGAATCAAGCGGTTCCAGGGGGTCCTGATATTTTGCCTGGGTCGTCAGCATGCGGATGAACGTGTCGAAATCGGAACTTAGGCTGCGTTTTTCCTGTGTGCCGCTGGTTTGCCCGGCCTGCTGCTGCGCCGATGCAGGTGTCGAATTCACGTTTGTGACCATGTTTCAAAGCCTCATGTCCAGTCCGCTGGCGGCGATGCGCGGCCGGTCTTTGGCTGTGTCCGGACGGTCTGTTTCTGCTGTTTCGGAAATCTCGCCCCTCCCACCGGAGCGCTGATGCGGGTCACCGTGCGCACCGCTATGGGTTCCCCCGAAGCTGAAGGAAACGTCGGCATATCCCATCTGGCGGAACTCCGATGAAAGCTGATCGATATTGCGTCTCATCAGTTCAACGGTTTCCGGTCGCTCGGCGACGATTGTCAGGGTCAGGGTATCACCACGGGTTTTTAGGTTCATCTGGACGCGACCCAACTCTTCAGGGTCCAGGGCGATCTCGACACTGTCAGCACCGGTCTGACTTGCAACCGCGGTTGCCAACTGCCCGCCGATATGGCGGGCCGAGTCGGCCTGGTTGCCCGGTGCCGATGGCGCCATGGATATGCTGCCATGACCCGTCGACCCAAACGGCATATCCGGCGGCAATTCGATTCCGGCTTCGGGCCGTATCCCCAGTTCGGCGACGAAGCCTTCCTTGACCAAGTTGCTGGCAGGGAACGGCCTTGCGGTGTTCCAGGTCCGGGACTGTGTACCGGGTGTCGCTGAAGCTGCGCCCGACGCGGCTTGCGTAACGGGTTCCGTCCACCGCCGTGACATCGCGTCCGGTGGGGTGGTGGCTTCTGCTTGTGGCAGCGAAAGATGGGAGACGGAGCGCAATCTGCTGGCGGTCGCTTCCGCTGGAATGGCGGGGGCCCTTCCAGGTTCCTCCACCATGGCCCGCGGTTGATACTCCGAGCTGGCGCTTTTTACCGCCGCATGTTCCGGGATCCCGTCGCTTGTCATGCCTGGTAGGTGGGGTGTTTGATACCGGTCCGGAGATGCCGGTGTAGCAGCCAAGTCGGGCCGAACCGATGGAGTGGAGCGTGGCAATGCTGACGAGTCTGAACTTGACGCCATGTGCACGCTGGCCGGGCCGGCGAGATAGCGGGGTGCGCTGCTGGCTTGCTCTCTTGGCGCTTGCTGAGATTTGTCGATACGGGCGGTTTCACCCGCTGAGGATGGTTGCCCTGAAGATGGATCGGGATTTGGTGCAGCAGATCTGGGCTGGGCGGCGGTTTCCTCGGTGAAACCTCTGGCGGGAGCAGTCATGGCCACAGCCGGTTTGTCCGCTGCCGTGACACGGGGGGCATGTCGGAGACGAGGCGTGTCGATTTCCCGCGACGTGACCGCGTCTACGACGTCGCGCGGTTCGGTTTGACCCGTCGACACTACCAGTGCCTTGGCCTGCCGAACCGGGGGAGAATGGGACCCGGTATCGGTTTTCGTGGGCATCGCCCGGTTGAGGTCGGCGGTGGTGGTGGTGCGCACCCCGTCAGCATTCGTTGCGGATGAAACGGACGAGTTTCGTCCTTCCAATACCGGGTGCCCGCCGGTCGTTTGACCGGAAAGGCTCGTGCCAGGTTCAAAGTTTTGCGCCTGGGATTCGGTGATTGCCGCACCGCGCGGTCGTCGAGGTTCTTCGATTGAGCTTGGGCGAGGCGCCGGTTCTTTCGGCAAGACCTCCGTCTGAATGCGGGCTTCAAATGCTCCTGTCTCGAGGGTGCGTGTCGGGGTGGGTGCCAGGTCCTCGGCCACGGGCGCTCGCTCGGGCGCTGATCCTGACCAGGACGAGCGGTTCGAAGTAAGCGGCGGCGTGTCGGCATTGCCTGATGTCATCGAAACCTTGTCCGATGTGTCGCCGTCGATCGTCTCGACGGACACAGCGGAGGTTGTGGGACCCGGTTGCCACCACTGCGACATACCCGGTCGATAGGGTGAGAACAGGCGCGGCGGGGATGCCCCAGAGCCGGGTGCGGAAGCGTGTGGACGCGACTGTTGGTCCTTATTGTGCGCAATCTGCCCATGGCTGATCTGCTCGCTTTCGGCTGGCTCAGAGACAATCGGCCCAGCGGTATACCCCTTGTCTGCTTGGGCCTCTTCCAAACCGGCCTTGTCGCTGATTGCCCTTTGTCCTTTGTCTCGCGTTTCATGATCAGAAGCGTGTTGGCCGGTCTTGCCCTCGTTGCGCCCAGACTGCTCCAAATCATCTGGCTGTCCCGAAGTTTCGGGGTCTTCGGAAACGACTGCTTCGACCGTTTCCTGGATTTGTTTGATCTCGTTTTCGCCGTCGAACACGGCAGCGAAATCCGCGTTCGGGATACTAGTCACCGTCTGCTGGCGTGACGATACGATTCCCGCCTTTGCGGGTTGGCCGGCAAGCGGCGGGACATGGAAGCTGGTCGGTCCGGTCATGCGAATTTCTTTCGTTGCGAGACTGACCATTGCCGCAAACCGGTTACGTTTATTTTAACCGCTTATCTGTCTGATCGGGAAAGTTCGAAACAATTTCGAGGCGCCCGATGGAGATACCACTCACACCCCCAACCGCCCCCCGGCCCGGCAGATCCCAGTCGCCCGATGCCGCCTTGCGTGCGGTCGCGGTCGAGCTTGAGGCGACGTTTCTGGCCGAGATGCTCAAGGCTTCAGGCCTTGGCAAGTCACGCGACGCATTTGGCGGCGGCGCGGGCGAAGAGCAGTTCTCTTCGTTCCTGGTGCGCCAGCAAGCCGATCAACTGGCTCAATCCGGCGGCATCGGGTTGGCCGAATCACTCTTCAACGCATTGAAGGAGTCCCGCGATGGGCACTGAAGACCTCGACGACCTGATCGCCTCGCTTGACGAGCTGCTTGAACTGGAGCGCGGCGCGCTGGTTCGCGGAGAGCTGGAACAGCTTGGGCGCATGACAGAGGAAAAGGAAAGGCTGGTCGACAGGATCAATGCGGCGCCGGACCTGCGCCGCGACCAGCTGGGTTCGCTTCACCTCAAGGTGACCCGCAACCAGGCACTGCTCAGCAGTGCGCTGGAAGGGATCCGGGCAGTGGCCCATCGCATGTCGGAGCTGCGCAAGGTCAGGCAGGGGCTCGAGACCTATGACAGCTCAGGCCACAAGCAACGCTATGCAACGTCGGGTAACGCCCGGCTGGAGAAACGGGCGTGAGCGGGCAATTGAGTCAAATTCGCCGAAACCAGCATACCCTCTTTAGCAAACCATTAGGAGATCGGGGGCAAATCTGGCGTCGCACCTCGGAATGAGCGTGGCGCGAGACCGGCTCCCGGACTTTCGCACTCGTCAGAAAGACGTTTCCGAACGCCTGAAGGGGCGGATGCAAACCCGGGCCAAAGGCCCACAAGATCAAAGGATGATGCTATGTCCAGCATTCTGACGAACAATGGCGCAATGGTGGCGCTGCAAACTCTCAAGTCGGTCAACATGAATCTGGGGCAGACCCAGAACGCCATCTCGACCGGCAAGAACGTGTCCACCGCCAAGGACAACTCGGCCGTCTGGGCCATTTCGAAAGTGATGGAATCCGACGTCAAGGGGTTCAAGGCGATCAAGGACAGCCTGAGCCTGGGTGAATCGACGGTCGCCGTTGCCCGCAACGCGGCTGAAACCGTGACCGATCTGCTGACCCAGATGAAGGGCAAGATCGTTGCCGCACAAGAGGACAACGTTGACCGCACCAAGATCAACGCCGACGTCACCGCGCTGAAAGACCAGATCGCGGCCGTTGTGGGCGCGGCCCAGTTCAACGGGCTGAACCTGGTCAATGGCTCCGCGGGTTCCGCTTCGATCCTGGCATCGCTTGACCGTGACAATGCCGGCAACGTGACCGCGTCCTCGATCACGGTGACGGGGCAGGATCTGTCTACTGGCGGTTACACTGCCAACGACATCTTCTCGGGCAGCTCGGCGGGTGCATCGACAAATGGCGACACCGTGGCCATCGCGCTCGACAATGGTGGCGGCAACGAGCAGATCGAGATTGCCGAGAATGGCGCGGCTTTCGTGGCCGGTGACAAGGTCAGCATCACCGTTGGTGACGAGACCGTGTCCTATACGGTGACCGCCGACGATGCGGCAGCGACCACCACGGCAGACATCGTCGCTGTGGCCCTGAAGGCCAAGATCGACGATCTGGGTGTCGCCGGACTTGTCGTCGATTACGACAGCGGTACGCCGGGCACGCTCGACTTTACCAATGGTGGCGCGAACGACCTGACGGTGAGCGGCCAGTTCACCAATGCCGGATCTGGTGGATTGGGCGCGCTGAGCACGATCGACGTATCGACCGGTGTTGGTGCGACGGCCGCGCTTGCCACGGTCGAGACCCTGATCGACACCTCGATCGACGCCGCCGCAGCCTTTGGTTCGGTTCAGGGGCGGATCGAGACGCAAAAGACCTTCATCTCGAACCTGACCGACTCGCTGAAGTCGGGCATCGGTTCGATGGTGGATGCGGATATGGAAGAGACCTCGGCGCGCTTGCAGGCGCTTCAGGTCCAGCAGCAACTGGCGGTTCAGTCGCTGTCCATCGCCAACCAGGCGCCGCAGTCGATCCTGTCGCTGTTCCGCTAAGCGATCCTGCCGGGGCGTTCGCGCCCCGGCCCCTCACCGCCGACCTCTCCCAACTGTAAGGACATCACGTGAACGCGCTTCTTCAGGCACGACAGGCCTATTCGGCCGCTTCGGCTCCGACCCGGACGCCACGGAACATGGAATACGAAGTCCTGTCCCGGATCACCCACCGTATGCACAGCGCCGCCAAGCAGGGGCGCGCGGGGTTCGGCACATTGGTCGAGGCGCTGCACGAGAACAACCGACTCTGGGGGGTTCTGGCTGCCAATGTGGCAGAGGGCGAAAACGCCCTGCCGCCCGATCTGCGGGCCCGGCTTTTCTATCTGGCCGAGTTCACTCAGGTGCATACAAGCAAGGTGTTGCGACGCGAGGCTTCGCCGCGCCCCTTGCTTGAAATCAACACGGCCGTCCTGCGCGGCCTGCGTCAAGGGGGCGCGAGGGAATGAGCGGTTTGGTCCTGAAACTGGCACCCAAGGAGCGGGTTCTGATCAATGGCGCGGTGATCGAGAATGGTGACCGCCGCGGCAGATTGTCGATCATGACCCCTGATGCCAATATCCTGCGTCTGCGCGATGCGATCCATCCCGAAGAAGCAACGACTCCGGTGCGTCGGGTCTGCTATGCCGCACAACTGGTTTTGTCCGGCGACAGCGACCCCGAGCAGGCCAGAATGTCGCTGTTGCGCCGGATCGAGGAACTCAGCCAGGTTTTCACCGATCCCGACAGCCGCAAGGCGCTGGCGCAAGCGACCGAGGCACTGGTCGCGGATCATCCCTACAAATGCCTCAAGGCCCTGCGTACTCTTCTTCCTCGCGAGGAGCGCATTCTGGCGCTGCGACCGCAATGAGTTACCAGCCGGTTCTGATATCGGGCGGCATTGCCGGCTGGCGGTTTCTGCAACGGACCTATGATGCCCAGGCGCAGAGTTTCTCCAGTTCCGCAGCTCGCAATCGCGAAAGCTCCTACTTCATGGAGAAGATCGGTCAGGTGAAAACCGCCGAGTACCTGGTGTCGGACCGGCGGCTTTTGCAGGTGGCTTTGGGGGCGTTCGGCCTCGAGGATGATCTGAACAATACTTACTTTGTACGCAAAATCCTCGAAGACGGGACAACCTCGTCCGATGCTCTGGCCAACAAGCTTTCGGACAAACGCTATCGCGAGTTCTCCAAGGCGTTCGGACTGGGGCCGGGTGAGGTGCGGACAACCGGTCTGGTCACCTTCATGGAGGATATCGTTGCCAAGAACGAGGCGGCAGGGTTCGAACAGGCGATCGGCAAACAGGACGAAACCATGCGGATCGCTCTCTATGCGCAGCACGAGTTGAAGGCCCTTGCCGAAGACCGCTCAAGCGACAATGCCAAATGGTTCAGCCTGATGGGAGTTCCGCCGCTGCGCAAGATGATGGAAACCGCGCTGGGCCTGCCGTCGGGCCTTGGGCGTATCGACATCGACCAACAACTGGAGATATTCGAAGACAAATTGCAGGCGCTGACCGGCTCGTCCAAAGTGTCTCAGTTCACCGATCCGGAGATGCTGGACAAGGTGACCATTGCCTATCTGGCGCGATCACAGATCAACAGCCAATCGCTGGCAGCGTCAGCGGCCCAGAATGCGTTGACGCTGTTGGGCAATCTGCGGTGATCGGTGGGGCGGTCAGCTCTCGGGCTGTTGCGCCCGAAACATTGTCCGGTCGATCTCGACCGCATAGCAGGTCACGGGGTGTGAGACATTGTGCAACGCGACTTCACCCAGCGGCAGGCAATTGCCGCAGGCGCTTTCGACCTCTTCCGAGACGACAATTCTGTGCCCGGTGGCCTTGCCATAGTCGCCCAGCCGCGCCGCGATATTCGCAGCCTGACCGATCACGGTGAAATCGAGACGTTCCTTCGATCCGACATTGCCATAGGTGACCCGGCCATAGGCCAGCCCGATGGCACAATCCAGCGCCACGTCCCCTTCGGGCGTTTCGGTTAGCTTCGTAACGATCCCGGTTGCCGAGGTCATGGCCTGACGATGGGCGGTCTGGGCATCTGCGCCGGCAGGAAATACGGCAAGCACCGCGTCGCCGATGAACTTCAGGACCTCGCCCTCATGGGCATGCACGATTTCGGACACCGTCTCGAAGAACCGGTTCAACGCGCCGATATAGCTGGCGCGCCCCAACTCCTCTTCCAGCCGGGTCGATCCGCGCAGATCGCAGAACATGATCGCGGCGTCGATCTCGTCGCCGTCTCCACGGCGGATTTCGCCACCCAGAACCCGCGCACCGCTGCGCTTGCCGACATAGGTCTCCAGCAGTGACTGCGCATTCTCGCGCTGCATGAACACCTCGTAATAGCGGCCGATTACGGCGGAGCATTCAAAGATGAGGCCCAGATTGGCGGTGGTGAACCCGTCCGGGTGATCGCAGCTCATGGTCAAGACGTTGATGCGCCCGTCGGAAAACGGCATCGGCATGGCGACATAGTCGGTGGCGCCCTGCGCGCGCAACTCCTGCATGATCGGGAATTCTGTATCGGTCGGTCCGTCTGTCAACCGCTGACGGATGCCGCCCAGGCCGTTTGACACATGCCGCAGCGGGCTGTTGTTGAAGGCCGGATGATCGTGGATTTCATAGGTCGGCGCATAGGTCGAGATCTCGGCCTTCCCCTTTTCCCAGATGTAATGCTTGCCTGCGATCAGCGGATGCAGCGACCAGGCCAGAACGCTCAGCCGCGAAACCGCGATCCCGTGATCCAGCATCTTTTCGGCCAGCGCGCGGGTGAATTCCTCGGCCGTACGGAACGAAGCCGCACCGCGCAACAGCCAGTCGACAAGCGGGCCGCTGACATGGCCATCCGCCCCCTCGTTCAGGCTGTTGTCGCCCAGTTCGATCCGCGTATGGGCCTGCGGCATGAACCCGACATAACCGCGTATGCCGGCGCTCTCGGGTAAAGGCGTATCGTAGGACCAGACCGCATTGGCCACCTTCTCCGCGCCGACATACATGTCGCGGTAACTGGCGGTGCCCTTGAACGGGCAAAAGGTCTGAAGCTCGGTCGAATCTCCCAGCGGCACCAGCACGTCGTCGCGCGGGATGTAGATTGCCGGCGCCAGGCGGGTCTCGTACATCACCAATGCGCGGGTCGTTGCCGCCAGCAGCACATCGTTGCGATACACCTCGACCTTTCCGTCAAGCGGTTCGATACTGATGTCATAGCTCTGGGCCCGTGGGGTGGCATGGACGTTCATCGACATCCTCCTTTTTGCCCGTCAGGTCATAGGATGGGGGCAGGGGGGGTGAATGCCAAGGGCACGAAACTGAAATTATCGGTGAGGCAGCTGATGCGATCTCTTCTGATGACAGCTCTTGTCATTGCCCCAATTGCACCGCTCGAGGCGCAGCACAGCCGGATACCCCAGCCGACGCGGGATCAATGTATCTGTATCGCGGTCTGCCAGGCGACCAACCGTCCTGCCTGGGTCTCGGGGCCGCCGCCAACATGCCCGCATATCCGGGATGAGTTGATCCTCGACAATCGCGCCACCTGCGCCTGCCCGGCCTGGCCGCCCGCGCAATCGCAGTCGCGACCCGCGCCGGGACGCGAGTCGCCCAATCACTGATGCATCAGACCATCTGGATCACGCTTTTCTCGATCGCCAGCATATAACCGCGTTTGGCGATGTTCTTGACCAGCAGGGCGCTGATCATCTGGTTGCCCAGCGTGTCGCGCAGCCGCTTGATCCGGGTGGCCCCAGCGGCCTCGTCACAATCGGCGGCAGCCCGGCCCGAGATCACGGATTCGATCTGCGACCCCGATAGCACCTCGTCATCCATCCGCGCCTCGGCCAGCACGGCGAGGGTCTCGATGGCGGCGGGGGTCAGCTGGAACTCCATGTTGTTGAGGTAGACGGTGTTCTCCTCGCGGCTGATCAGCAGCGAGGTCACCTGAATGCCGGTGCGCTCGATCTGGGCCATGCGACGGTTGAGCAGCACCAGCATCGCCAGAAAGGCCAGTGCCGCGATCATCATGGCACTGGCAAAGACCAGCAGCACGAAAATTACCATGCGATAGCTCGACAGGGTGTCGGCAAAGGCGGTGCCGGATTGGGCCAGGATCTCCAGCAGCCGGATCTCGGCCTGGGTGGTCAGATCGTTTTCGATGAACACCCGCTCGACCCGCGCGTTGAACGCGTTGGCGTCGGGCAGGGTCAGCAGCAGAAAGGTGGCCGCCGTCGCCAGGATGACGACGATGGCGGCGATGCCGAACCCGATCAGCCGGGTACCTGACCGGCGTGCCTCAGAAACGGAGAAAATAGGGTCCGGCATCGGCCTTCCTCTGGTCCAGTCCCTCGGGTCCAAAGACCGAAAGCACGTTGAGCAGGGTCCAGCCGGCAGCTTGCAGGCGGGCGGCGACCTCGGGTGTGGCCTGTCCGGCGGAACAGCCGGAGACCTGCATGACACCGTAATGCAGCCGCAACGGCTGTTCCTGCTTGGCCTTGTAATCGGCATAGCATTCCGCGGCGCCGGCGCTGGCGGGGGCCGCGATCAGGGCCAGAAGGGCCAGGATTTGGGAGAACTGTTTCATGGCCATTATCCTGCGCCCTGAGGCGAGGATATTCAATAACCGCAGGGCGATAGCGGGGCTGATATCGGATAACAGAGGGGCGATATTGCTTGTCCGGACGGGGCGGGCGCAGGTTTGGCACATCACCACCGCCCGTGACGATGCGGGCCAGAGAACAGACAACCGAAAGGATCCCTCTCATGCACCGCAAGTTCATCGCTCTTGTCCTGTCCACCGCCATCGCCGTCACTGGTGTCTCTGTCAGCCAGGCTCGTGCCGCCGATGCGCATGACATTCTGGGTGGTCTGGCGGCCATCGCCATCCTGGGTGCCGCCGTTCATCACTATGACAAGAAGAAGGATCGCCGCCGCCAGCAAGAGCACGCCACCCGCAACCAACACAACCCGTATCCGACGCATGACCCGCATCGCCGCGCCAAGCCGCTGCCGACCGATGTGGCACGCTATAATCTGCCGTCGCGCTGCTTGCGCGAGGCGGATGGCTATCGCGGTCATGGTCCGGTGCTGGGTGCACGTTGCCTGACGCGGCATTATGGCCATGCCAACAGTCTGCCGCAGCAGTGCAAGGTGTCCTATTGGAATGGCGAGCGGACCCGGAACGCTTACGAGCCCAACTGCCTGCGCCAGTTCGGCTATCGCGTCGCCTATTCCAACTGAGGTCGAGCAGGAGGCCCGTAAGGGGCCGTGGGGCAGGGGGCATGGCTCCCTGCCTTTTTGCTTGTCCCGAGACGTGAATTCAGGTCAACCAAGGGGCATGACACAGCCTGATTACCAGCTCGAAGCGGCCCTGACAGAGCAAGGCCGCATTCGTATCGCCGGCGTTGACGAGGTTGGGCGCGGCCCATTGGCCGGCCCGGTGGTTGCAGCGGCGGTGGTGCTGGACCCTGCGGCCATTCCTGCGGGGCTGAACGATTCCAAGAAACTGACGGCCGCCCGGCGCGAGCGGTTGTACGATATCCTGCATGCCAGTGCTCAGGTGAGCATCGCCGAGGCCAGCGTCGAGGAGATCGACGCCCTCAACATCCTGCGCGCCTCGCATCTGGCTATGGAGCGTGCGGTGGCCGCTCTGGACCCGGCACCCGATTTCCTGCTGATCGACGGAAACCTGATTCCCGCCGGGCTCAGCATCCCGTCGCAGGCGGTGATCAAAGGCGACGGGCGGTCGGTGTCGATTGCGGCGGCCTCGATTGTGGCAAAAACATGGCGCGATCGGCTGATGGTGGATTTGGCGCAACAGCATCCCGGCTATGGTTGGGAACGCAACGCCGGATACCCGACAAAAGAGCATCGTGCGGCTTTGCAAGATCTTGGCGCAACCCCACACCATAGGCGTTCTTTCAAGACAGTGCACAAGATATTGTATCAAGAGTAAATCGTAACTCGCTGATTCAAAAAAGAAATTGACCGCGAATCCGGTTTGACTCATCCTGTCATCAACCAAATGAGCGCAAAAAGCGCCGTGGAACTTGAGGCAGACTATGACGACGACCAAGACAAAGGGCGCAACAGCGCTCCCTTTAAACACGATTTTAGCCGGCGACTGCATCGACGTGATGAACGCGATGCCAGAGGCGTCGGTGGATCTGATCTTTGCCGATCCGCCATATAACCTGCAACTCAAGGGCCAGCTGCATCGCCCCGACAACAGCCAGGTGGACGCGGTCGATGACCACTGGGACCAGTTTTCCAGCTTTGCCGCCTATGACCAGTTCACGCGCGACTGGCTGAAGGCCGCCCGGAGACTGTTGAAACCCAATGGCGCGATCTGGGTGATCGGCTCCTATCACAACATCTTCCGGGTCGGCTCGGCGCTTCAGGATGCGGGGTACTGGATCCTCAACGACGTGGTATGGCGCAAATCGAACCCGATGCCGAATTTCCGCGGCAAGCGGTTCACCAATGCCCATGAGACGATGATCTGGGCGTCCAAGGCCGAAGGCGCCAAGTACACGTTCAACTATGAGGCGCTCAAGGCGCTGAACGAAGGTGTGCAGATGCGCAGCGACTGGGTCATGCCGATCTGCACCGGGCATGAGCGGCTCAAGGATGAAAACGGCGACAAGGCGCATCCCACGCAAAAGCCCGAGGCGCTGCTGCACCGGGTTCTGGTCAGCTCGACCAATCCGGGTGATGTGGTGCTCGACCCGTTCTTTGGCACCGGCACCACCGGTGCGGTCGCCAAGATGCTGGGCCGCGAGTTCATCGGCATCGAGCGTGAGGAAGCCTATCGCAAGGTCGCCGAAAAACGTATCGCCAAGGTGCGCAAGTTCGACCGCGAGGCGCTGGAAGTCAGCGCCAGCAAACGGGCCGAGCCCCGCATTCCCTTTGGTCAGTTGGTTGAGCGCGGCATGCTGCGTCCGGGCGAAGAGCTTTACAGCATGAACCAGCGGCACAAGGCCAAGGTGCGCGCCGATGGCACGCTGATCGGCCAGAATATCAAGGGTTCCATCCACCAGGTGGGCGCGCATCTGGAAAATGCGCCGTCGTGCAATGGCTGGACCTACTGGTGCTTCAAGCGTGACGGCAAGACGGTGCCGATCGATGTTCTGCGCCAGCAAATCCGGGCGGAACTGGAAAACTGACCTCGTAAGATCCCAAGAATACCGCCGGTGCCTGTGGCCTGACACATGGCACTACACCTTGCCCCGCCGCATGTCGGCGGGGTTTTTTCTTTGTCGCACCCGGTACCCGCGCCGGCCTATTATGCCTATCTGTAAGGGCAGGAACGAAGGAAAGCACTCATGACCGACAGCACAGCCGCGCCTCCGCGCCGTGAGCGGTTCTTTTTCACCCAGCCCGACGAGTTCGATTTCGACAACCGGTTTACTCAGGCGGCGCTGAGCAAGCACAAGCGCGAAGGGCTGGAACTGGCGGTGCGCGCGCGCTGGGTCGCGATGGCAGTGATCTCGGTGCTGCTCATCTTTGTGAACCCGCATTGGGACGTGATCTATTACCACGGCATTCTGGCGCTGCTCGCTGTCAATGGCTGGTTCATCCGGCGGGCGGGGCGTGTCGGGCAATCGCGGCTGGAGCTCTTGCTGATCCTTGCCGATCTGCTGATCATGACGTTGGGCATGGTGATACCCAACCCGCTGTCCGACGACGTGCGACCGCTGGCGATGCAGTACCGGTTCGACAATTTCCAGTACTTCTTTGTCATCCTGGCGGCGGGGACGCTGGCCTATTCCTGGCGTACGGTGATTACAATCGGCACATGGACCGCGATCCTGTGGACGCTTGGCTGGGTTGTTGCACGGTGGCAGTCCGAGCCAATTGCCGAGCTAAGCGCCCGCGCGCAGGCGGCATTTGCGGATTTCCCCGACGTGGCCGAAGTGATGGAGCCCAACAGCTTCATGGTTCAACTCCGCGTGCAAGAGGTGGTGGTGTTCCTGATCGTTGCGGTCACGCTCGGGGTGACTGTACGGCGTTTCAACCGGCTCTTGACCACCAATGCCGGGCTGGAACGCGAACGCGCCAACCTGTCGCGCTATTTCTCGCCCAATGTGGTCGATGCGCTCAGCCAGAATGACGAGCCGCTGAAACAGGTGCGGCAACAGGATATCGCCGTTTTGTTCATCGACATCATCGGCTTTACCCGTTTTGCCGCAGGGCGCGACCCCTATGAGGTGATCGAGGTGCTGCGTGGTTTTCACGCCCGGATGGAGGGTGAAGTGTTCCGCCATAACGGCACACTCGACAAATACCTGGGGGACGGGCTGATGGCGACATTCGGCACCCCGGTGGCCGGCGAGACCGATGGCAGCAACGCGCTGGCCTGTGCCCGCGCCATGGCCAAGGTGATCGGTGATTGGAACCGCGAGCGCCGCCGCCAGGGCGAGCCCGAGATCCGGGCCGGGATCGGTGTGCATTACGGCCCTGCGGTTCTGGGTGATATCGGTGCCAATCGGCTGGAATTCGCTGTGATCGGAAACACGGTGAACGTTGCCGCCAAGCTGGAAGCCCAGTCGCGGGTCTATGACGCCGGCATTGTGATCAGCGACGATCTGCGCCGCCAGGTGGAGGTAGAGGGTGGGGCGATCCTGATGGATGGGTTCGACGAACGCCGGGACGAGATGATCCCGGGCATGACGGATCCGATGGCGGTCTGGGTTCTGTAACAGTACTCAACGCGGGGTCGGGTTCAGCGCCTTGTTATAGGGCTTCCAGTCGGTGATTTCGGGGTAATACCGGTGCCGCCAAGCCCGCACACGCGGGTTCATCACTCGCCGCCAGAGCGGTGGGATCATCGCCGCCACCGTCATCACCGGATAGCCATAGGGCAACTGCGGCGCATCCGCCTCGGTATGGTTTTGCAACAGGGGAAACCGCCGGTCGGGCTTGTAGTGATGGTCCGAATGGCGTTGCAGGTTGATCAGCAGCCAGTTCGAGGCCTTTTGCGCCGCGTTCCAGGAATGGCGCGGCATCACATGTTCGTATTTGCCGTCGCCCAGGTATTTGCGGGTCAGGCCGTAATGCTCGACATAGTTCACCAGTTCCAACTGCCAGATCGCGGTGCCTGCCTGCACCAGGAACAGGCCGATCCCGGCCCAACCGCCCAGCAGCCCGGCCAGCGCCAGCATCAACCCCTGCAAGGCCCAATAGCGCCAGAACGGATTGGCCGGATCGGTCCAGCGCCGGTCCTTGCGGGCCAGCATCTCGCGTTCTGCGCGAAAGGCCGAGCGTAGGCATTGCACCAGGACGCGCGGATAGAACCTGTGGAACCCCTCGTTGTAACGCGCGGTGACAGGGTCGCGCGGGGTGCCCACATGGCGGTGGTGCACCAGAAGGTGCTCGGACCGGAAATGCGAGTAAAGCACCATGGCCAGCAGGATATCGCCCAGCCAGCGCTCAAACCGGTTCTTCTGATGCATCAATTCGTGGGAATAGTTGATGCCGATGGTCCCGGTAATCACCCCGACCCCAAAGAACAGCGCGATCTTTTCACCGGTCGACAGGTGTTCGGCGCGCGTGGCGTACCAGATCAGCCCGTAAAGCGTGACGAATTGCAGCGGCACCCAGAGCTTGGGCAGCAGGATGTACCAGCCCAACGCCTCGTCACCGGTCTGGGGGTCGGCGTTTTCCTCGTTGAGGCCCGTTACCTGATCGTAAACCGCAAACGCCCACCAGGTCGAAAGCGGCACCGCCAACAGCCACCATCCGCCCTGGCTGGCCACGATCCAGACCAGCGGGATCAGAAGGAAGGACAGCCAGAACGGCAAGGCACTTTGCCAACGGGCCAGGGTTTCCGTGGGGATCATTGCAGGCTCCACATCCGAATGCCTGAAACATAACTGTTTTTTCGGGGTCTGCCCATGACGCTATTGGCCGCGCCAGAGGTCGAAGGCCTTGCGCATCACCGTGGGCAGGTCTGATGGGCGAAAGGCGTGTTTGTCGATGATGACCAGCCCCTCGGGCGCGGTGTCGACCTCTAGCGGTGCCGTATGAATGCGCAGGATCAGGTGGAAATGGGTAAAGGTGTGGCGCACCTCTGCGGGCAGTTCGCGCCATTGGGCCTCGAAGGGGGGAGAGGGTTCGGGGGCCTCGGACCAGTCCGAACCGGGCCAACCCAACATGCCGCCCAACAGACCCTTGTCCGGGCGACGCTCCATCAGCCAGCCACCGTCGGAATGCTGCGCCAGATAGACATGCCCATGGCGGATCGGCTTGGGCTTTTTGGGGCTTTTGCGGGGCAGGTCGGCGGCGGTGCCGCGCTGGCGGGCTAGGCAGGGGGGGCGCAGCGGACAGATTCCGCAGGCGGGCGAGCGCGGGGTGCAGATCGTCGCGCCCAGATCCATCACCGCCTGGGCGTGATCGCCGGGCCGCTTGGCCGGGGTTATCGCGGCGGCGTGCTCCTTCAGCACCGGCTTCACGCCCGGAAGCGGCTCTTGCACGTCGTGTAGCCGCGCCATCACCCGTTCCACATTACCGTCCAGCACCGTCTCGGACCGGTCAAAGGCGATGGCGGCGATGGCAGCGGCGGTATAGGGGCCGATGCCGGGCAGGGCGATCAACCCCTCGTAGCTGTCGGGGAACTGGCCGCCGTGCTCCTCACTTACCGCGCGCGCACATTTCAGCAGATTGCGGGCGCGGGCGTAATAGCCAAGGCCCGCCCATTCTCCCATCACCGCCTCGTCCGGTGCGGCAGCCAGTGCCGCAATCGTTGGCCAGCGGGTGGTGAAGCGGTGGAAATAGTCGCGCACTGCCGCCACGGTGGTCTGTTGCAGCATCACTTCTGACAGCCAGACGCGATAGGGGTCGGGGCGCGTGCCTGCCGCGCGCGCAGCTGGCCCCACCCGCCACGGCATTTCGCGCGCGTGGCGGTCGTACCAGTCGAGCAGCGCACCGCTCACGTCAAAGTGTTGGAGGTCGCGCACGAAAATTCCCTTGCTTCTATCGGTTTCACTGGTGCCGCAGTGCGTGGGCCTTAGAATAGCGGCAACAGAGTCGGATTCCAGATGGCAAGCAGACGTTCCTCGACCCGTGGTTTCAAGCGCACCGCCAGCGTGCTGGGTGACCAGATTCGCCGCGCTGGCGAAACACGCGGCTTTGCCGTGGGCCGGGTGCTGACCCACTGGGCCGAGATCGTCGGACAGGATCTGGCCGCCATCGCCCGCCCGGTCAACATCGGCTATGGCAAGGGTGGCTTTGGCGCGACGCTGACGGTGCTGACCACCGGGGCCCAGGCGCCGATGCTGGAAATGCAGAAGGAACAGCTGCGCGAACGGGTGAACGCCGCCTATGGCTATAACGCCATCAGCCGGGTCCGCATCACCCAGACCGCGCCCGTGGGCTTTGCCGAAGGTCAGGCCACATTCGAGCACCGCCCCAAGACCGCCACCAGCGTCCCGCGCCCCGAGATCGTTGCCGAAGCGGCGCGGGTGGCCGATGGCGCCAAAGATGAAGATTTGCGCGCGGCCCTTGAAAGGCTGGCGCAGAACGTTTTATCGAGACAGAAATCTTGAGGAAGGGCAGAAAGATGAACCGTTTGGGAACCTTGGTGTTTGCCGGTGTGGCTGTCGTGGCGGGGGCCTACTGGCTGACCCTGCCGTCACAGGGCAACCTGCCCGCCAACCCGTTTATCGGCGGCGCCGAGGCGCAGCAGGCCGAAATCGATACCTCGACCATTGTCGAGATGGTGCAAGGGGCCGAGGACGCGCCCGTCGAAATCATCGAATATGCCTCGTATACCTGCCCGCATTGCGCGGCGTTTCACCAGGGCCCCTACAAGCAACTCAAGGCCGATTTCATCGACACCGGCAAGGTGCGCTTTGTCTATCGCGAGGTGTATTTCGACCGTTACGGTCTCTGGGCCTCGATGGTGGCACGCTGTGCGGGCCCTGAGAAGTTCTTTGGCATTTCCGACCTGATCTACAAGGGGCAAGCCGAATGGTCGCGCGCCGGTGGCCCGGCCGAGATCGCCGAGGAGCTTCGCAAGATCGGCCGCCTGGCCGGGATCGAGAATGACAAGCTGGAGGCGTGTCTGGGCGATGCCACCATGGCACAGACGCTGGTGGCCTGGTATCAGGAGCACGCGACCCGGGACGAGATCAACTCGACCCCCAGCTTCATGATCAATGGCAAGAAGGTCGAGAACCAGGCTTATGAAGGGTTCAAGGCCCTGATCGAGGCCGAACTGGGTAGCTGACCTTAGGGCGGGGGCGGCGCGGCGGCCAGCAGGATGGCGCGCAATCTGTCCTCGTCCGCTACCTCCAGCCGCACTGGCAGGGTGATGACCTTGGAGCGGAACGCGGGTGGTAGCCGCACCGCATCCTTCTCGGTTGTCACCATCTGGGCGCCCAAAAGCCGCGCTTCATTCTCCAGCCGGGTCATCAGGGCCGGTGTCAGCAGCTGGTGATCGTCCAGCGCCTCGGCCCTGCGCAGATCGGCACCCTCGGCCCGAAGCGTGCGAAAGAACTTGGCCGGGTTGCCGATCCCGGCAAAGGCCAGCACCGGGGTCGCGGTCCAGTCCATCCCGGTGCGCAGCGGCTTCAGCTCGGCAGTGATCAGCGGCACGGTCAGCGCGGCGCCCCAGGTTTGACGAAACTGGTCCTGTGCCGGCGCATCACCCAGGGCCAGAACAAGGTCGGCACGGGCAAGACCTGTTGCCACCGGTTCCCGCAATGGGCCGGCGGGAATGCAGCGCCCGTTGCCAAAACCCTGGGCCGCATCAACAACGACGAGCGAGAGATCCTTGGCCACGGCGGGATTCTGGAACCCGTCATCCAGGATGATCACGCTGGCTCCCGCCGCCGCCGCCGAGCGGGCGCCTGCGGCGCGGTCCTTGGCCACCCAGACCTCGGCAAAGGCAGCCAGCAGCAATGGCTCGTCGCCCACCTGCTCGGCGCGGTGGCGTCGTGGATCGACCTGCACCGGGCCTTCGAGCGTGCCGCCATAACCACGCGTGACCACATGCGGTTCGTGCCCGGCATCGCGCAGCCGCTCGGCCACCCAGATCGCGCTGGGGGTCTTGCCGGTGCCGCCCGCGTTCAGGTTGCCGATGCAGATCACCGGTACAGGCACCTTGATCGGATCACCGCCCGCCAGTCGCCGTGCGGTGGCCCGGGCATAGAGCGCGCCCAGCGGCGCCAGCAGCCGCGACTGCCAGCCCGGATGCGCGGGATCGTTCTGCCAGAACTCAGGTGCTCGCATGAACCGCCTTTCGCCGGTCCAGCCGGTCCTGCACCATATCGATCAATTCGTCGGTCAGATGGGCGGTTTCCGTGGCAACCTGCCAGCCCGCAAGGGCCATGCGGGCCGCCGCGTCCGGGGCCAGCAGGTCGACGACCTCGCGCCCCAGCGCCTCGGCATCGCGCACCGAGCGCGCGGCACCGGCCGAGGCCAGCCGCACATATGTATCCATGAAACTGCGCACATTGGGACCGTAGAGCAGCGCCGAGCCCAGTGCCACCGCTGTCAGCGGGTCGCGTCCGCCCGTGCCGAATTCCAGAGAGCTGCCCATGAAGGTCAGTGGCGAGATCCGGTACCACAGACCCAGATCTTCGGCAAGGGCGCTGATCACGACCTGGGTCGAATCCTCGATCCGGTCGCCCGCATCCCAATCGGCACAGCGCAGATCCATCGCCTCGAGCCGGGTCCGCAGCGGACCGGCCTCATCAGGATCGGCCACATGCACAATCAGCAACAGCCGGTGCAACAGCCGCAGCGCATGGCGATGAGCGGTCAGCACCGAGATGAATTCCTTGGGCTGGGTCCAGGCCGACAACCAGACCGGCCTGCCGCCCAAGGTAGTATTGGTTTCGACCAGTTCCTCTTCGGACCAGGGTGCGGGATTGGCGCTGACCTGAAGCGGGCTCGATGCGCGCACCTTGGTTGGCGCGACACCGGCCCTGCGCACATAGCGCGCGGTCGCCTCGCCGTCGGTCAGGATCATGTCAAAACAATCCAGCATGGTACGGGTAAGATCGGGTAACCAGCGGTGGCGCCGGGCCTGCAACTCACGTTCAGTGATATCGATCAGCAGCATCGGTATGCCGCTGCCAGCGGTTTCGTCGATCAGGTTGGGTTTCAGGGCACCGCCAGACCAAAGGCACAGGTCGGGTCGCCAGTGATCCAGAAACCGGCGCGCCGGGGCGGGATGATCGTCGGGTAGCACCGAGATCAGGCCACAGGGCGCGATCCAGTCATCGACACGGGTTTCCGCCGGGATGGTGAACAGAAGACTCAGTTCGGGACGCAGCGAGATCAGCCGTTGCGACAGATCGCAAAGCGCGGGAAACCGGCCGCGATCGGTGACATGTATCCAGATCAGTTCGCCCTTTGGACGGTCCGGCATATCGCGGCCCGGCGGGTTCACCCCCCGCCAGTTGAGGACCCGGTACGCGGCAAGGCTGAGCGACCGCACCATGGCTCAGCCCACCCCAGATAGCGCTATGCCAACAGAGGTGCCGGTTCGCCGGTCTAGGGGGACAGTGGCTGCCATGCGGCACTCCTGACGGAGGGGTTGAAATCGGCGGCACCCTAAGGGTTTGGCAGGCCGGGTCAAGGCATCGGGGGCGAGGCCCGCATTCGTCAGTGGGCCGGAATACCCGCGCTTGCCGGATCAAGGGCACCAAACAGGCCGCGATGCACGGTGTCGCCACCTGCGATGACCCCATCCAGCCGGGGTCTGGGATTGTTGAACTTCAGCGCTGCGCCGGTCCGGTCGGTACAGCGCCCGCCCGCTTCGCGCAGGATCAGATCGCCAGCGGCGATATCCCATTCCCAGCTGGGTCGCAGAGTCAGCATCCCGTCGAACCGGCCCTGCGCCACCAGTGCAAGGCGATAGGCCAGCGAGGGGCGATAGTCGCGATGGAAGGCGGGTGCCTGACCGCCGGTCCAGTGTTCGGGGCGCAGATTTGGTCGCGCGGCCAGAATATGCGCCTGCGCCAGGTCGGTGGGCGCCGAGACCCGGATCGGTTCGCCGTTCAGAAAGGCACCACCGCCCGCCGCGGCGGTGAACAGCAGGTCGCGCTGGGGCAGATAAACGGCGGCGGCGGTAACCACGCCCCGATCCGCGACCGCCAGCGCATGCGCCCAGGTGCGCGACCCTTCGGCAAAGCTGCGGGTGCCGTCGATCGGGTCGATGATGAAAACACGGTCGTGATCCAGCCGAGCGGCGGTATCCTCGGTCTCTTCGCTGAGCCAGCCATAGCCGGGGCGGGCCGCGGGCAGCATCTGGGCCAGCATCGCGTTCACCGCCAGATCGGCCTCTGTCACCGGGCCCGCGCCATCGGGCTTGTCCCAGCGCTGGGCATCGCGGCCTGAGTAGCGGGTGGCGATGCGCCCGGCCTCACGTGCGGCGCGGATCAGCAGGTCGAGGTCAGTTTCCGGCAAGCGTCATCCCCTCGATCAGGATCGACGGTACTACCCGCGAAAGCCAGGGCCGGGCATCGTTCGCCGGGATCATCCGCAGCAGCATGTCGCGCAGATTGCCCGCGATGGTGCATTCGTTGACCGGATAGGCGATCTGGCCGTTTTCGATCCAGAAGCCAGAGGCCCCTCGCGAATAGTCGCCCGTGTTTGGGTTGATCGTCGACCCGATCAGCGAGGTCACCAGCAGCCCTGTCCCCATATCGCGCATCAGATCGTCACGCGACGCCGTGCCGGGGGTCAGCGTCAGGTTCCAGTTGCTGGGCGAGGGCGGGCCCGATACGCCGCGCGTGGCATTGCCGGTCGAAGTCAACCCCAGCTTGCGGGCGCTGGCCAGATCCAGCGTCCAACCGGTCAGTATTCCGTCTTGTACAATGGCGCGGGCCCGTGTGGGCAGTCCTTCGGCATCGAAGGGACGTGAGCCCGAGATGCGAGGGCGGTGCGGATCCTCGACCAGGGACAAGGTGGCAGGCAGGATCTGTTCGCCCAGATGGTCCTTGAGCCAGGATGAGCCGCGCGCGACCGAAGCGCCATTTGCCGCTGCCAGAAGATGTCCGATCAGCGAAGAGGAGATGCGTTCATCGAACAGTACCGGATAACTGCCGGTTGCCGGTTTACGCGCCCCTTGCAGGGCGACCGCCCGTTCGCCGGCGCTGCGGCCGATGTCTTCGGGGCTGCGCAGGTCGGATTGATATGTGCGGCTGTCGCCATCGGCGTCACGCTCCATCCCTGTTCCGCTGCCCGATATGGCAACACAGGAAAGCGAGCGCACGCTGCGTCCATATCCGCCGGAAAACCCGTTGCTGGCGGCCAGATGCACATGATGCTGTCCATAAGACGCGGCGGCGTCCGACACCTGGGTCACACCGGTTACCGCTGCGGCGGCGGCCTCGGTGGCCAGCGCGTCCTGCATAAGCGTCTCGGGCTCCGGTTCGGCGGCGGGGTCGCGCAGATCAAGCGCGGCAAGGTCCCAGTTCCGCGCCAGCTGATCGGGGTCGGCCAGCCCGGCGTAAGGGTCCTCGGGCGCTTCGCGCGCCATCGCCACCGCGCGTTCGGCCATCGCGGCCATCGCCTCGGGGCGGCTGTCCGAACTGGACACGATCGCCTGCCGTTTGCCGACAAACACCCGCAGGCCCAGATCGGTCCCTTCGGAACGTTCGGCATGTTCCAGCGCGCCGCCGCGCACCTCGACCGAGACCGAGGTTCCCTCGACCACCAGCGCATCGGCGGCTTCGGCGCCCGCCTGACGGGCGGCGTGCAAGAGGGCGTGGCTGAGGTCTTCGGCCATGTGCGGCATGGGCTGTCCTTTGGCTGTTGTCAGGGAGGTAGCCCCCGCCGCCGCCCGCTGCAAGCCCCGCAGGGCGCGGTTCGGGTGACCAAGGTGTCAGCGGGGCGCGCAACTGATGCGCGCACCCCGCTGGAGCCGTTACTTGATACGCTGACCGTTTGCGAGGATATGGCCCTGTTCGTTGATCTCGATCTTCGAGTTCAGAGTGTCGGGCGCATCGCCGGGTACGGCCAGCATGCCCATCATCATCCGTGCGCCCATGGCGTCATCCTCGGACACGAAACCCATGGCGATCAGCTTGTCGAGCAGCGCATTTGCCCCGGACAGGGTCAGGTTGGCCACGCCCGAAGGCGCCGGAATGCCGTCGAAGGATTCGTAGTCGGAATTGTCAAAGGTGAAGGCACCAGTACCGGTCAGCTTGGCCCCCACCAGCGAGACCAGCAGCTGGTTGATGGTCAACTCGTTCAACTCGCCCGGCGCACCGCCGGTCGCTTCGAGCGTTTCGGCCACGGTCGGGTCGAGAAAATCGACCAGGACTGTCACCATGCCCGACAGATCAAGTGCGACGGTTGCCGGATCGCGCGGCAGTGCACCGGCGGGGTCGAACATGCCCCAGATCATGTCCGACATGGTGAAACCGGTCAGGTTCATGCCAAAGCCAAACGGTTGCGGATCATCACCTGCCTGGGTGGGGATATCCAGCTTGAACCCCGATTCCGCCATCGCCAGATCGATCGGAAAGGGGAGTTCCTGCGTTGTCATCGAAATCTGCGACTGGCGGCCCTTGAGATCGTAGACCACATGGCTGGCATCCATGGCGATCCGGAAATCACCACCCTGTGACGAGGATGTCATGGCAAAATCGTCGCCATCACCCTTGGCCGCCATATTGCCGCTGCCAGCGCCATAGCTCATCAGCGCGTCAAAGGCGAAACCCGATTTCAGCATGTCCGAGAAGTTGGTCGCGTCAAAACTGGTCGGCAGGCTGCCGGTGCCGGAATAGCGTACATCCGACAGCGTGCCCGAGAAGTTCCCCGCATCGTCCGAGTCGGGATCGTCGAAAGACAGCGCGTATGTCAGGCCGGAGGCGGTGAAGCTTTGCACCAGATCGCGCATCTCGCCCAGTTTCATTTCCGAGGTGCCGGCGATGGCGGTCATCTCCAGCAGGAAACTCAGCGCATCGGCGGGCATCGTCTCGCCATCGGCCTCCAGCGAGGCGAGTCGCAGGCTGACCTGATCGGCGCTGTAATCATAGGTCATGTCATCCGGGTCGCCGGTCGCGACCATGGACATGTTGCGGTTAGCATAGGTGAGAGTGCCGGTTACCGGTGCCTCGTCCTCGACAGAGAAAACGAAGGTCAGCGGGAATTCTTCGGGCAGGCCGATCCGCACCGATCCGTCGCCCTGATCGGTCATGGTGATCTGTGGCATCGAGAACGACATCGCGCTGTCCTGCTCGGGAATGCCCATGGACATGCTGAAATCGGTGATCGTCAGCGTGTCGCCCGATCGGCTTTCCGTGCCTGCGACGTCATAGCCCATGCCGCCCAGATAGGCGCTCCAGTCGGCCCAGACCTGTTCGGCGGTCAGATCGGCCCAGGCGCCCTGGGTTGCAATGGCATAGGCGAGTACGGCGCCGGACGTGCGGCGGAGGAAAACGGGCATCACAAGAACCTCTCTGGATAAATTTCGTCCCTATCGTGTTTCGGTGGGCAACGGGCGTCAAGGGGGGTGGTACTGGACCCTTCCCGCGTCACGGCGTAGGACTTGGCAGAACAGACACGGGAGGAAGGTGGATGACCGGAATGCAGGGAAAAACCGTTATGATCACTGGCGCAAGCCGGGGGATCGGAGCCGAGGCCGGGCGCGTCTTTGCCGCGGCCGGGGCCAATGTCGTCTTGTTGGCACGCAGCGCCGAGGCGCTGGCCGAGCAGGCATCCGAGATCGGCGAGACCGCGCTGGCACTGGCTTGCGACGTGGCCGACGCGGCGCAGGTGGCGGGTGCGGTGAACGCGGCGGTGTCGCGGTTCGGCGGGCTCGACGTGCTGATCAATAACGCAGGTGTGATCGAGCCGATCTCGCATCTGGCCAGCTCGGACCCCGCGGGCTGGGGCCACGCCATCGATATCAACCTCAAGGGTGTCTATTACGGCATGCGCGCGGCACTGCCGGTGATGCGTAGAGCGGGGGGCGGAACCATCCTGACCGTCAGTTCGGGCGCCGCCCATAACCCGGTCGAGGCCTGGAGCCACTATTGCGCCTCCAAGGCCGGGGCAGCGATGCTGACCGCCTGCCTGCATCTGGAAGAGGGCCATCACGGCATCCGCGCCATGGGCCTGTCGCCGGGTACGGTTGCCACCCAGATGCAGCGCGAGATCAAGGGGTCGGGCATCAACCCGGTCAGCCAGCTCGATTGGTCGGCGCATATCCCGGCAGACTGGCCGGCGCGGGCGCTCTTGTGGATGTGCGGGCCCGAGGCAGACGCGTTTCTGGGCACCGAGATCTCGCTCAGGGACGAAGAAATTCGCAAGCGTGTGGGGCTGGCATGATCGAACTCGAAAAGGAGGACGGTCTGTGGACCGTCACCCTGAACCGCCCCGACAAGGCCAATTCGCTGACGGTGGCCATGCTGGAACGGCTGGTCGAGATCGCCGAGACGGCGGGCGAGGCGCGGGCGCTGATCCTGACCGGGCGTGGCAAGGTGTTCAGCGCCGGCGCCGATCTCGAGGCCGCGCGGGCGGGGCTGGCGACCTCGGACCTGTGGGAGCGGCTGTCGGGCGCGATCGCGGCGCTGCCTTGCCTGACGGTTGCGGCCCTGAACGGCACGCTGGCGGGTGGTGCCAACGGCATGGCGCTGGCCTGCGACCTGCGCATCGCGGTGCCCGAGGCCAAGGTGTTCTATCCGGTGATGAAGCTTGGCTTTCTGCCGCAACCTTCCGATCCGGCCCGCATGGCGGCGCTGATCGGCCCGGCGCGGACCCGGCTGATCCTGATGGCGGGGCAAAAAATCTCCGCGCAGGAGGCCTATGACTTCGGCCTGATCGACCGGATCGTGCCTGCCGATCAGCTGATGGAGACCGCCCGCGCGCTGGTGGCCGATTCCCTGGCCGCCGATCCGGCGGTTGCGGCAGGTATTTCCCGGCTCTGTTCCTGACCAGCCCTTCAGGACAGCGCCGGTTTCGTGCAACGAAACCGGGCCGGAAACCTTGCAGGTTTCCGGTCGCCGTCGCGCGTCAAGGCTCTGAGTCGCTAGCGTTTGCGCCGCCCGCCCGGCACTTTCGAGCGAAACCCGGGGGGCCGTTTGCGCACCCAGGCGAGGAACTTCGCCAACCGGGGATGGGCGCGCAGAGCCTCTACCGTGTGAAAGCTGCGCGCCAGTTCCGCCTCGGTCAGGGTGGCATGGATCTCCTTGTGGCAGATGACATGCAACAGGACCGTCGGTCCTCCCTTGCCACCCTTCAGCCGGGGGATCAGGTGGTGCTGGCTGCCGTCGCCTTCGGGTATCGGCCGTTCGCATAACGGGCAGACCCCTTCGGGTGGGGGGAGATCCGGGCACTTGTTTTCCTTGTCTGTCATGGGCAAGAGGATGCACCACCGTGCAAACGGCGCAAGTGGAGAGACCCATGGAATTCGGAACACAGGCCCAGACCGAGCTGCTGAACAGCCTGATCGAACAGGGCGAGCGTCTCTGGACAATTGCGCTGGGCTGGCTGTCGAGCCCGGCCGCCTGGTCGCAATTCGCCCTGTTGATGGTGGCCTATCTGGTGGCGCTCTATGCCGCGCGCCGGTTGCGTGAGCCACTGTCGGGCCTGCTGACCCCACCCTCGGGACAGATGGATCCGCTGTCGCGGACCCGCCGTTTCGTGTTGATCTTCGTGCCGCTGCTGCTGCCGCTCCTGGCCTATGTCTTTACCGGCATCGGCGAGAGTGTCACCCGCTCGCTGTTCGGCTCGGGCGCGGTGATTGCCTTTGGCAAGCGGGTGTTCCTGTTCCTGGCCGCCCGCATTCTGGTGCGCGAAATCCTCGACGATCCGCTGATGAAGCTGCTGGGCCGTTACGTGTTGATCCCGGTGGCGGCGCTCTATGCACTGGGCCTTCTGGAACCGGCCATGGCCAGGCTGGACCAGACCGTGGTGCCGCTGGGCAACCTGTCCTTTTCGCTGCTCTTCGCGTTGCGTTTCCTTGTCGTGGGCGGCGCCATTTTCTGGCTCGGGCGCTGGTCCAACGACCAGTCGGCGCAATTCATCAAGCAACAGCGTGAAATGCGCCCGGCGATGCGCGAACTGACCGTCAAGGCGGTCGAGATCGGTATCTTCGGCATCGCCTTCCTGCTGGTGATGAACATCATGGGTATCAGCCTGACCTCGCTGGCCGTTCTGGGTGGTGTCATCGGTGTCGGCCTCGGCTTTGGCCTGCAAAAGATCGCCTCGAATTTCATCTCGGGCGTCATCCTGCTGCTCGAAGGGCAGGCAACCGTCGGCGATTACGTGGAACTCGACGGGGGAGAGGCGGGGACCATCGTCAAGATGACCGCGCGCGCCACCATCCTCGAGACATTCGACGGGCGCTGGATCGTGGTCCCGAACGAGGATTTCATCACCACGCGGGTGGTCAACTTCTCGGATCAGGGAAGCGCCAACCGGTACGAGGCGCCGTTTTCGGTGAGCTATGACACCGATATCAACCGGGTGCCCGCGATCATCGAGGCGGCGGTGGCGGCACATCCCGGCGTGCTGACAAACCCCTTTCCACCCGACTGCGAGCTGCGCGGTTTCGGCGATAGCGGGGTCGATTTCGCGGTCGAATTCTGGGTCGAAGGGATCGATGACGGCAAGAACAAGTTCATGTCAGATGTGCTTTTCCTGATCTGGAACGCGCTCAAGGAGAACGGCATCGAAATCCCCTATCCGCATCGGGTGGTGGAACTTTCCGGCAGTATCGAGACGCGGCAGGCATGAAACCGGCGGTCGTGATAGGGGCAGGACCGGCGGGTCTGATGGCCGCGGGCGAGTTGGCCCGCGCCGGCCTGCCGGTGCTGGTGGCCGAGGCCAAGACCTCGGTTGCGCGCAAGTTCCTGATGGCGGGCAAGTCGGGTCTGAACCTGACCAAGGACGAGCCTCTTGAGCGGCTGCTTGCCGCCTATGGCGATGCGGCCGAGTGGCTGCGCCCGATGCTGGCGGCCTTTGATGCCCATGCGGTTCAGGATTGGGCGCGCGACCTGGGGCAGGACCTGTTTACCGGTTCGACGGGGCGGGTGTTTCCGACCGCGATGAAGGCCTCTCCGCTGTTGCGGTCCTGGTTGGCGGAACTGGCGGGACACGGGGTCGAGATTCGCACTCGCTGGCGCTGGACCGGTTGGCAGGGTGGTGCGCTCTGTTTCGACACGCCCGAGGGGGCGCAACGGATCGAACCTTTGGTCACCGTGCTTGCGCTGGGCGGGGCCAGCTGGGCCCGGCTCGGCTCGGACGGGGCGTGGGCCGCGTTGCTCGAGGCGCGCGGGGTGGAGTTGACCCCCTTTGCGCCTGCCAATGCCGGGTTGCTGGTCGATTGGTCCGCGCATATGGCGCCGCTGGCCGGTCACCCGGTCAAGGGCGTGGCCTGGCAGGCGGGCGCGCTGAGCAGCCGGGGCGAGGCGGTGATTTCTGCCCGTGGGCTTGAGGGCGGCGGCATTTATGCGGTCTCGGCGGCGGTCCGGCAGGGCGCCCCCCTGTTTGTCGATCTGTTGCCCGACCTGCCGCTGGAAGAGGTGGCCGCTCGATTGGCGCGTCCGCGGGGTAAGGCCAGCCTGTCGTCGCATCTGCGCAAGATTTTGAAATTGAACCCTGAAAGCCGGTCACTGCTGATGGAATTCGGCCGCCCGTTGCCGCAGGCGCCCGAGGCATTGGCGGCGCTGCTCAAGCGATTGCCGCTGCACCATGCTGGCCTGCGCCCGATGGACGAGGCGATTTCGACCGCAGGCGGGGTGCCGCGCACGACGCTGGATGAGGGACTGATGCTAAAGCAGATGCCCGGCACGTTCTGCGTGGGCGAGATGCTGGATTGGGAGGCGCCGACCGGCGGCTACCTCCTGACCGGATGCCTGGCGACCGGCCGTTGGGCCGGCCGCGCGGCGGCGGCTTGGGTTCAGGCCGGGGTCAATGCACCCATGCGCTGAAACGCGGGGCGCGCGCGTACCGCCTTGCCATAGGCCTTGATCCGGTCCGAGGTGATCGGGAAACCCGCACCAAAGGCCCAGTTGAGGCAATGTACCAACAGGATATCGACGATCGTCATCTTGTCTCCCATTGCGAACGGGTCGCCCAGACGGGATTCCAGACGCGCCAGATTGCGCTCGAACTCCCATTTGGCACAGTCGATGACGGCGGGCACGCGCTTGTCCTCGGGCAGGATGAACCCGTGGCGGGCGGCGACCCACAGCACCCCGTCGATCTCGTCAAGGATCGTGTGGAACAAGGCGTCCTGCTTGGCGCGTTCGGGCGTTCCGGCGGGATAGGTCAGGTCGCCATGCTTGTCGGTAAGATAGGTCATGATGGCAGAGCTGTCGGTGATCACGTGCTCTCCATCGACCAGCACCGGGATCTTGCCGCTGCCGTTCAGGGCCTTGACCTGTGGGTCATGCGGGCCGACATCGACGAATTCGTAGGGTTGCCCCAACTCTTCGAGCAGCCACAAAACACGCGAAGCACGGCTTTTGACCCGCCCATAGACCTTGTACATGATCCTCTCCCATTCTGATGATCCCGTTGCAGGATGGTGTCGGCGCGCGCGGGGTCAAGCCCTGCGTGCGAGGCCGTAACGTCACCGTGACCGGGACAACCACGCCAGCCGGATCATCGCCCGCTCGACCAGCGCCATCTGGGGCGCTGATTGCCCGGCCGAGCGCAGGGCGAGATCGGTATCGGTCAGCACCGTCAGGGCCGTTTCCAGTCGCCTTGCGCCCCAACGCTTGGCCTGGCTCAGGATGCGGTCGCGGCGTGGGCCAAAGACCGGCGGGCGCAATGTGCCGATGCCCTGCGCCGGGCCACCGGGGGCCGAGGCACAGGCGTAGAGCGTGCGGAAATGTCGGGTTGCCCCGATACACAGGCTGACCGGCGTCGTTCCCTGGGCCTGTAGACGACGGATCAATGGGCCGATCTCGCCCTCCTTTCCCTCGGCCACCACGTTCAGAACATCGTCCAGCGCCGCCTCGGTCGAGCGGGGGGCGCAGGCGGCGATATCCTCGAGCCCGAGCGGGCTCTCGTCACCCAGCTTGTAAAGCGCAAGCTTCTCCATCGTCTGCGCAAAATCTCCGGGCCCCAGATCGCGCGCCAGATCGGACAGGACCGTCATCGGCTCGGGCGGGACGTCACGGATGCCGGCGGCGGTCAGCATTCTTTCGATCTCGGCCCGAGAGGGCGGATCGTCATAGATGCCAGCGGCATAGGCGTTGGGATGGGTTTCGAAGGCCTTGCGGATCTTGGAACTCGGCTTCAACTGACCGGCGGTCACCACGATCTGCGCATCGCCCGGCTGCCAGTCCTCAAGTGCCGCCAGAACTGCGGGGGCCGAGGTTTCGGGGCAATCCTCGACAAAGACAACGCGCGGGCCGGGAAAGAACCCAACCGCCTTGACCGCGTCCAAAAGCTGGGCCGCGTCCTTGCGCAATTCGGCCCCCGGCATCCGGGTCAGGCGCATCTCTTCGTCGCCCCCCGGACCAATCAGTGCAGCGATGATCTGTTGGCGTTTCAGCGCGATGCGCATGGCATCGGCCCCGTGGATCAGGATGCCGGTCTTGCCCGCGTCGGGTCGGGCGAAATAGCCATCCGCCTCGCGCGGGGACAGCTTCATGCCGGTTGGTCCAGCGTTGCGTAAAGCTGGGTGACCAGTTGATCCGAGAGAATCACCATCAGGCGCTGGCGCGCATCCCGTTCCCCCGCCAGCGTGTCGACGGTCGATCCGGTGGCGGAATAGCCGGTGAAATTGCGGACCTCGCCCGAGGCCATCACTGCGCCGCTTTCCTTGTCGGTCAAGGTATAGGCGGCGGTGCCGACGATGGAATAGCGGGTGGTGTCGTTCGAGGCGGTGATTGCCTGCCCCTGCGAGGCGGTGCGCACCTTGACGTCCAGCAGATAGTCGGTGCCGGCGACAGCGGTCCGGCCCAGGCTCTGTTCCAGATTCTGCACCAGCCAATAGCTTTCGACATCATCGGGGGCCGAAACCTCGACCCGGCCGCGCAGCGCATCGCCCGCTCCGCCAGGGCCATAGACCGGCTGAAAGCCGCAGGCGGCCAGCGCCAGCGGCACCATCAGCAGGGTTCTGCGATCAAACGACCACATTGACGATCCGGCCCGGCACGACGATCACCTTTTTCGGTGCGGCGCCATCCAGCGCCTTTTGCACAGCATCGGTGGAGAGTGCCAGTTTTTCAACCTCGGTCTTGTCCATATCGGCGGGCACGCTGATTTCCGCGCGGCGCTTGCCGTTGATCTGCACCGGCAGGGTAACCAGCGCATCGACCAGCATTGCCTCGTCCGCGACTGGCCAAGGGGCTGCCGCGATCAGGCCTTTGCCGCCCTGATGGGCCCAGATGTCCTCGGCCAGGTGCGGGGTCATCGGCGACATCAGCTGTGCCAGCGTCATGATCGCCTGTTTCTGTGCCGCCGCCCCGGCCTTGGATTTCGCCAGGGTGTTGGTGAAAGCATAGAGCTTGGCGATCGAGGCGTTGAAGCCGAAGCTTTCGATCCCGTTCGTCACGTCGCGGATGCATTTGTGCATTTCGCGCAGCAGATCGTCGTCACCTTCGCCGGGCGCGGTGGTGTCCATCGCGGCGATCCTGTCGCACAGGTTCCAGACCCGATTCAGATGCTTGTGCGCAGCCTCGGCGCCTGCATCGGTCCATTCCACGTCACGTTCCGGCGGGCTGTCGGACAGAACGAACCAGCGGGCAGTATCGGCGCCGAAGCGGTCGATGATGGCCACCGGGTCCACCACGTTGTTCTTGGATTTCGACATCTTGGCCGAGGGGATGATCTCGACCTCGGTACCATTCTCCAGATAGCCCTTGCCGCCTTCGAGACGCACAGCCTCGGGGTAGTGATAGACAGGGCGGCCATCGGCGCCGGTGGTCTTGTAGATCGCATGGGTCACCATGCCCTGGGTAAAGAGCGCGTTGAAAGGCTCTTTCGATTTCTCGGGCAGATGGCCGCAGATATGCATCGCGCGGGCGAAGAACCGTGAATAGAGCAGGTGCAGGATCGCATGCTCGATACCGCCGATATACTGGTCGACATTCATCCAGTATTCGGCCTCGGCCATGTCTGTGGGCGTTTCGGCGCGCGGGGCGGTGAAGCGCGCGAAATACCACGAGCTGTCAACAAACGTGTCCATCGTGTCGGTTTCACGCTGGGCGGGTTGACCGCAGGACGGGCAGGCGCAGTTGCGCCAGGTCGGGTGCCGGTCCAGCGGGTTGCCGGGCACGTCAAAGGTGACATCGTCGGGCAGTCGGATGGGCAGGTTTTCCTTTTTCTCGGGCACCACGCCGCAGCTATCGCAGTGGACCACGGGAATCGGGCAGCCCCAATAGCGCTGGCGCGACAGGCCCCAGTCGCGCAGGCGGAACTTGGTCACGCCAGTGCCCAGCCCCTTTGCCTCCATCCAGTCGATGGTGGTGTCGATCGCCTCTTGCCCGGTGGCCACATCCAGCCCGGCGAAATGGTCGATCCATTTCACCTTTTCGGTTTTCAGCGGCACAAAGGCCTCGGTCGCGACCGGTTTGGGATCGTCGAGCGCCACAAAGGTGTCGATCACCGGCAGGTCGTATTTGCGGCAGAAATCGAGGTCGCGCTGGTCATGCGCCGGGCAGGCAAAGATCGCGCCGGTGCCGTAATCCATCAGGATGAAGTTCGCGACCCAGACCGGCAGTTCCCAGTCGGGGTTCAGCGGATGGCGCACGCGCAACCCGGTATCGGCCCCCAGCTTCTCGGCCTTTTCGATGGCTTCTTCGGTGGTGCCGCCCTTGCGCATCTCGGCCACCTTGGCGGCGAGGTCGGGATTCTCGGCCTCCAGCGCCTTGGTCAGCGGGTGATCGGGCGAGATGCCGAGGAAGCTGGCGCCCATCAGCGTGTCGGGGCGGGTGGTATACACATCGAGCGAGTCGATGCCATGAGCGGGTGCGGTCAGTGCCCAGGAGAATTGCAGCCCGCGCGACTTGCCGATCCAGTTGGCCTGCATCAGCTTTACCTTGGCGGGCCAATCATCCAGCGTGTCGAGCGCATCCAGCAACTCGCCCGACATGTCCGAGATCTTGAAGAACCATTGCGTCAGTTCGCGCCGTTCCACCAGCGCGCCCGAGCGCCAGCCGCGCCCGTCCTCGACCTGTTCATTGGCCAGAACGGTCATGTCGACCGGGTCCCAGTTCACCACTGCGTTCTTGCGATAAACCAGCCCCTTTTCGAGGAAATCGAGGAACAGCGCCTGTTGCTGACCGTAATATTCCGGGTCACAGGTGGCGAACATGCGCGACCAGTCAAGGCCAAAGCCCAGCGGCTTCATCTGCGCGACCATCGTGTCGATGTTGGTGTAGGTCCAGTCCTTGGGATGGCCGCCGCTGGCCATGGCCGCGTTCTCGGCCGGCATGCCAAAGGCGTCAAACCCCATCGGGTGCAGCACGTTGAACCCGTTCGACAGCTTGTAGCGCGCGATCACGTCACCCATCGTGTAGTTGCGCACATGGCCGATATGGATGCGCCCCGAGGGATAGGGGAACATCTCGAGCACATAGTATTTCGGCTTGTCCGCCGTGCGCGCGGCCCTGAAGATGCCGGCCTTGTCCCAGGCCTCTTGCCATTTGGCTTCGATTTCGGTGGCGGAATAGCGCGACATGGCGGTTCTGGTCCTTGATGAATGCAAACGCCGGGCGTGAACCCGGCGTGGTGATAAAGCGAATTGGCGCGAGGTTCTAGAGTTTGTCGTCGCCGATGCGCAGCTGGCGCGCGCGCGATAGAATCGCGTCCTCGACCGCGCGGGCGGTGGCGGCATTGACCGGGGCGCCGCCGCTGGTTTGCAGCGACACTTTCAGCGCGCGGGCTTCAAGCGCCGGATCCTTGATGTGCACGGTGGCCCTGTACGAGCGTCCGCCACCCGGCGGCGTGCCGTAGCCGGTAACGATCACGCCGGTGAACGGATCGACCGACTGAATCGGCAGAAAGCTGAGCACATCCAGCGATGCTGCCCAGAGATAGCGGTTCACCTGGACGGTCTGTTCAGCCTTGGACGGGCCGAAAACGTCCCAGATCGATGATTTCTCGTAGTTGGTGGGCGCGCTTTCGCGGTTGTTGGTGATATAGGAATCGTCCGCCGGCGGCGCATCGGCGATCCGCACGCCACCACCCCGGTTGCCGCAAGCGGCCAGGCCCAGGCCCAAGGCAAGCACGAGGGTGGTTTTGAACGCGTTCTGCAAGGTCATTGGACGGTCCCACTGCTTTCTGATGGGAAATGTCCTACCCAAGCCGCGTGAGGGGGGCAAGCCTCTATAGGGGGAACGCGCGCGTACGAGGCGGATTTGTCCGCTTTCTGATGGGGCGTGAGGGGGAAAATCCGCTGCCGGGTCACCGGACTGTGGCAAAGCTGCACCATCCGTGACGACTTTGCGCCGGGCTTGCCGCCAAGACTTGCAAACAGGGGGGCGAAAGAGCGAAACCCCTGTCCATACCCACGCCGGATTCACTGGTTTGGGCGTATGAATGAAAACCGAGGGAAACACGATGAAAAAAGTTCTCTTCGCAACGACTGCGCTGATCGCTACCGCAAGCGTCGCAGCAGCAGACGTTCGTCTCAGCGGTTACGGCCGCTTCGGTCTGGACTACAACGACGCCAACGACCGCGCCGTGAACGGTGTCTCGAAGACCACCATCACCAGCCGTCTGCGTCTGCAGTTCGACATGTCGGCAGAAACCGACGCCGGTGTTGCGTTCGACGCTCGCTTCCGTGCACAGGCCGAAAGCCGTGACAACACCCCGGGTGGCGCAGCATTCAACGGCGCTCGCTTTGGTGTGTCGTACCAGGGCTTCCGCGTGAACGTCGGCAACATCATCGGTGCAGTTGAAAACATGCCCGGCACCTACCTCGAGACCCGTACCGCAGGTATCGGTATCGACGGCGCCAGCTTCTACTCGCACGTTGGTAACGTGAACAACGAGTTCTTCAACTGGGATGCATACTCGTCGGCTGGCGTTGGTGTGAACGGCATCGAAGCTCTGTACTCGACCGGCGGCTTCACCGGCCACCTGTCGTACTCGACCCGTAACGGCGCCGTTGCTTCGGACCGTATCGGCGTGATGCTGGCCTACAACTTCGGTGACTGGACTGTCGCAGCTGCGCACCAGTCGTCGGACGCCATGTGGGAAGACAAGACCCTGGTGTCGGTCGCATGGGACGGTGGCCAGTTCGGCGCACGCGTTGCATACGCTGACAACGACGGCATCTCGAAGTTCGGCATCTATGGCAACATGGACATCGGCTCGGCTTCGAACCTGCTGGTCTTCTACACCGACGAAGACGCAGTCAGCGCAGCTGACGTTCTGGCCGGCCGTGGCGACAACCGCGACAACATCGCCGGTTCGAACCAGAACGAAGGTGGTTCCTATGGTATCCACTACTCGTACGACCTGGGCGGCGGCGCTTCCTTCGAAGCAGGCTACCGTCGTGCGTCGAACGACAACGACACCTTCCAGGCCGGTGTGTACTTCAGCTTCTAAGCTGTACACCGCTTGACGGTATCGAATGGGGGCAGGTCTTCGGACCTGCCCTTTTCTTTTGCGTCGACATGGTGTTTTTCTGCGGCAAGCCAGATCGGGGGACGACATGTCGCTGCAAGAGATTACGAACCGCATCGCAAGGGCCGAACAGGCCGCAGGCCGCCCCGAGGGGTCGGTCAAGCTGATCGCGGTGTCCAAGGTACAACCCAACGAACGCGTCGAGGCGGTGCTGGAGCAGGGGCATCGCATCTTCGGCGAGAATCGCGTGCAGGAGGCGGCAGGAAAATGGCCTGCCTTTATGGAGCGGTACGAGGGTGTGGAACTGCATTTGATCGGCCCGCTCCAGACCAACAAGGCGCGCCAGGCGATGGAGTTGGTGCACGCCATCCACTCGGTCGATCGCCCCAAACTGGCCACCACGCTTGCCCGTCTGGCGCAGGAAATGGGCAAATGTCCCGACCTGTTCATTCAGGTCAACACCGGCGAAGAGGATCAGAAGGCGGGTGTTCTGCCAATGGAAGCGGACGGGTTCATCGCCGAATGCCGCGCGCTTGACCTGCCGGTGCGCGGGCTGATGTGCATCCCCCCGGTCGAAGAGGAACCCGCGCTGCATTTCGCGTTGCTGGCCAAGATCGCCGCGCGCAACGGGCTAGAGGGTCTGAGCATGGGCATGAGCGGTGATTTCGAAAGCGCCATCGCGCTGGGAGCCACCCATGTCAGGGTCGGCTCTGCCATTTTCGGCGACCGGGTCAAAGCGGCGGGATGATCAACCGCGTTCCGGGCCGCACCCGCCGCGTGAGCCAGTGCAGATCGGGGCGGCTGAAGGCCACGCAGCCCTCGGTCGGATAGCCGGGCCTTCGCCATTGATGGACAAAAATGGCCGAGCCGCGCCCCGGTTCCGCCTCGGGCCAGTTCCAGTCGGTCACCAATACCAGATCGTAAAGAGGATCGCCGCGGCGCAGGCGTTCGTGGCTATGCCCGTATGGCGCGTGCACGAGATGATTATAGGCCGCGTCGCCCATATCGTCCGACCACAGATCGCCCGGACCGATGGGCCGTGCCCATGGGGCAGGCGGTGCGATCCGGTCAGCGCGATACAGCATGCCGACGATGCGATGGATGCCGACGGGGGTCGCCCCGTCGCCCTCGCGCTTGTCGGCCCGGATGCCGCCCTTGCCGATGGAGCAGGGAAGATAGCGGCCCCAGAACCGCACCCCGCGCGGAGTCAGGACCATATCCTGCGGGCTCACAACATATGGCCCGATTTGGCCGCCTTGGTCGCCAGATAGCCCCGGTTATGCGCGGTCTCGCCTACCTTGAGCGGCACCCGTTCCGTCACCGCGATGCCGGTGCGTTCCATCATGGCGATCTTGGCGGGGTTGTTGGTGAGCAGCCGCACCGATTTGAAGCCCAGCGATTTCAGGATGTCCGAGCCCAGCCGGAAATCGCGCTCGTCATCCTCGAACCCCAGCCTGTGGTTGGCCTCGACCGTGTCAAACCCTTGATCTTGAAGGAAATAGGCGCGCATCTTGTTGGCAAGGCCAATGCCGCGCCCCTCTTGGTTGAGATAGAGCAGAACGCCCGCGCCCTCGGCCCCCATCTGTGCCAGCGCGCCGCGCAACTGCGGGCCGCAATCGCATTTCAGGCTGCCCATCAGGTCGCCGGTGAAACAGGCCGAATGCAGCCGGGCAAGAACCGGCTTGTCCCGATCAGGGCGGCCGATCTCGACCGCGTAATGCTCTTCGCCGCCATCCTCGGGACGGAACACATGCAGGCGTCCGGCCTCGGAGACCTCCATCGGCAAGCGCGCGGCCGAGACCACGTGCAGCGGGCTGCGCTCGGACAGATGCGGCGCGGCCGAAGCGTGGTCAATCGTGGTCAGCCCGTGCGCGGCGGCGAAATCGCGTCCTTCGGGCAGCGACACCAGCACCGCCGCCGGCAGCAGCCGGGCGGATTTGGTCAGGTTGATCGCCAGGCGGTGCAAGCCGGCCTTGCCTTGTCGCAATGTCGTCAGCGGCCCCTTCATCGGCGTATTCAAATCGTCCGATGGATCGGCCACCGCCTGGACCCAGCGCAGATCGGCCCCGGCAGGCAGGCTAACCCGCGCCAGATCGCCATCATAGGCCCGCGCCTTGAGCGTTTCCGCCCTGCGCCCGGTGATAGCGATAACCGGATCGCCCAACTGCCGCATATCCGCCAGCCGCTCCGCTGTCAGCGTCTCGGCCGCAAGCGCCAGAGTGCAATCCCCGTCCTCGTCCCGCAACACGACCGGCACCCCCATGCGCAGGTCGGCACGGGCGCGGGCCAGAAGCTCGGTGATATCCGGGATCAGACTCATCGGGTGTTATCCTATAACGTTCACGGCTTTTACCTAGTCGCTGTCGGCAGAAATGTGAAATAAATCTCGCAAGTAAAACACGACCGCGTGAGAGATATGCAGCAAAACTTGCCGAATTCGTGCTGCGCCCTCACCTGTTGGGAAACGAAATCTGGAGGATGCGGGTATGGCGCAGCTGAAAAAAATCCTGCTGGTAGATGATGACGACGACCTGCGCGAGGCGCTGAGCGAACAGCTGGTCATGACCGAGGATTTCGATGTCTTCGAGGCCGAGACCGGCCATGCGGCATCGGAGCGGACCAAAGAGGCGATCTATGATCTGGTGATTCTGGATGTGGGCCTGCCCGATACCGATGGGCGCGAGTTGTGCCGCCTGATGCGCAAGCAGGGCGTCAAAAGTCCGATCATCATGCTGACCGGCCATGACAGCGACGCCGACACCATTCTGGGCCTCGATGCCGGCGCCAACGATTATGTGACCAAACCGTTCAAGTTCCCGGTTCTGCTGGCCCGCATCCGCTCGCAACTGCGCCAGCACGAACAATCCGAGGACGCTGTGTTCCAGTTGGGGCCCTATACGTTCAAGCCGGCGATGAAGATGCTGATCACCGAGGATGATCGCAAGATCCGCCTGACCGAAAAGGAAACCAACATTCTCAAATATCTCTATCGCTCGACCGACGGCGTGGTGCCGCGCGACGTGCTGCTGCACGAGGTCTGGGGTTATAATGCCGGGGTCACCACCCACACGCTGGAAACCCATATCTATCGCCTGCGCCAGAAGATCGAGCCAGACCCGTCAAACGCGCGCCTGCTGGTCACCGAATCCGGCGGATACAGGCTGGTGGCGTAATTTGTGATATTGATTCAGGTCAAAGTGGAATCTTTGTGGTACCTTTAGCCTGACCCCAACCCGCGCATGTCCGGGTCATGACATGCACCTCCCTGTTGGACTGGCCGGGCCTAGTGCCCGGCCCTTTTTTTGTACAGGCCATGGACATCGACGGACAAGGCGATAGGTTTCGCCGGACCCGACGAAAGCGAGACGCGCCATGCCCTTTACCCTTGCCACCTGGAACATCAACTCGGTCCGCCTGCGCGAACCCATCGTGTGCAAGCTTTTGGCCGAAGAGGGGCCTGACATCCTGTGCCTGCAAGAGATCAAGTCGCCGGTCGACAAGATGCCGGTCGAAAGCTTTGCCGAGCTGGGATACCGGCATGTCGTGGCGCATGGTCAAAAGGGCTATAACGGAGTCGCCATCCTGTCGCGCCTGCCGATCGAGGAAGTCGCGCGCGAGGATTTCGCCACCCTCGGCCATGCCCGCCATGTCGCGGCGCGGCTGGAAAACGGGGTGACGATCCACAACTTCTATGTCCCCGCCGGGGGCGATGTGCCCGACCGCGAGGTGAACGAGAAGTTCGGCCAGAAGCTCGACTACCTGACCGAGATGCGCGACTGGTTCCAAGCCAACAGTCCCGAGAAATCCATTCTGGTGGGTGATCTCAACATCGCCCCGCGCGAGGACGATGTCTGGAGCCATAAGCAGCTCCTCAAGATCGTGTCGCACACGCCGATCGAGGTCGACCACCTGGGCCAGGTGATGGACGCGGGCAAATGGGTCGACATCACTCGCCAGGACATCCCCGAGGGTCTTTTGTATTCCTGGTGGTCCTACCGCGCCAAGGATTGGGATGCCGCCGACAAGGGCCGCCGGCTGGACCATGTCTGGGCCACGCCGGATATCGCGCGTGCGGGCCATTCCAGCCGCATCCTGCGTGACGCGCGCGGATGGGAGAAACCCAGCGACCACGCCCCCGTGTTTGCCAGTTTCGACCTGTAGCACCCCGACGGATATTGCCGCGCCGCCCCGGCCACCTTACGCTGACCTCAACCAGAGGTGAGAGTAATGAGTGACGCCGACAAAGCCTATGCCGCTGCGGAACGGCTGATTGACGAGGCGAAGAGGGAGGGGACGGGGACTCGCTCCCTCGACCTTGACCGGCAAGAGACCCGCGCCCTCGATCGGTTGCCGCCGTCGATCGCAGAGCTGACGGAACTGCGCGCTCTATACCTGGACAGCACGCAAGTCTCGGATATCTCCCCGCTTGCCGCCCTGACCCAACTGACCGAGCTGTGGCTAAACAGAACGCAAGTATCGGACATCGTGCCCCTTGCCGCCCTGACCCGGTTGACCGGGCTGTGGCTGAACATAACGCAAGTATCGGACATCGCCCCGCTTGCCGCCCTGACTCGGCTGACCACACTGTCGCTGATCAACACGCGAGTATTGGATATCACGCCCCTTTCGGTCCTGACCCAGCTGACCGAGCTGTCGCTGGACAACACGCAAGTATCGGATATCGCCCCGCTTGCCACCCTGACCCGGTTGACCACGCTGTCGCTTTACAACACGCAAGTCTCGGATATTGCCCCGCTTGCCACCCTGACCCGGCTGACCACGCTGACGCTGGACAACACGCAACTCCATGATCTGCGACCGTTGCGGCGGCTGACGCGCCTTGTTACCGACCCCGAATTAAGCGGCCTCACCTTCACCAACTGCACGGCGGCGCAACAGGACCCTGAGATCGCGCGGATTGCAAAGATCGAAGATCACAAGACCCGCGCCCAGACCCTGTTCGACTATCTGGAAGATTGGGAGCCACCCGATACCGTCAAACCCAGCGCGCCCACCGCAGCACCCCAGTCAATCACATTGGCCGCAAATGCCGTCTCTGTCTCACAGATCCGCAACCAGTTTCGGGCCAACCGCCCTGAATTCTCCTCCCGCCTCGAACACCTCATGGTGCTGGTCCAGCAGGAACAGGCGGTGCACAGGCTGATCCCGATCCCTAACGAGGAAGTGGCCAAGGCCGAATATGATGCCAAGGCCGGGTTTCTGGAGGTGATGAAGGCCGAACTGATCGCCCTGCGCGATGAGCTGCCCGAGGATCACGCGCGCCCGTTGAGTGAGAAAGAGGCCCGGGGCCTGAAGGAGCGGCTGGTCCATCTGGCGCAGCTGACCGACAGATGCATCACCTTTCTGGACAAGGAACAGGGCACCTATGGTGGCCTCTACAAGATCGGTTTGATTTCGGCGGTTTCGGGGCTGTTGTCTTTGGTTCCCGGCCTGAACATGATTGCCTCTACCGCTTTGGCGGGCGCCGTTTTCGGGGCGCAGACCTTTCGATTGCATATCAGCAAAGACAAGGGGTGACGGGTTGCTCCCGGCTCTTCCTCGCTCCATATATGTGCCAACTCATTCCGTAAGGACGCCCGATATGCTTGAACTTGGACAAAACGCCGCCCCTGCCGCCGATCTGATCAAGGACACAAGCGAAGCCACCTTCATGGCCGACGTGGTCGAGGCCAGCCAGACGGTTCCGGTGATCGTCGATTTCTGGGCGCCCTGGTGCGGCCCCTGCAAGACGCTTGGCCCCGCGCTCGAGGCCGCCGTGACCGCCGCCAAGGGCGCGGTGAAGATGGTCAAGGTCAATGTCGATGAAAACCAGATGATCGCAGGCCAGATGCGGATCCAGTCGATCCCGACCGTCTATGCCTTTTACCAAGGCCAGCCGGTCGACGGGTTCCAGGGGGCGTTGCCCGCGTCCGAAATCAAGGGCTTCATCGACCGGGTTGTCGCCGCCGCCGGTGGCGAGGCGCCCGGCGCCCAGTTGGACGAGGCGGTCGCTGCCGCCGAGGAGATGCTGGAGCAGGGCGCCGCTGCCGATGCGGCAGAAACCTTTGCCGCGATCCTCGGCGAAGAGCCCGACCATGCCGCCGCCTATGGCGGGCTGGTGCGTGCCCATATCGCGCTGGGCGATCTGAACCAGGCCGAAGCCATTTTGAACGGCGCACCCGCCGCGATCTCGACCAAGCCCGAGCTGGAAGCCGCCCATGCCCAGCTGGAACTGGCGCGTCAGGCGTCGAACGCCGGTCCGGTCGCCGAACTTGCCGCCGCGGTCGAGGCCGATCCGAACAACCATCAGGCCAGGTTTGATCTGGCCCAGGCTTTGCATGCCGCTGGCCGGACCGAAGAGGCGGTTACCGAGTTGCTCGACCTTTTCCGCCGTGACCGCGAGTGGAACGAGGGCGCCGCCAAGGCGCAGCTTTTCACCATCTTCGATGCGCTCAAGCCCAACGATCCGATCGTGCTCAATGGCCGTCGCAAACTCAGCTCGATGATATTTGCCTAATCGCGCGATAGAGCTACAGTTGAAAGCATGATGCAATCCGCTGACCTTCCCGACACGTTGGCGGTTTTTCCGCTGCCCGGAGCGCTGCTGCTGCCCCGGTCTCGGCTGCCGCTGCATGTGTTCGAACCGCGTTACCTTCAGATGCTGGATGATGCGCTGCGCACGCCGCAGCGGCTGATCGGTATGGTACAGCCCAATCCCTGTCGTCAGGATGGCGGCAAGCTGCATCAGATCGGTTGTGCCGGGCGAGTCACCCAGTTCTCGGAAACCGAGGATGGGCGGTACATGATCACCCTGACCGGTGTGTCGCGCTTTCGGATCAAGTCCGAGGTCGACGGGTTTGCACCCTATCGCCGCTGCACCGTCTGCTGGAAAAGCTTCGATCACGATCTGGCTTCTTCCTGCGCGCCCGATCCCCGGTTCGATCGCGATGACTTCCTGCGCCTGCTGCAACGGTTCTTCGAGGCGCGCGACATGTGCACCGACTGGGACAGCCTGACCCAGGCCGATGATGAGCTGCTGGTCAATTCGCTGTCGATGCTGCTGGATTTCACGCCCGAGGACAAACAGGCCCTGCTCGAAGCGCCCTGCCTCAAGACCCGGCGCGAGACGCTGGTCACCCTGATCGAATTCGCCCTCTGCGGCAACAGCGGCAAGGACCCCCTGCAATGAGTGAAACCGCCGCCGCCTTTGACCGCCGCATGCTCGAGGCGCTGGTCTGCCCGCTCACCCATGCCACGCTGGAATACGATGCCGAGGCGCAGGAACTGATCTCGAAGGGGGCCAAGCTGGCCTTTCCGATCCGCAACGGGATCCCGGTGATGCTGGTGGACGAGGCGCGCCCGCTGGATGACTGAACGGCCTGCGGCCTATATCCTCTGCGGGACCCCGCGCAGCGGCAGCACCCTCCTTTGCGGCTATCTGGCGGCCACCGGCGTGGCCGGATCCCCCGATTCCTTCTTTCGCACACAATCCGTTGATTGGTGGGCCCAGGATTGGGGCCTGCCCGAGACGCTGCGCCCGGGCGCTGCCGGATTTGAACGTGCGTATCTGGATGCGGCGCTGGTCGAGGGGCGAAGCGGGACGCCGGTATTCGGGCTGCGCCTGATGCGCGAGAATCTGGGCGACATGCTGGACATGCTCGACCATCTCTATCCCGGATTGCCCGGCGATACCGCCCTGATCGAGGCGGCATTCGGACCAACCCGCTATCTGCATCTGCGCCGCCGGGACAAGGTGGCGCAAGCGGTGTCGCGGGTGCGGGCCGAGCAATCGGGCCTCTGGCATATCGCGCCCGATGGCAGCGAGGTTGAACGCCTCGCCCCCCATCGCGACCCGGTCTACGATTTCGCCGCGATAGACACCCAAGTGCGCGCGCTTGAAGCTTATGAAGCGGACTGGACCAAATGGTTCGCCGCTCAGGGCATCACGCCGCTGAGCATCGACTACGAAGACCTTGCAGAAAGTCCGATCAAGGTGGTCTCGGCCATTCTTGCGCATCTGGGCCAGGACCGGGACCGGGCGCAGGGCCTGACCCCGGCGGTTGCCAAACTCTCTGGCGCAGAAAGCCGGGACTGGGTGCAGCGCTATCGGGCACAGCGCGAAGGCAGCGACTGAGGCGCGGACGCCTGACAGGCCGGAAGACCGCGCTCAGATCGCGCGGCCCTGCATCAGTTTCGGCAGGTCACCGGTCAGCCCGGCAGCCTCGCGCACGAAGCCACGCCGCAGGCCGGGGAAGGCGCCCAATACGCCCATGCCGACATCGCGCCCCAGCCGCAGGATCGGGTTGTCGTTTGAAAACAGCCGGTTGAAGGCATCGGTCGCCAGTGCCAGCGTCGCCGTGTCGAACCGGCGCCATTGCTGATAACGGTCCAATACGGATACCGAGCCGATATCCTCGCCCCGGCGAGCGGCCAAAATCAGAACCTCGGCCAGCGCGCCCACGTCGCGCAGGCCCGCGTTCAGCCCCTGACCGGCAATAGGATGCATGCCATGCGCGGCATCTCCCACCAGCGCCAACCGTTCGTCGACAAAGGCATTGGCCACGGTCAGGTTCAGCGGATAGGTGAAACGGGCACCCTCCAGCCGGATCTCGCCCAGGAAATCGCCGAACCGGGGGCGCAGGATTTCCAGGTATTCCGCCTCGGGCAGGGCATTGATGCGGGCGGCGGCCTCGGTCCGCTCGCTCCAGACGATCGAGCTGCGATTGCCGGGCAGCGGCAGGATCGCCAGCGGCCCCGGCGGCATGAAGAACTGATGCGCGATGCCATGATGGGGCAATTCGTGTGCAATGGCGCAGACCAGCGCGGTCTGGCCATAGTCCCAGCCGGTCCGCTTGATGCCCGCGCGCGCGGCGGTGCCGCTCTTGCGTCCGTCACAGCCCACCACCAACCCGGCACGCAACTGCGAGCCATCCGCCAAGGTCAGCGTAACGCCGGTGGCATCGGTTTGTTGCGTGGTAACGGCGGTGCCGTTCAGCCGGGTGATGCCCGGTGCCGCCTCCATCGCGGCCAGCAGCGCGCGCCGCAGATAGCGGTCCTCGACCATATAGCCCATTGGCCCTTCTTCGATCTCGGCATGGTCGAAATGCAGGAAGAAGGGGGAGGGGCCTGAGCCGGCATGGCCGTCGCTGACCTTGATTTCCAGCATCGGTTGGGCGTTACCCGCCACATGATCCCAGACGCCCACAGCGGCCAGCAGCCGTTGCGAGGCCAGCGCCAGCGCATAGGCGCGGCCATCGAATGCGGCGTCGGTGCTCAGCGGGTCGGGCAGGGCATCCACCAGGGTGACGCTTTGCCCGCTCTGGGCCAGCGCCAGGGCCAGCACCGGACCGTTCAGCCCGCCACCCACGATTGCGATATCGGCTCTGTGTTCCATGAGTCGCAATATGCGCGCCGGTTCGGGATTGTCCATGCGCAGTCCTGTCGCTACCGTCGCGGCAAAAGCAAGCGGGAGGGTAAGATGAGCGATTGGCTGACGATGACGGCAAGCGATCTGGGGCGCGGCATCGCGGCGGGGAAGATCGACCCTGTCGAACTGACCGAATGCTATCTGGACGCTATCGATGCCCATCCAGACCGCGACCGCATCTATGCCCGCGTCACCGCCGACCGTGCGCGGGCCGAGGCGCGCGCCGCCGCCGAACGCGCTAGGCTGGGCCTGCGCCGGTCGCTGTTCGATGGTGTACCGCTCAGCTGGAAGGACCTGTTCGACAGCGCGGGCGTGGCCACCGAATCCGGCTCGGCCCTGCTCGCGGGACGCGTGCCCGAGGCGGACGCCCTGGTGCTGCGCAATGCCACCGCTGCGGGCGCCGTCTGCCTGGGCAAGACCCATATGAGCGAGCTGGCCTTTTCCGGTCTTGGCCTCAACCCGGTGACCGCAACCCCGCCCAACCCGCATGATCCGGCCTGGGTGCCGGGCGGGTCGTCCTCGGGGGCGGCGGCCTCGGTCTCGTTCGGTCTTGCCGCCTGTGGCATCGGCTCGGATACCGGCGGGTCTGTCCGCATCCCCTCGGCATGGCACGATCTGGTCGGGCTCAAGACCACGTCGGGGCGGCTCAGCCTCGAAGGGGTGGTGCCGCTCTGCCTGAAATTCGACACGGTCGGCCCGCTGGCCCGCTCGGTCGAGGATGCGGCCGAGGCGCTGGCTCTGCTGGAGGGGGGGCGCGCCGCTGACCTGCGGGGCGTATCGCTCAAAGGGTGCCGTCTGGCCGTGTTGCAAACCGTGGCGCTGGATGATCTGCGTGAGGCGCCGGGCGCGGGGTTCGAGTCCGCGCTGACGCGTCTGTCCGCCGCAGGGGCCGAGATCGTGCCCCTCGATGTGCCGGAACTGCTTGATGCGATGGCCCTGTCGGGTGTTCTCTATGCCGCCGAGGCCTATGGCCTGTGGCGTGACGTGATCGAGGCCAATCCCAGTGCCATGTATGACCAGATCCTGGAACGGTTCCGCGCCGGTGCTGGTTTCTCCGGCCCCGATTACGTGGCCGCCTGGGCGCGGCTGGAAACCTGCCGCGCGGCCTGGGATGGCGCGGTTGCCGGGTTCGATGCGGTGCTGATGCCCACCGCGCCGATCCTGCCGCCCGACCGTGACCAGCTGCTCAGCGACCACGACTATTACGTCTCCGAAAACCTGCTTGCGCTGCGCAACACCCGCATTGGCAACCTGATGGGCCTCAGCGGGTTGAGCCTGCCCACCGGTACGCCAGCCTGCGGTCTGATGATGCTGGGGCGCCCGGACGGCGAAGAGGCGCTGTTGCGCGTAGGTGCGGCGGCAGAGCAGGCGCTGACCTGAATGCCACAATTCCCTGCGCAGGCAACGCTTTGTCTGGACGCACGCGGGGATCGTCTGTACTTTGGTTTGCAAACGGGGCGTTGACGATCCCGACACGAGGCAGACCAGATGAACTTCCCCGAGCGGTTTTCGAACCTACCGGCCTATGCATTCCCGCGCCTGCGTGCGTTGCTCGACCACCATCCGGCGGGCGGCGAAGTCGTGCATATGACCATCGGAGAGCCCAAGCACGATTTCCCGGCCTGGGTTACCGAAGTGATCGTCGAGAATGCCCATCTGTTCCAAAGTTATCCGCCGAACGAGGGCTCACCCGAGCTGCGCGGTGCGATCACGGACTGGATCGCGCGCCGCTATGGCGTGACGCTCGACCCCGAGAAAAACGTGATGGCGCTGAATGGCACGCGCGAGGGTCTCTACAACGCCGCCATGGCGCTCTGCCCCGAACAGAAGAACGGACAGCGACCCATCGTGCTGTGTCCGAACCCGTTCTATCAGGTCTATATGGTTGCCGCGATTTCAGTGGGCGCCGAGCCGCATTTCGTGCCCGCCACCGCCGCCACCGGCCATCTGCCCGACTATGCCAGCCTGCCCGCCGAGGTGCTGAACCGCACTGCCGTGGCCTATATCTGCTCTCCGGCCAACCCGCAGGGCGCAGTGGCCAGCCGCGCATATTGGGCCGAGTTGATCGGACTGGCCGAACAATACGATTTCCGCATTTTCGCCGACGAGTGTTACTCCGAGATCTACCGTGACACGGCGCCCACGGGCGCGCTGACCGTCGCCCAAGAGATGGGTGCCGATCCCGAACGGGTGGTGCTGTTCAACTCGCTCTCGAAACGTTCGAACCTGGCGGGCCTGCGCTCGGGCCTGATCGCGGGTGGGCCGGAAACGCTGAAACATGTCAAGCAGTTGCGCAACTATTCCGGAGCGCCACTGCCGGGGCCGTTGCAGGCAGCCGCCGCGCGGGTCTGGGCGGACGAGGCGCATGTCGCCGAAAATCGCGCGCTTTATCAGGAGAAATACGCGCTAGCCGATCAGGTCTTTGCCGGGGTGCAGGGCTATCAGCCGCCCGAGGCTGGCTTCTTTCTCTGGTTGCCCGTCGATGATGGCGAGGCAGCATCGCTCAAGGCATGGCGCGAAACCGGCGTCCGGGTGCTGCCCGGCGCCTATCTGGCACAGGGAAAACCGGGGCAGAACCCCGGAGAGACATATATCAGGGTCGCGATGGTGGCTCCAAAACAAGACTTGCAGCGCGGGCTGATCGCCCTTCGCGACTGCATCTATCGCTGAGGTTCGAGGGTAGCATGGCATCATATCACGCACGCAATCGCGATCCGCTTCTGGACAGCAACATGCAGGCCGCCATCGAGCGGCGCGGGAAAGAGTTGCTGGGGCTGGCGCTGATCGTGCTGGGCCTGCTTGCTGCGGCGATGGTGGGCACCTATACGCCCGACGACCCCAACTGGATGGTATCGACCGATGCGCCGGTGCAGAACTGGACCGGGCGGATTGGCGCGTCGATCGCTGCGCCGCTGTTCATGATTGTCGGTGGCGGCGCCTGGGGCATTCCGCTGGTGCTGGTCGCCTGGGGCCTGCGCTTTGCCCTGCATTCGGGCGAGGATCGGGCGATGGGCCGGTTGGTCTTCATGCCGATCTGGATCGCGGTCGTTTCTGTCTATGCCGCCACTCTTGTTCCGGGCGAGACCTGGCGCGCGACGCACAGTTTCGGACTGGGCGGTCTGTTTGGCGACACCGTGATGGGGGCGCTGCTGACGCTGGTTCCGCTGGGGTCGCATCTGATGGTCAAGTTGACCTCGCTGGCGATGGCTGTGGTCATGCTGGCGATGGCGGCCTTTGTACTGGGGTTCACCTGGCCCGAGATGCGGCGCGGCTTGCGTCACGCGATGGTGGGGGCGATCATTGTCTACGGCGGCTTGATGACGCTGCTGGGTCGTGGCGCATCGGCCGGGGTCGCGGCGGCACGGGCGCGTCAGGCGCTGAGGGCCGAACGGCGCGAGGCGGCGCGGCTGGCCGCCGAAGAGGCCAGGTTTGCCGAAGAGGCCGCCTATGCCGAGACCTTGGTAGAGGAAGAGGCGGTCCCCGAACCGGCGCCGCAATCCAAGCCCAGCCTGCTGGCGCGGGTGCCGGGGCTGATCCGTCGACCCGAACCGATGCCGCAGCCGGAGCTGGTCGAGCCCGAACCGGTGCAGGGTTATGACAAGATGCCGGGGACCGAGCGTATCCAGTCCAAGATCGCTGCCGCCGTGCGCAGCCGCAAGGAGGCCGCTGGCGTGGTTGCGCCGCCGCCCGACCCGCAGCGCCCGCTGACCAAGGGGCGCGGGCGCGGCCCCGATCCGCTGTTGCTGGACACCCGTCGCCGGGGGGAACTGCCGGCCGAGCCCCCGGTGACTGCCCCTCAGGCCCCGCAGGCAGCGCCGGTGTTTGCGCCGGTCAAGACCCCGGCAACGCCCGAGTTGCGCGCTCCGGCGCCGAGTGCCGCGCCGCTGTCCACCCCGCTTTCGGAGGTCCCTGACATGGTCCGGGCCTCGGACTTTGAACACCTGACCTCGGAAGAGTTCGACCAGGATTGGGAACCCGTGGACAGTTTCGAAGCCGGACAGCCGCTCGCGAACGATGCACCCCCGCAAGCGACCGCCAGGACCGTGCAACCGCAACCGATGGCCAATATTCCGGCAGCACAACCACGCAAGCCGGTCGTGGCGCAGCCGGTGCGGCGCAACCCGGTCCCCTCGCGCCGCGCGCAGGCCGAGGCGCAGCCGACGCTTGCCTTTGAAGAACCCGCCGTCGCCTTTGAACTGCCGCCCTTGAACCTTCTGGCCAGCCCCACCAGCATCCAGCGCCATCACCTCAGCGACGAGGCGCTGGAGGAAAACGCGCGTATGCTGGAAAACGTGCTGGACGACTACGGGGTGAAGGGCGAGATCGTCTCGGTCCGCCCCGGTCCCGTTGTCACCATGTACGAGCTGGAACCGGCGCCGGGCCTCAAGGCCAGCCGCGTGATCGGTCTGGCCGACGATATCGCGCGTTCGATGTCGGCACTTTCGGCTCGGGTCTCGACCGTGCCGGGCCGCTCGGTCATCGGTATCGAACTGCCCAACGAGCACCGCGAAAAGGTGGTGCTGCGCGAAATCCTCGCCAGCCGCGATTTCGGCGACAGCAACATGAGCCTGCCGCTGGCGCTGGGCAAGGATATCGGTGGCGACTCGGTCGTGGCCAACCTTGCCAAGATGCCCCACCTGCTGATCGCGGGCACCACCGGTTCGGGTAAATCGGTGGCGATCAACACCATGATCCTCAGCCTGCTCTACAAGCTGACGCCCGCCGAATGCCGGCTGATCATGATCGATCCCAAGATGCTGGAACTCTCGGTTTATGACGGCATTCCGCATCTCCTCTCTCCGGTGGTGACCGACCCGAAAAAGGCCGTCGTTGCCCTGAAATGGGTGGTGGGCGAGATGGAGGACCGCTATCGCAAGATGTCCAAGATGGGCGTCCGCAACATCGAGGGATTCAACGGCCGTGTCCGCGAGGCACTGGCCAAGGGCGAGATGTTCAGCCGCACGGTGCAGACCGGCTTTGACGACGAGACCGGCGAACCCGTGTTCGAGACCGAGGAATTCCAGCCCATCCCGCTGCCCTATATCGTGGTTATCGTCGACGAGATGGCCGACCTGATGATGGTCGCGGGCAAGGAGATCGAGGCCTGTATCCAGCGTTTGGCCCAAATGGCGCGTGCATCGGGTATTCACCTGATCATGGCCACCCAGCGCCCCTCGGTCGATGTGATCACCGGCACCATCAAGGCCAACTTCCCCACCCGGATCAGCTTCCAGGTGACGTCAAAGATCGACAGCCGCACCATCCTGGGCGAGATGGGCGCCGAACAGCTCTTGGGCCAGGGCGACATGCTTTACATGGCGGGCGGGGCCAAGATCACACGCTGCCACGGCCCCTTTGTCAGCGACGAAGAGGTCGAGGAGATCGTCAACCACCTGAAACAGTTCGGCCCGCCCGACTATATCGGTGGCGTGGTCGAAGGCCCGGACGATGACAAGGCCGACAATATCGACGCGGTGCTCGGGCTGAACACCGGCGGCAACACCGATGGCGAGGATGCGCTGTATGATCAGGCGGTGGCCATCGTCATCAAGGACCGCAAATGTTCGACCTCCTACATTCAGCGGAAACTCGCCATCGGCTATAACAAGGCCGCCCGGCTGGTCGAGCAGATGGAGGACGAAGGCGTTGTTTCTTCGGCAAATCATGTGGGCAAACGCGAAATCCTGGTGCCGGAGCAGGGGTGATCTTTTCCGGCGCCGGGCGAATGCTTATCTGGGGTGACATGAAACGGATTGCACTCGCACTTGCGCTGACCCTGGTCGCGCCGGCGGCCTGGGCGGCGGACAAGCTGCCCTTGGCCGAAATATCGACCTATCTGAACGGCCTGAAAACCGTTCAGACCACGTTCACCCAGATCAACGACGACGGCTCGCTGAGTACCGGCAAACTGTGGCTGCAACGGCCCGGCCGGATGCGGTTCGAATACGATCCGCCCGACCGCTCGGTGGTGCTGGCCAAGGGCGGCACCGTGATCATCCACGACCCCAAGTCGAACCAGCCGCCCGAGCAATACCCGCTGAACCGCACGCCCTTGTCGATCGTTCTGGCGCGGACGGTGGATCTGGACCGCGCCAATATGGTGGTGGGGCACGCCTTTGACGGCACCGCCACCGTGGTCACCGCGCAGGACCCAGAGAACCCCGACTACGGGCGTATCGACCTCAGCTTTACCGGCGATCCGGTCGAATTGCGCAAATGGGTGGTCCATGATGGCGCCGGGTCGCGCACCACTGTGATCCTCGGGCAACTGACCAAGGGTAACAGCCTGAATCAGAACCTGTTCATCGACGGTCAGCCGGGCGTCTCGGTCAACCGCTGAGCAGGCCCCCGGAATCCAGAGTCAATTCCGATAGCGGCGGCAGCTTGAAAGCTGCCGCTGATACATGTTTGCCCGTGCCGCTACATCATCGGCAGTACGCAGCAACCAGGATTTTCCGTTATGGCTGCCACGGGCATATCCTGCATGCCCCTCGTGATAAGCCAAATACTGGTTGCGCGCATCGCCAAGCGAAATGCCGTTTTTCTCGCGCGTCTTGTTCATGTACCAGCCGATGAAATCCGAGGCGTCCTTGATCCGGTCGCGTTTGGCGCCGCGCCGCCCGGTTTCCTTGCGATACTGGTCCCAGGTTCCGTCCAGCGCCTGGCTATAGCCGAAAGCGCTGCTTTGCCGACCCACCGGAATCACGCCTAGCACGAACTGGTGCGGCGTGCGCGCGTCGGAACGATAACGGCTTTCGTAATAAATGGTCGACATCTGGACATGCACGGGCACGCCCCATTTGCGTTCCGTCTGCTTGAACGCCTTGATGTATTCGGGGCGCTCGCCCGCAATACTGCAAGCATCATCAAGATTGCGCGGCGGGTTTTTCGACCCACCGCTGCACGATACCATCAACAGCACCGCAACCAGCGCGCAAAGAGATCTGCTCATCTGCCTCTTGCCTTTTTTTGGGCAGTTTAACGCATTCTGCGAAATGATGGAATCACATTCGCTAGAGAACTGCGGCCAGAACCAGAGGCAAGGCGCCGACCGCCAGCAGGGTCGAGACCATCACCATCCCGGCCACCGCCTCGGCATCGGCGCCGAATCGTTCGGCCAGCAGATAGGCCGAAACCGCTGCGGGGACCGACATCTGAACCACCAGTACCCCAAGTGCCGGGCCGCTTAGGCCAAAGCCTTGCGCGACAAGCCAGCCGATCGGGAAACAGACCGCCAGTTTCAGTATCGACAGTCCCACCGCCTGTCCGATCCGTCGGATCGACAGGCGGGCAATCGCCACACCCAGCGTAATCAGCATCAGCGGCACCGCCATCTGTCCGATCAGTTCCAGCGCGTTGGTCAGAAAGCGCGGGGTCTGCCAGCCCTGGGTGAGGAACAGCGCCCCGAGCAGGGTTGCCCAGACCATCGGCTCGCGCGCGACCTTGGACAGCGATCCCTGTCCCGCGACGACGTGGATGCCATAGGAAAACGACCAGAGCGCGCTGAGCGAAAAGAACACCACCGCATAACTCAACCCCTCGACTCCAAAGGCGAACATGCACAGCGGCAGGCCAAGATTGCCGGTATTGCCGAACAGAAGCGGCGGCAGATAGGTACGCCGGTCCAGCCCGCTGGCCCGCACGATAAGTCCGAACACCACGGTCAGCACCAGAATCGCCAGCGCCGAGGCCAGCGTGAAGCGGCTGAGATCCCCACCCGGTATGTCTGTCTTCATCAGCGCGACGAAGATCAGGCAGGGCACCGCAAGCATGGTGCCCAACCGGGTGACGAATTGCAGCCGGTACTCGAAGCCAAGCCGCACCCAGCCAAACCCGACCGCGGCGAGCAGAAAGACGGGGGCAACGATTTCAAGCACTGTCACGGCAAGGTTCACAGACTGTTTCCCTTAATTTTCGATCAATTGTTGGACACCGGGCGGCGGTTGACGGTACTAATTGCACCAGGGGCTGAAATGACAATGATGAAATCACACGCCAAATATCATTTGGGGCAAGTGGTCCGTCATCGGAAACACCCGTTCCGGGGTGTCGTTTTCGATGTGGATCCGCAATTTGCCAACACCGAAGAGTGGTACCAGGCTATCCCCGAAGATAGCCGGCCGCTGAAAAATCAACCGTTCTACCATCTGCTCGCCGAGAACGACCAAAGCTACTATGTGGCTTATGTGTCCGAGCAGAACCTGATCGCCGATTATTCCGGCGAGCCGGTGGACCACCCGGACATTCCAGACATGTTCGGACCGTTTCAGGACGGAACCTATCCGTTACACTTCCAGTTAAATTGACGGCCTGTCCGATTGGGGCTGTGCGCGCGGGGGTCAATACCCCAGCGCGCAGCCATCCTTGCGCGGGTCGCTTGCGGCCTCCAGCACGCCGTCGGGGCGGATGCGAATAGCCTGCGCGCCGCCCAGCGGCACCTCGGGTGTCACGATCTTGTGCCCCTTGTCGGCCAGCGCCTGGCGCACCGCCGCTGCGTATCCGCGTTCCAGCTTCAACTCGCCCGCATCGGCAAAGGCGCGGGGCGTATCCATGGCGGTTTGCAGGTCCATTCCGAAGTCGACCAGGTTCGAGACGAAGCGCGCATGACCTGACGGTTGAAAGGCACCACCCATCACGCCGAACGGGGTCAGGATATCTGCCCCCTCGCGCAGCATGCCCGGAATGATGGTGTGCATGGGGCGCTTGCCGCCGGCCATCTCGTTCGGGTGCCCCGGCTCCAGCGTGAAACCCGCCCCACGATTTTGCAGCAGAATCCCGAATTTCTCGGAGGCAATGCCAGACCCGAAACCGTGAAAGATGGAATAGATCAGCGACACCGCCATACGGTCGCGGTCCACCACGGTGATATAGATCGTGTCCTTGTGCACGGCCTCGGTCAGCGGCGCGGCAGAAGCCATGGCGCGGTCCGGGTCGACCAGCGCCGCCAGCCTGGCCGCGGTGTCCGGGGACAGCATGTGTGCAAGGCCCGTGGTGTGGTCGGGGTCGGCCAGAAACCGGTTGCGAGCGTCATAAGCCAACTTGGCGGCCTCTGCCTCGATATGGATGCGGTCGGCGCCCAGCGGGTCCATCGCTGCGATGTCGAAATGCGACAGGATGTTGAGCAGCAGGATCGCCGTGGCGCCTTGGCCGTTGGGCGGATGCTCGACCAGTTCGGCCGATTTGTAGGGGCCGGAAACGGGTTCGGTCGGGGTGCAGGTTGTGGCTGAGAAATCCTCGGCCCGGTGCGGACCACCCAGGGCGTTCAGTGCCGCAAGCATGTCCTCGGCCACCTCGCCGGAATAGAACCCGTCGCGCCCGTGGCGGGCGATGCGGCGCAGGACCTCTGCCTGGCCGGGGGCGGCAAAGATCTGGCCTGTCACCGGCGCGCGCCCGTCCAGCAGATAGTGTTTGCGGGCCGCGCCCTGCAGGGTGCCTGCGTCCCGTGCCCAGTCGAAGGCCACGCGGGGGGCCACGGGAACGCCGCGTTCGGCATATTCGATGGCGGGCCGCAACAGGGTGTCGAGGCCCAGCTTGCCCTCGGTTTCGGCCAGATGGCAGAAGGCGTCGATGGCGCCCGGGATGGTGACCGCATGGGGACTGCGAAGCGGTACCCGATCCAGTCCCTGATCCCGCAAGGCAGCGGCATTGGCCCCGGCCGCAGCGCGACCCGAGCCATTCAGGGCGCGGATGCGGTCCTCTCCGGGTCGGGTATACAGCACGAAACAGTCGCCGCCGATGCCGGTCATCTGTGGTTCGCAGATGCCCAGCACAAGACCCGCCGCCAATGCCGCATCCATCGCATTGCCACCCCGTCTGAGCAGATCGACCGCCACCTGGGCGGCCAGCGGGTGGGATGTGGCGCACATTCCCTCGGTGGCGAAAACCTGAGATCGTCCCGGCATGTGAAAATCGCGCATTGCGGTGTCTCCCTCGTGTTATCGCGACACTAGGCGGCGAGCACAGGAAATCAAACCGTTGTTCCGCATGAACGGGCGCGACGGGCAGAGAAACCGGCAATGTCCTGGGGAAGGGTAGTCCTCGGCGCCGCGCACTGGGTGGGGGCTGTAACGCGCAACGCCGAGGGAAGCCATATGCAGCTACAGGTTCGTTTCTGACCTGCCATTGCGGCATGAGTTCGGAGTCAATGAGGCAAGATTGTGTCGCGCCAGAGTTTGTTCACGAAATCTGCGGGAGGTCGAACCGCAGGGACAGCAGATTGCTGTTCTTGCGTCGTTCATATCGAATCTCGCTGACCAATTGGCGGATCAGAAACCAGCCAAAGCCCCCTTCGGGCAGATCGGCAAAGTCGGTCTCGACACTGGCGGGCTCACCCTTGGGCAACTGTCCGTCGGGTAGCGGGCGGCCCTGGTCCGAAATGCGGATCAGCAGTTTGTCGTTGCGTATCTGGCACCGGATGCGGACCTGACCCGGTTCGATGTCGGCATAGGCATGTTCGACCACATTGTTGATCGCTTCGGCCAGCGCGATTTCCACATCCCCGGCCCGGTCCTCGGACAGGCCGCGCTGGCGCAGCTGGGTCGCAACCGCGCGAATCCCCTCTCGCGCCTCCATTTCGGTGGCTCGGAAATTCAGGGCAAACCCTTGCCGATCCGCGTTGAATTGCACGGTGCCAGCCTCCCCGGCGGGTTAATTCGGGTGTACCGCAAGCGCGTCGTCGAGCGTTGCGAACAGATTGAACACGGTATCCATGCGGGTCAGGCGAAACACCTTGTCCACGACCGGGGTAAGCCCGGCGAGGTCCAGCCGTCGGTTGCCGCCGAGTTGCTTCATCGAAGCGACAATCGCGCCCAGCCCGCTCGAATCGATGAACGTGACCTGCGACAGGTCGAGAATCACGCGATCGGGTCCCGCTTCGGTTTCGCTGCGCATGTCTTCCTTGAACTGGATCGCCATGGCGGCGTCTATTCGTTCTACATTCACGGTGATCACCCTTGTGTCACCGGCCACGGTGCTGGTCAGACTCATACTCCCACTCCTCGGGTGGCTACTTTTCGCCGCACGAGGGTAGACGGCAATTCTTACCATTCGGTATTCAGGCGCAGAGCTTTCCTCAGGAGGACAGGATGAAAGAAGTTGTCATCGCCGGTGCCGCGCGCACACCGATGGGCGGGTTCCAGGGCATGTATGACGGCGTCAGCGCCGCCGAACTGGGCGGCGCCGCGATTCGCGCCGCGCTGGCCGGGGCAGGGGCCGCCACCGTGGACGAGGTGCTGATGGGTTGCGTCCTGCCCGCCGGTCAGGGTCAGGCCCCCGCGCGCCAGGCGGGCTTTGCCGGCGGCCTGGGCGAAGAGGTGCCCGCCACCACGCTCAACAAGATGTGCGGCTCGGGCATGAAGGCGGCGATGATCGCCTTTGACCAGATCGCGCTGGGCCATACCGACACCATGATCGCGGGCGGGATGGAGAGCATGTCGAATGCCCCCTACCTCTTGCCCAAGATGCGCGGCGGCGCCCGTATCGGCCATGGACAGGTGATCGACCACATGTTCCTCGACGGGTTGGAGGACGCCTATGACAAGGGCCGCCTGATGGGCACCTTTGCCGAGGATTGCGCCGAGCATTACCAGTTCACCCGCGAGGCGCAGGACGACTATGCGCTGCGCTCGCTGCAAAACGCGCTCGACGCGCAGGCCTCGGGCGCCTTTGACGGCGAGATTGCCGCCGTCACCGTCAAGACCCGCAAGGGCGAGGTGGTGACCGATGCTGACGAACAACCCAAAAGCGCCCGGCCCGACAAGATCCCGACGCTGAAACCCGCCTTCCGAAAGGATGGCACCGTGACCGCGGCCAATGCCTCGTCGATCTCGGACGGTGCCGCCGCTCTGGTGCTGGCCTCGGCCGAGGCCGCAGCTGCCCGGGGCCTGACCGTGCGCGCCCGCATCCTAGGCCACGCCAGCCATGCCCAGGCGCCGGGCTGGTTCACCACCGCCCCGGTTCCAGCCGCTAAAAAGCTGCTCGCCAATATCGGTTGGAGCGTCGAGGATGTGGACCTGTGGGAGGTGAACGAGGCCTTTGCCGTGGTGCCGATGGCCTTCATGCATGAAATGGGCCTGTCCCGCGACAAGGTGAACGTCAATGGCGGTGCCTGCGCGCTGGGCCATCCGATCGGCGCTTCGGGCGCGCGGATCATGGTGACGCTGCTCAACGCGTTGGAAAAGCGCGGGCTGAAACGCGGCGTTGCCGCGATCTGCATCGGTGGCGGCGAAGGCACCGCCATCGCCATCGAGCGGGTCTGACCCTTTGAAAAAATGGCGCGCCGGAGCGATCCGGCGCGTTCCTCAGACCTCGGCGCGGCGCATCAAGGCCAGCGACCCGGCAACCCCGATCATCGCCAGCCCACAGAACCGGCCCAGCCACAGCCCTACCATGCGCCCTCCCCGGCGCTGTGAACAGGCGCCAACAGCTGCATAGAGGCTCATCACCATCAGGTCCGTCGCCACGAAGAGCGCGGCCAACACCAGATATTGCCGGGCCGCAGGCTGGGTGGGGTCGATGAACTGCGGCAAGAGGGCGGCAAAGAACAGATAGCCCTTGGGGTTGGTGACTGCGACCAGAAAGCTGCGGCGAAAGACCGTCGTGGCGCGCTCCTGCGGGGCGCTCTCTATCGTACCGGGATGCGTCGCCCCTCGTATCAGCCGGAACCCGAGATAGGCGAGATAGGCCACGCCCGCCCATTTCACCAACCCGAACAGCAGGGCCGAGGCGCTCAGCACCGCCCCCAGGCCCAGCGCCGCCGCCGTGATCAACAGGATGTCCGATAGGGCCGCGCCCATGATCCCCGGCACCGCGCCACGCATGCCGCCCCGCGCTCCGTTGCCCAACGCCAGCAAGACGGTCGGCCCGGGGGTGGCGATGGCGGCCAAGGCGGTCAGGACGAAACCGACAAGCATCAGCTCCATCAGTTCAGGCCCCTTGCCGCGACAGCGCAGGGAACAGGCGCACCAGCACCGTGATCGCGGCCAGCTGCGCGGTGATCACGGCGGGCCAGATCAGCGGGAACTGCGGGTCGACGTATTTCTGCGGCCCGAACGAGACCAGCGCGGCGAGCGTTGCAATAAGGGTCAGCAGGCGCCCGGCGCGGCTCTCTCCCAGCACAATCGCCGCAATCGCCGCCGAGACCGAAGCACCTATGAACGGCCCGATGCCGAAAAGCGGCGTCGCGATGGGTGGGTGCGGGGGCACTCCGGCGTAGAGTGCGGACAGCATGATCAGCTGCAACAGGATCAGCACCACAAGCGCGGCAAGGCTGGGGCGGTCGGTCTGGGTCATGTCATTCTCCTGAATCGGTGTCATCGAAAAGCGTAATTGCGATTACGGTTGCTTGTATCCGTAATGATGATTACGGTTGACGTCAAGCGAAAGGAAACCCGATGAAGGATGACAGCCGCGCCGACCGCCAACAGCAGATCGAGGAAGCGGCCTATGCGCTGCTCGAACAAAAAGGCTATGCGGGCACCTCAATGCAGGGGATCGCGCGGCTTGCGCGCGCCTCGAACGAGACGCTCTACAGCTGGTATGGCGACAAGCAGGGCCTGTTCCGGGCGCTGGTCATTCGAAACGCCGCCGAGGTGCGCGCGCAGCTTGAGGCCGATCTGGCCGCCGCCCGCCCGCCCCGTGATACCCTAGCCGCGCTGGGGCCGCGCCTGCTGATGCTCTTGCTGGGTGACCGGGCGGTGGCGCTGAACCGTGCCGCCGCCGCCGATCCGAGTGGCGAGTTGGGCGCGCTGATCGCCCAATCGGGCCGCGACAGCGTGATGCCGCTGATCGTGCAGGTGCTGAAGGCCGCGCGGGCCGAGGGCCTGTTTCACTTCTACGATGCCGGGGCAGCGGCGGGCCTTTACCTCGATCTGCTGGTGGGCGACCAGCAGATCCGCCGGGTGATCGGGCGCCTGCCCGTACCATCAGAGGCTGCGTGCCGTGCCCGCGGGGCGGCAGCGGTCACGCATATGTGCCGCCTTCTGGGCTGACCCGTCTCTTGTCTTTGCTCCCTGTCCGCGCGATAGGCTTGTTTCACGCCAGACCCAGCGCAGAGCCGCCATGACCGTTGACTACACCACCCTCGCCAAGACCATTGCCGCCCTGACCGAGGGCGAGACCGATCCGGTGGCGCTGATGGCGACGGTCACCTGCGAGGTGCATCATGCGGATGACCGCTTCAACTGGACCGGTTTCTACCGGGTGACCGAGCCCGGTGTGCTCAAGATCGGCCCCTATCAGGGCGGTCACGGCTGTTTGCGAATCCCGTTTGACAAGGGCGTCTGCGGGGCCGCGGCGCGGACCGGTCAGGTGCAACTGGTGCCGGATGTGGATGCCTTTCCCGGCCATATCGCCTGCGCCTCTTCCACCCGGTCGGAACTGGTGTTGCCGGTGTTTGACGGGACTGGCGCGCTGATTGCGGTGTTCGATATCGACAGCGACCTGCCGGATGCTTTCACCGAAGAAGACGCCACCGCGCTGGGCGCGATCCTAGAGCAGGTCTTTGCCCAGTAGGATCACCAGGGCGGTGATCTGAAACAGCACGATGGACCACAGCCAGCGGCCAAAAGGCTGCTTGCGGGTCTTGTGCCGAAACAGCCACCGCGACAACAGCGCCGCCGGGCTGCCGCCAAGGGCGGACAGCCAGAGCAGCAGATGCTCGGGCACCCGGCCCCGGCTCCAGCGCGCCGAGAGCTTGTCCCAGGCAAACAGCGCCACCGTCAGCCCATTGAGGACCCAGAGATAGAGGATCGCGTTCCACATGGGCGGGTCTTAGCGTTTGCCCGGTTAGAGATGCAAGAACCGGCGGTGGAAAAGGGGGACGCTGCCCCCGCCGCCGCAAAGCGGCGACTCCCCCGGAGTATTTACTGCAAAGTGAAGCGGTGTTCTGTTGGTTCGTGAAATTTGTGTTGAGAATTTCACGAGAATCGCGTCATCATGAAATTAGATGGAGTTTTTTCACGAAGCTTGGGAGGCGCCGGTGAATACGCAAGCCCCGTCCAGCGCGACGCTTGGCGCCGATCTGCGCGCCCTGCGCAAGGCGCGTGGCCTGACGCTGAGCGAGATCGCGGCGCGGCTGGGGCGCTCGGTCGGCTGGCTCAGTCAGGTAGAGCGCGACATGTCCGAACCCTCGATCTCGGACCTGCGCCAAATTGCGGGTTGCCTGGGCGTGCCGATGTCGATGCTGTTTGCCCATGCCGCCGCCCCGGCCGCCGAACAGGGTTATGTGGTGCGGGCAGGCGCGCGGCGGCCCATGGGCTCGGGTGAGGAGGGGCTGATCGAAGAACTGCTGTCGCCGGATCTGACCGACGATTTCGAGATGGTGCATTCCACCTTTGCCCCGCATTCGCGGATGCAGACCCCGGCGAACCGACCCACGCAAGAGGTTGGATACATGCTGTCGGGGCGGCTGGAGCTGACCATCGGCGGGCGCGTCTTCTCGGTCGGGCCGGGCGACAGTTTCCGTATCCGCCACGAACCCTATCAATGGGCCAATCCCCATGATGAACCCGCCGTTGCTGTCTGGGTGATCGCGCCACCGGTATATTGAGGAGAATGCCATGATCAAAGGTTCCTGCCTGTGCGGCGATATCCGCTACGCGACCGAAGCCGAGCCCCAGGGCGCCTCGATGTGCCATTGCGGTCAGTGCCGGCGGCAATCGGGCGGCATCTGGTCCTCGGCCTTTGTGCCCGAGGCCGACCTGACCATCACCGGCCCAGTCAGCTGGTTTGCCGCCAGCGACAGCGCCAAGCGGGGGTTCTGCGCTCGTTGCGGCTCTTTCCTGTTCTGGAAGGCCAATGACGAAGACACGATCAGCTTTTCGCTGGGCTCTGTCGATGGCCCCACCAACCTGCGCCTGACCAAGCACATCTTTGTCGCTGACAAGGGCGACTATTACGACATCGCGGGCGATGCGCCGCACAAGGACTAGGGAGTGAACATGTCCGATTTTCCCAACAAGGCCCGCGTGGTCATCATCGGCGGCGGTGTGGTGGGGGTGTCCTCGCTCTATCACTTGGCCAAGAAGGGTTGGACCGACTGCGTTCTGCTGGAAAAGAACGAGCTGACCGCGGGCTCTACCTGGCATGCGGCTGGCAACGTGCCGACCTTTTCGACCTCGTGGTCGATCATGAACATGCAGCGGTACTCGACCGAGCTTTATGCCCGTCTGGGCGAGGAAGTCGACTACCCGATGAACTACCACCAGACCGGCTCGATCCGTCTGGCGCATACACGCGAGCGGATGCAGGAGTTCGAGCGCGCCTGTGCCATGGGCCGCTATCAGGGCATCAAGATGGAGATGCTGACGCCCGACGAGGCCAAGGCGCGCTATCCCTTCCTGGAAACCCATGACATGGCCGGGGCGCTTTACGATCCGACCGATGGTGATATCGACCCGGCCCAGTTGACCCAGGCACTGGCCAAGGGCGCCCGCGACATGGGCGCCAAGATCATCCGCTTCTGCCCTGCCACCGGCGTCACCCAGCAGCCCGATGGCAGCTGGATCGTGCACACCGATAAGGGCGATATCGCCTGCGACTATGTGGTCAATGCCGCCGGCTACTATGCCCAGCGGGTCGGCGAATGGTTCAAACCCTATGGCGGCCGTACCGTGCCGATGATGGTGATGAGCCACCAGTATCTGCTGACCGAGCAGATCCCCGAGCTTGAGGCCTGGTCCAAGGAGAATGGCCGCAAGCTGCCGCTCTTGCGCGACGTGGACGTGTCCTATTACCTGCGGCAGGAAAAGAACGGCATCAATATCGGCCCCTACGAACCCAACTGCCGCGCCCATTGGGATGTGGACAGCGACCCGATGCCCGACGATTTCAGCTTCCAGCTCTGGTCCGACGATCTCGACCGGATCGCGGATATCGTCGCCGACGCAATGGAACGCGTGCCCGTTACCGCCACCGCAGGTGTCAGCCGCATCATCAACGGCCCGATCCCCTATGCCCCCGATGGATTGCCGCTGATCGGCCCGATGCCGGGCGTGAAGAACGCCTTCGAGGCCTGCGTGTTCACCTTCGGCATCGCCCAGGGCGGCGGCGCGGGCAAGGTGCTGGCGGAATGGATCATCGATGGCCAGACCGAATGGGACATGTGGTCCTGCGATCCGCGCCGCTATACCGATTACACCGATCACGACTACTGCGTCGCTAAGGGGATGGAGGTCTATGGCAACGAATATGCCATGCACTTCCCCTGGCACCGTTGGCCCGCAGCGCCCGACAAGAAACTCTCGCCGGTGCATGACCGGGTCAAGGCGCAGGGTGGTGTCATGGGCGTCTATAACGGCTGGGAACGCGCCAACTGGTTCGCGCAGCCGGGTGATGACACCTCCGAGGAAAGCACCCACACCTGGGGCCGCTCCGGCCCGTGGGAGCAGCGGATCAAAGAGGAATGCGAGGCCGTGCGCGACCATTGCGGCGTGCTTGACCTGCCCGGTTTCTCGCGCTTTCTGGTCAAGGGAGCAGGTGCCGCCGAGGCGCTGCGCGGCCTGATCACCGGCGGCCTGCCCAAGGTCGGGCGGATGAACCTCGTCTACATCTCTGAAAGCCGCGGCCGCATCCTGACCGAAATGTCCTGTATCCGCCTGGGTGAGGACGAGTTCGTGATGATCACGGCGGCCACCGCGCAATGGCATGACCGCGATATCCTGCTGGGTGCCATGCCCGCCGGTGTCACGGTCGAGGATGTGACCACCACCCGCGACACGCTGATCGTCACCGGCCCGAAATCGCGCGAGATCCTCGCCGGGCTGTCGGACGCCGATCTGTCGCAAGGCTGGCTGACGCATCAGGCCGCCACCGTCGCGGGCCAACCCGCCTTCCTGATCCGGGTCTCCTTTGCCGGGGAGCTGGGGTGGGAGGTGCACGCGCTCAACGAACATATGCCCGCGATCTACGACGCGATCCTTGCCGCCGGGGCCAAACCCTTCGGCATGTGGGCGCTGAACTCGCTGCGCCTCGAAAAAGGCTATCGCGCATGGAAGGGCGACCTGTCGACTGATTACTCGATGCTCGAAGGCGGGCTGGAACGCTTCGTCAAGCTCGACAAGCCGCAGGATTTCCCGGGCAAGGCCGCGATCCTGGCCGAGAAACAGCGTGGCGTGAAGAAAAGCTTCGTCACCCTTCTGGTCGAGGCCGGAGATGCCGACGCGCCCTATATGTCCTGCCTCTGGCATGACGGGCAGATCGTGGGCGAGACCACCTCGGGCGCCTGGGGCTATCGCATCAACGCCAGCGTCGCGCTGGGCATGGTGCGCGCCGATCTGGCGGTGCCAGGCACCGAGTTGGAGGTCGAGATCTACGGGCAGAAATGCCGCGCCGTGGTGCAGCCCGATCAACCGCTCTGGGATCCGGAAAACGAGCGGTTGCGCGCATGACCATCCCTGCAACCATGTCCGGCGTCCAACTGACCCGCCACGGCGGGCCAGAGGCACTGGCGTGGTGCGATGACATCCCCGTCCCGGCCCCCGGGCCGGGGCAGGTTCTGGTTCGGGTGCTGGCCGCCGGGGTCAACAACACCGACATCAACACGCGGATCGGTTGGTATTCCTCGGATGTGACTGGCGCTACCGACAGCGGCGAGACGGGCGAGGCGGGCGGCTGGGCCGGGGCGCTCAACTTCCCCCGCATCCAGGGCGGCGACCTCTGCGGCCGCATTGTTGCGCTGGGTGCGGACGTGAGTGATTGGAGCATAGGCCAGCGCGTCACCTGCCAGATCAACCTGCCGCGCCCGACACCCGACAACCCGTTTGGCTTCGTGGCGCTAGGTTCGGAACTGGACGGCGCCTTTGCCGAATATTGCCTGCTTCAGGCGGCTGATCTCTTCGACGTCACCGCCTCGCCGCTCTCGGACATCGAAATCGCCGCCATGCCCTGTGCCTATGGCACCGCCTGGAACCTGCTGGCGCGCTGCGGCGTGGGGCAGGGTGACACGGTGCTGATCACCGGCGCCTCGGGCGGCGTGGGGCTGGCCGCCGTGCAACTGGCCGCGTATCTGGGCGCAACCGTCACCGCGATGACCTCGCCTGCCAAGGCCGATGCCGTCACCGCCGCCGGGGCAAAAACCATCCTGGGCCGCGACGACGCTCCCCCGCCCGCCCGCTTCGACCGGGTGATCGACGTGGTCGGCGGCCCGCTCTGGCCCGACCTGATCCGCGCCCTGAAACCCGGCGGCCACTACGCCGTATCGGGCGCCATCGCCGGGCCGATGGTCAGTGCCGATCTGCGCCAGATCTACCTGCCCGACATCACCATCCACGGCGCCACCTACCAACCGCGCGCGGTCTTTGCCCGCCTCATCGACCTGATCAACACAGGCGCCATCCGCCCGCTGGTCACGGCCACCTATCCCCTCCACCAGATCGCCCAGGCGCAGGCCGAATTCATGACCAAACGCCTGCCCGGCAAGATCGTCCTCATCCCCCCACAGGAGCACCCATGACCGACATTACCCTGCTTGATGGCTCCATCGGCCAGGAACTGGTCAAACGCGCGGGCAAGCGCCCGACGCCGCTCTGGTCCACCTCGGTCATGCTCGAAGCGCCCGATCACGTCGGTGCCGTGCATCGCGACTATTTCGAAGCGGGCGCCACCGTCGCCACCACCAATACCTATGCGGTGCTGCGCGACCGGCTGGAACCGGCCGGGATCGGTGACCAGTTCGAGGCGCTCATCGACACCGCGCTGGCCCAGGCCGAAACCGCCCGCGCCGCGCATGGATCGGGCCGCATCGCGGGCGCGCTGGGGCCGCTCGGCGCCTCCTACCGCCCCGACATCTGCCCGCCGCCTGCGGAAGCCGCGGCGCTTTATGCCGACAGCGTCCGGGCGATGAACGACCGGGTCGACCTGTTCCTGATCGAAACCGCCGCCTCGGTTGCCCAGGCAGAGGGCGCGCTCCGGGGTGCATCCCTTGGCACCAAACCCGTCTGGCTGTCGGTCACCGTGATGGACGACGACGGCAGCCGCCTGCGCTCGGGCGAAGGGGTGGGCGAGCTGGCCGCCATCGTCGCCCAGTACCAACCGCAAGCAGTGCTGGTGAACTGCTCCCGCCCCGAGGCCATGGCGGCCGCGCTCGACATCATCGCTGGCATTGGCCTGCCGTTCGGCGCCTATGCCAACGGCTTTACCCGCATCACCGAGGCCTTCCTTGAATCCCGCCCCACGGTCGAGGCGCTCTCTGCCCGCGTCGACCTGACGCCCGAGGCCTATGCCGATTTTGCCATGGGCTGGGTCGGTCAGGGCGCCACCATCGTCGGCGGCTGTTGCGAGGTCGGCCCCGAGCATATCGCGCATCTTGCCCGTCGCCTGCGCGCGGCGGGGCATCGTATCGTCTGAGGAGTGCGGCACATGGGGGCCGAAACAACGCTGAAACTGGTCAAGGCCGAAACCCGGCAAACGCAGTTCGATATCATCGTCGCGCCCGGTTTCGTGCTGACCGAACTGGCCGCTTTGGTCGACGTATTGCGGATCGCCAATCGGGTCTGCCCGCACCCCCCCTTTGCCTATACTTACCGTTCCCTGCGTGGCGGTCTGATCGAAAGCAGCAGCGGCGCCGTGGTCGCGACCGAGCGGGTGCCGGCCCAACCAAGGGCGGACTACCTGTTCGTCATCGGCAATTCCGATCCCGACCAGCCCGAATTGTCGCTGGGACGCGTCGTCAAGGATTACACCTTTCGCGGGGCGCAGGTGTTTCTGCTGGCCGAGGCCGCGAGCCGATATATCAACGAACGCGGCACCGCCGATCTGGCCACCCATTGGGAAAATGCCGCGTTTCTGCGCGAACGCGGCGCGCGCTTCGATGCGACCTTCTCGCTGGCGACAGAGCAGGGGCCGGTGGTGACCTGTGCGGGCATGGGTGCGACGGTCGACGTGGTTTTGTCAGTGATCGGGCGACATGTTTCGGGCCCGGCCAAGATGACGGTTGCCGATATCATGCTTCATGAACATATCCGCGATTTTGCCACGATGCAGCCGTTCTCGGGGATCAAGACCACCTCAACCGGGGACGAGGCGCTGGATCAGTGCATCAAGATGATGCAGGCCAATATCGAGGACCCTCTGCCCATTGGTGAGATCGTTGCGGCGCTCGGTCTGTCCAATCGCTCGTTGGAGCGCAAGTTCCGAACCTATATGGGGACAACGCCCAACAACTTCTATCGCGAAATGCGGCTGGCCAAGGCCAATTCTCTGCTGCTGAATACCGCTATGAGCGTACGCGAAATCGGGCTGGCCTGCGGCTTTCCGAACGGATTCTCGGCAGTCTACAAAAGCTTCTACGGGGTTACCCCCTTTGTGCTGAGGCGGCAGAAACGTGCGGCTGTGCAGCGGTGATTTTCACCGCTGCCGTGACGTTTTTGATGGATTTCCTGTCGCCCGCCCGTGGCATTGTCGGGCAAATCGAAAGTTGTGGAGACATATATGGCTGATCTTCCCACCCAGGCCCGCGTGGTCATCATCGGCGGCGGCGTCGTCGGCTGCTCGGTCGCCTATCACCTGACCAAGCTCGGCTGGAAAGACGTCGTTCTGCTCGAACGCAAGCAGTTGACCTCGGGCACCACCTGGCATGCCGCGGGCCTTATCGGCCAGCTGCGTGCCAGCTCGAACATGACCAAGCTCGCCCGGTACTCGGCCGAGCTCTATATGGGGCTCGAGGCCGAGACCGGCGTTGCCACCGGCATGCGGCAGGTGGGCTCCGTCTCGGTCGCGCTCACGGGCGAACGGCTGGAAGAGCTTTACCGCAACGCCGCCATGGCCCGCGCCTTTGGCGTCCCGGTCGAGGAACTGTCGCCTGCCGAGGTCAAGGAGCGCTATCAGCACATCAACCTCGACGGTGTCACCGGCGGTGTCTGGCTGCCGACCGACGGGCAGGCCGACCCGGCCAATATCGCGCTGGCGCTGGCCAAGGGCGCGCGTCAGCGCGGCGCCGTGGTCAAGGAACGGATCAAGGTGACCGGCATCGCCAAAGCGGGCCGCCGGGTCACCGGCGTCGACTGGATCAGCGACGATGGCTCCGAACAGGGTCATATCGCCTGCGAGATGATCGTGAACTGTGCCGGTATGTGGGGCCATCAGGTGGGCCGCATGGCGGGCATCAACGTGCCTCTGCAGGCCTGCGAACATTTCTACATCGTCTCGGAACCCATCCAGGGCCTGACCCAGATGCCCGTCCTGCGCGTTCCCGACGAATGCGCCTATTACAAGGAAGACGCCGGCAAGATGATGCTGGGCGCGTTCGAGCCGAAATCGAAACCCTGGGGCATGGACGGCATCCCCGACACATTCGAATTCGACCAGCTGCCCGAGGATTTCGACCATTTCGAACCCATCCTCGAGGCCGCCGTGAACCGCATGCCGATGCTGGGCAGCGCGGGTATCCACACCTTCTTCAACGGACCCGAAAGCTTTACCCCCGACGACGCCTATCACCTTGGCCTTGCGCCCGAGATGGACAACGTCTGGGTCGCCGCCGGGTTCAACTCGATCGGGATCCAGTCGGCGGGCGGCGCGGGCCATGCGCTCAGCCAGTGGATGGACAGCGGCGAGAAACCCTTTGACCTCGGCGATGTCGACATCGCCCGCATGCAGCCCTTTCAGGGCAACAAGCGCTATCTCGTCGAACGCTCGACCGAGACGCTGGGCCTGCTCTATGCCGATCACTTCCCCTACCGGCAGAAAGCCACCTCGCGCGGGGTGCGCCGCACCCCGTTCCATGAGCATCTGAAAGCAAATGGCGCAGTATTCGGCGAACTGGCGGGCTGGGAGCGCGCCAACTGGTACGCGCGCCCGGATCAGGAACGCGAATACCGCTACAGCTGGCGGCGGCAGAACTTCTTCGACAACGTGGCCGAGGAGCACAGGGCGATCCGCACCGGGCTGGGCATGTATGACATGTCCTCCTTCGGCAAGATCCGCGTCGAAGGGCCGGACGCCACCGCCTATCTGAACCATATCGCGGGCGGTCAGTTCGACGTGCCGGTGGGCCGCATCGTCTATACCCAGTTCCTGAACGCGCGCGGCGGGATCGAGGCCGACGTCACCGTCACCCGCCTGAGCGAGACCGCCTATCTGGTCGTCACCCCTGCGGCCACCCGCTATGCCGACCAGACCCGGATGATGCGCCTTGTGGGAGACTTCAGCGTGGTGATCACCGATGTGACCGCGGGCGAGGGCGTGCTGGCGGTGATGGGCCCCAAGGCGCGCGAGTTGATGGCGCGGGTCAGCCCGAACGACTTCTCGAACGATGTGAATCCCTTTGGCACCGCGCAGGAAATCGAACTGGGCATGGGCCTCGCCCGCGTCCACCGCGTGACGTACGTCGGTGAACTCGGGTGGGAGATCTACGTCTCCTCCGACATGGCGGGGCATGCGTTTGAAACCCTGTTCGAGGCGGGCCAGGACCTGGGCCTGAAACTCTGCGGCATGCATGTGATGGATTGCTGCCGGATCGAAAAGGCGTTCCGCCATTTCGGCCATGACATCACGCCCGAGGATCACGTGCTGGAGGCTGGGCTGGGCTTTGCGGTCAAGACCGACAAGCCCGATTTCATCGGCCGTGACGCGGTGCTGCGCAAGAAAGACGAGGGGCTTAAAACCCGTATGGTCCAGTTCCGCCTGACCGACCCCGAACCGCTGCTCTATCACAACGAGCCGCTGCTCAGGGACGGGCAGATCGTCGGCTACCTGAGTTCCGGCGCCTACGGCCACCATCTGGGCGGTGCCATCGGCATGGGCTATGTCCCCTGCGAAGGCGAAAGCGCGGCGGATGTTTTGGCCTCGACCTACGAGATCGACGTGATGGGCACCCGCGTGCGCGCCGAGGCCGCGCTCGCCCCGATGTATGATCCGAAATCCGAGCGGGTGAAGGTCTAGCGGGTTACCAAAAGGAGCGCCTGCGGCGCGCTTTGTTGGTGCCGCGCGTTCCGCGCGGGGTGCGAGGCGCTGCCTCGCGCTCCGGGATATTTCGGGCAAGAGGAAGGGACGATATCACGGGTGTTGATGGGTCGGTTCACCGATTAGAGGCTTTCCTTTCCCGCCGTGCCTGTTCACAACGTGCGGGCAGAGGAGAATGCGAGATGAGCGATCACCGGCCCGAGAATGTGGATACGCCCAAAGGGCTGGTGCTGGCGATCACCGCCTATCTGTTGTGGGGGTTTCTGCCTCTGTACATGAAGGCCTTGGCGCATGTTCCGTCAGTCGAAGTGGTGGCGCATCGGGTGATCTGGTCGGTGCCGGTGGCCGGGGCGCTGCTGGTGGCGCTGGGGCGCACCCGCGATCTGCGTGCGGCACTGCGCAATCCGCGCATGCTGGGCATGGCCTGCCTGACGGCAGCGCTGATCTCGGTCAACTGGGCGATCTATGTCTGGTCGATCGCCAATGGCCGGGCGTTGGATGCCGCGCTGGGGTACTACATCAATCCGCTGTTCAGCATCGCGCTGGCGGGGCTGTTCCTGGGAGAGCGGCTGAGCCGGGCGCAGATGGGTGCCATCCTGCTGGCCGCGGCAGGGGTGGCTGTTTTGATCGCTCAAGCGGGAGAATTGCCCTGGGTGGCGCTGGGCCTGACCTTCAGCTGGGGGTTTTATGCCTTGTTCAAGCGGTCGCTGCCGATCGGTCCCAATCAGGGGTTCCTGCTCGAAGTGTTGATCCTGTCGCCCTTTGCGCTCGCCTACGTGGTCTGGATCACGGCGCAGGGGCAGGGGCATTTCGGCGGTTTCGGAGGAGACAGCCTTTTGTTGGCCGGGGCCGGTGTGGTGACGGCGGTGCCGCTTCTGTTTTATGCAAATGGGGCCAAGCTGGTGCGTCTGTCTACCATGGGTATCCTGCAATATATTGCGCCCACGATGATCTTTGTCACAGCTGTTGCGCTGTTCGGCGAGGAGATCGACCGCGCGCGCATGATTGCTTTTCCGATGATCTGGGCCGCGCTGGTGATCTATTCCGTCCCGATGCTGCGGCAGATGCGGCGCGCGGCCTGATCGCGGATCAGACCGGCCAGCCCCTCGGCCCACCGATCATAGGCCAGCGGGCTGGGATGATAGCCGTCGCGGGCGGCCATTGCCGGATCGGGTGGAATGACGGGATGGTGATACACCGCCTTGGGGTGATGCGCCGCGACCTGTTGCAAGGCGCGGTCGAGCCGCCGGGCCTGAGCACCCAGTATCCAGGCAAGCGGTTGCGGCAGGGCCGGAAACAAGGCCATGTCCGGTACCGCAGTGACAATGACCACCTGCGCCCCGAGCGGGCCCGTCAGATGATCCAGCAGTGCCGCCTGACGCCGGGCGAAGCTGCGCGCACTCGACCCGCGTGTGGTGTCGTTCACTCCCAGCGCCGTGACTGCGATGTCAAACGGTCCGGTCAGCCGGACCAACCGGTCCAGCGTGTCGCGGGTGGTGTGGCCTGTTGTCGCCTCGAGCCGCCAGTCGAGCGTATATTCCAGGGCGAGCCGCGCCACCAGCCGGCCGCTCAGTGCCTCGGCCTGGGTTGTGGCGCCGACCCCGGCGGCCGAACTGTCGCCCGCGATCAGCAGCCGCAACTGGGGGCCACTGCCCGCCGTGCCGGCGCGCGAACCTGCGGGTTCGGGCAAGAGCTGCGCCTTGCGCCGTACCGCCAGTCCCTGTGCGGCCAGAACCGGCAGCAGGGGCAGGCGCAGGATCTGGTCGATCCCGATCAGCTGAGCGCCTCGCGATACTTGAGGAAACGCGCATCGGTCATCACCCGCGCGTTCATCGCGTCGCGCAGGGCGCCGATGGTCTTGTACGGGCGCATGACCACTTCGAATTCCTGGATCAGCCCGGCGTCGTTGAGGGTAATCAGGTCGACGCCGACAGCGTCCAGATCACCAACCTTGCACTGAAACTCCAGCGCCCAATCCTTGCCCTCGCCCATGACGCGGCGATAGCGGAACTCGGAAAACACCTGTCCGACATGGCCCAGAACCGCGGCGACCGGGTCGCGACCGGTCCAGGTCTTGTAATAGGTCGGCGGCAGGAAGCGAACATCCTCGGCCAGCAGGGCGTGGATCAGGCTCTCGTCGCCCTTGGCCACCACCTCTTGCATCCGTGCGATCGTGGGGTGCATCTGCGTTCTCCTCTCGATGGTTTGGCCGCAGCCTTGCGCCACCTGACCGGCGGCGCAAGCACGACGTTGCGAGAGGCCGTCGTCTGCGCTAGGGCATGCGGTCATGGACGACAACTACACTCCCCCACAAGACCCGCTGGACGTTATCCACGAGGATGCCGAACTGATCGTGGTGAACAAGCCCGCCGGGCTGTTGTCGGTGCCGGGGCGGGGTGCGCATCTGGCCGATTGCCTGCTGTCACGGGTGCAGGCGGGATTTCCCGGTGCGCTGCTGGTGCACAGGCTCGACCGGGATACATCGGGGGTTATGGTCTTTGCCCAGACGCCGCATGCCCAGCGCTACCTCGGTCGTCAGTTCGAAGAACGCAAGACCCGCAAGACCTATGTGGCGCGGCTTTGGGGCAAGCTTGAACCCAAGACAGGCACCGTCGATCTGCCGCTGATCGTCGACTGGCCGAACCGCCCGCGCCAGATGGTGTGTCACGAGACAGGTAAACCCGCCGTGACCGATTGGCGGGTCCTGCGATACGAAGGCGATACCACCCGCGTGCGCCTGTTTCCGCGCACCGGGCGGTCGCATCAGCTGCGGGTGCATTGCCAGGCGCTGGGTCACCCGATCCTGGGCGATCCGTTCTATGCCACGGGCGCCGCGCAGGCGTTTCCGCGACTGATGCTGCATTCCGAGGAGTTGCGCCTCAAGCACCCGGAAAGCGGCCGTTCGATGACGTTTCGCGCACCCGCGCCCTTCTGAACGACCGTACTTCCCTTCACTTTGCCGCAAATACTCCGGGGGGTGCAGGGGGGCAGCGCCCCCCGCCGCGGCGTTTGCTATATGCTCAAACCTCGATCTTCAGCCAGTTGGGCGGCAGGATGTCGGGGTTATGCAGCTTCGGATTGCCGAACCAGCGGGCCGGGCCGGCTACCCGCTTGTCCGGGTTTGCGTTCAGCCATGCCGCCCACCACGAGAACGAGGAGTTGCCGATGATATTGTGGCGGCACAGACTCATCAGGCGCATGTCCTCGAAATCGGTCTCGGGTCCGTTGAAATCCACCACCACCTTTTGCACCGGCAGCGGCAGGTTGTCCCGCGCCCAGCCGGGATCGTCCGAAAAGACAAAGACAACCGGATTGCCCGCGACCCCCTCAAGGATCCGGGTCAGCGCGGCCTCGTAGTAGCGCTGGTCGCACAGTGCATGGGCGGCCAGCGCCACGTAGTCCCCCCGCCGCACATGCAGCGAGATTGCAGGGCATTCGCCGATCCGCGCGGCCATTTCCGCGTTTTGGCTGTTGGAAAAAGCGGGAAAGGTGAAATCGGCGCGGATGCGGTCGGCGATATGAGCGAAATAACGTTCCGACTGCCAATACCCGTGCAGATAGCTGCCGTCGCCCCACCCCTCGATCGCCGGGTTGTAGCCCAGCCCGCGCTCGCGCCGGAACCTGGGCGCCAGACCCAGCAGCCGCCAGGCGCTATAACGAAGGAAGCCGTCGCCTTTGAGCGGCGGCAGGCAGTCCGGTCGGGCCAGGTCGAGTTCGAAGGCACGGGTCAACACCCCTTCGCCACGCGCCTCGGCCAGCCGGGTGTCCAGCGCAACCTGCGTGCCCAGACGCGCGGCCAGACCGCGCGCGGCGGCATATTGGAACATCTGGTTGCCAAGGCGGCCGTGCAGGCGGGTGGTGATCATGAATACGAACTTCTATGTTTCGGCACTTAGTAAAGAAATCGTGAGGCGTTGTGTAGGTTCAAACGCCTTCCAGAGCGGTGTTGTTGACAGGCCGGGGTCCCCTACCTATCTATCCGCCAGGTTCGGGTTCCCTGCCGCTCGCGGCCATTTGGCCATGGTGAAACCCGCTTGATCACGATCCTTGCCCTTTTCCGGCGCTTGGATGGCAATGCGAGCCCCGTCCGTTTTGATGCGCCCGTTCTGGAAAACGAGGCAAAGATGACACATAGAATACCCGCCGCGCCCATCGAGGCATACAAGGCGCAGGCCCGTCGCCTGCGCGACGATCTGCACGCTGCGGGAACCCCGATCAGCCATTCGCGCGCGCTTGAACTCGTGGCACACCAACACGGTGTCCGCGACTGGAACACGCTGGTGGCCGAAGCCGGCAACCGGCTGCATTTCAGCGTCGGTGACCGGGTGTCCGGCGAGTATCTGGGCCAACCCTTCACCGCCGAGATCCGGGGCCTGTCCGTGCTGGGCGATGGTGGCCACCGCCGCATCACGTTGCATTTCGACCAACCGGTCGATGTGGTCCGGTTCGACAGTTTCTCGGCCCTGCGCCAACGGGTCAGTGGCGAGATCGGATGGGATGGCCGGTCGAGCCGGCGCACCTCGGACGGCCAGCCGCAACTGATCGTGCGCCCGGCCTGACCTTGACGACACCGAGGCGCGCGCCGCATCCCGTGGCGCGCGCCATTCCTCTTTCATTCCGGTCCAAACTCCTGTATGGGCGCAAAATCTGAGACGTGGTGCCCGGACCCCGGCACCGTGAAGGAAATGATAACGGGGTCGGCGGCAATGGGGCCGCCATTGAAACGGGAGACCCGGGATACGCCTGGGAGTGCTCCCATCTAGGATACGCACATGTTTGATGTAACGACGAAATCGATGCAGTGGGGCGAGGAAACGCTGACACTGGAGTCGGGCAAGATTGCCCGTCAGGCCGACGGTTCGGTGGTCGCCACCCTGGGCGAGACCCGCGTGATGGCCAACGTGACCTTTGCCCGCGAGCAAAAGCCGGGCCAGGACTTCTTTCCCCTTACGGTCCACTATCAGGAAAAATACTATGCCGCCGGCAAGGTGCCGGGCGGTTTCTTCAAGCGCGAGGCGCGCCCGACCGAAAAGGAAACGCTGACCGCGCGCCTGATCGACCGGCCGATCCGCCCGCTGTTCGTGCCGGGCTTCAAGAACGAAGTGCTGGTGATGTGCACCGTGCTTTCGCACGACCTCGTCAACGATCCCGATATCGTTGCGATGATCGCTGCCTCGGCCGCGCTGACCATCTCGGGCGTGCCGTTCATGGGCCCGATCGCAGGCTGCCGCGTCGGCTATGTCGATGGCGAATATGTCCTGAACCCGACCGTCGACGACATGCAGGACCTGCGCCTGAACCCCGAACAGCGTCTGGACCTGGTTGTTGCCGGGACCAAGGACGCCGTGATGATGGTGGAATCGGAGGCCTATGAACTGACCGAGGCCGAGATGCTGGGCGCCGTGACCTTTGCGCATGAGCAGATCCAGCCGGTGGTCGACCTGATCATCGCCTTTGCCGAGCAGTGCGCCAAGGAACCGTTCGACTTTACCCCGCCGGACTATTCCGACCTCTACGCCGCTGTCAAAGCCGCCGGTGAAGAGCAGATGCGCGCCGCTTTCGCGATCACCGACAAGCAGGAGCGTACCGCGGCCGTTGCCGCCGCGCGCGAGGCCATCAAGGCCGCCCTGACCGAGGAGCAGGTCGCAGACAGCAACCTCGGCTCGGCCCTGAAGAAGCTCGAAGCCGGCATCCTGCGTGGCGACGTGGTCAAGGGTGGCAAGCGGATCGACGGCCGTGACACCACCACCGTGCGCCCGATCGTAGCCGAAACCGGCCTGCTTCCGCGGACCCACGGTTCGGCCCTGTTCACCCGGGGCGAGACCCAGGGTCTGGTCGTGACCACGCTGGGCACCGGCGACGATGAACAGTTCATCGACGCGCTGCACGGCAATTTCAAATCGAACTTCCTGCTGCATTACAACTTCCCCCCCTACTCGGTGGGCGAGGTTGGCCGCGTGGGTTCGCCCGGCCGTCGTGAGATCGGTCATGGCAAACTGGCCTGGCGTGCGCTGCAGGCGGTGCTGCCGGCGCCGACCGACTTCCCCTATACCATCCGCGTGGTGTCCGAGATCACCGAGTCCAACGGCTCGTCCTCGATGGCATCGGTCTGCGGCGGGTCGCTGTCGATGATGGATGCGGGCGTGCCGCTGAAATCCGCCGTTGCCGGTGTGGCCATGGGCCTGATCCTGGAGGACGACGGGTCCTATGCGGTTCTGACCGACATCCTGGGTGACGAAGACCACCTGGGCGACATGGACTTCAAGGTGGCGGGTACCGAAAACGGCATCACCTCGCTGCAGATGGACATCAAGGTTGCGGGCATCACGCCCGAGATCATGGAGAAAGCCCTGTCGCAAGCCAAGGATGGGCGGATGCACATCCTGGGCGAGATGAACAAGGCGCTGTCGGGCGCTGCCGACTTCTCGGTCCATGCACCGCGCATCGAGACCATGCAGATCCCCACCGACAAGATCCGCGAAGTGATCGGTTCCGGCGGCAAGGTGATCCGCGAGATCGTCGAAGTGTCGGGCGCCAAGGTCGATATCAACGACGATGGCATCATCAAGATCGCCTCGCCCAACGGCGACTCGATCAAGAAGGCCTATGACATGATCTGGTCCATCGTGGCCGAACCCGAAGAGGGTCAGATCTATACCGGTAAAGTCGTGAAGATCGTCGATTTCGGCGCCTTCGTGAACTTCTTTGGCAAGCGCGACGGCCTGGTGCACGTGTCCCAGATCGAAAACCGCCGCCTGAACCATCCTTCGGACGTTCTGAAGGAAGGTCAGGAAGTGAAGGTCAAGCTCTTGGGCTTTGACGATCGCGGCAAGGTGCGCCTGTCGATGAAGGTTGTCGATCAGGAAACCGGCGAAGAGATCGTGCCGGAAAAGAAAGAGACCTCTGAGGCGGAATAAGCCTCTGGTCTTGCACAGACGGAAAGGCCCGGACATCCTGTCTGGGCCTTTTCCATTCGGGCCGCGCGTTGGACAGGCGGCGACAGGGAGGTCCGGCATGGATCCGATCGGTTTCGTCATTCATCTGGAACGCGCCAAGGACCGGCGCGCGCAGGCCGAGGCGCTGGTGGCGGAGCTGCCCTATGCCGTGCTTCTGCCTGCGGTCGATGGTGCGGCACTGGCACCGGAGGCGCGGGACCGGGCCTTTCGACCGGGGCTGTTGAAACCCGCCTATCCCTTTGATCTGCGCCCGGGCGAGATCGGCTGTTTCCTCAGCCATCGTGCCGCCTGGGCCCGGTTGGTCAAGAGCGAAGCAGAGGCTGCACTGATCATCGAGGATGACATGGCGTTGGAGGCAGGGTTTGGTGATGCGCTGGCGCTGGCGCAGCGCCATGTGGCGCAGATGGGCTATATCCAGTTCCAGACCCGCACCCTGACCGCGCCCGCGATAGATCAGCAAGGGCAATCCGTGTTGATGCAGCCCGATCTGACACCGCTGCGCACCTCGGGCCAGCTGGTAGCGCGCTGGGCGGCGGAACGGCTGCTGGCCCTGACCGAACCGTTTGACCGGCCGGTGGACACGTTCCTGCAGATGCACTGGCATACCGGGTTGCGACTGGGGGTGATCAGCCCGTCGGGCCTGAGCGACCGGACCGGGGCCATCGGCGGCAGCACCATCGGTGCGAAAAAGAGCCTGACCGAGCGGCTGATCCGCGAATGGCATCGCGCACGCTATCGCGCAGCGGTGCGGCGCTTGTCACGCGGCTGAAGGCGCCTTAGCGCAGGCGCCATTCCTCCCATATGAACGGATAGCACCAGGCGCAGTCATGGGTTTCCTCCAGCCGCGCGCAGATCGCCGCGCGGGTGTCGATCAGCGCCGGTTCGAACAGGTGAAACTGCACCTGAAGCCGCGCGATGCGGGGCATCAGCCCGCTCTCCAGCAGGGCGGGCAGCAGATCGTATTCTCCGCCTTCGATATTGACCTTCATCAGATCGACCCGGTCCAGCCCCAGCTTGGCAAAGACTGCGCCGACAGGACGCACCGGCGCCGTGAGCGCGCCACCCTGACCGCCAAAGGCCGAGGAGGCATCGCCATCGTCACTGAGCGTCAGGGTGCCCTCGGCCCCGCCCATGGCAAAATCATGAACCGATACATTCGGCCGGTCGGCGTATTTCGCCCTCAGCGTATCGGCAAATCGGGGGTGAGGTTCGAACACATGTACCCGCGCCTTGGGCTGAACGGACAGGATCAGATCAGCCCAGCCACCCTCGAACCCGCCGACATCCAGAACCACCGCTTCGGGGGCAAGATCGTCATAGGTGTGAAACCGCGTCTTCAACGCATTGTCGGCGCGCCAGGCCTTGAGCCCGGCATAGTGCTCGGCCTTCCAGGGGTTGCGGCGCAGGTCGAGCCAGCGTTTCAAAGAGGCCATCGCAAAGGTCTTTCTATCGTTGACGGGCGCGGGTCACCCCGCGCCCGCGATGGGCTTAGCCCGGGTTCTTTGCAAACCGCAGATAAGGCAGTTTGATGTCCAGTGCACCGTATTTTTCTTCGGCAGCGGCATTGTCCAGCGCCAGCGCGACGATCACGTCCTGCCCGGTTTCCCAGTTGGCCGGGGTGGCCAGCGGCTGCTGATAGGTGCGCTGAAGCCCGTCAAGCGCGCGCAGCACCTCGGCAAAGTTGCGCCCGACCGACATCGGATATGTCATCGACAGTTGCAGCTTCTTGTCGGGGCTGATGATGAAGACCGAGCGCACCGTGGCGCTGTCGGCGGGGGTGCGGCCATCGGGCAGATAGGCGTCGGCGGGCAGCATGTCAAAGGCCTTGGACACTGCCAGCCCTTCGTCGGCGATGATCGGAAAGCCGGCGCTGGTGCCGGCAAAGCTCTCGATATCGCCCTTCCATTTCTTGTGATCCTCGACCCCGTCGACCGAGACGCCGATCACTTTGGTGTTGCGCTTGGCCCATTCATCGGCCAGTTGCGCCACGGCGCCGAATTCGGTGGTGCAGACCGGGGTAAAATCCTTGGGATGCGAGAACAGGATGGCCCAGCTGTCGCCGATCCAGTCATGGAACGCGATGCGCCCCTTGTCGGTATCGGCCTCGAAATTGGGAACGATATCGTTGATGCGCAAACCCATGGGGGATCTCCTTTGCTGTGAGTGCGAGTCAGTCGCGACCAATCTAGCGATTGGCCCGCCCGGATACACCACCCGCGACAAGGTGCCGCCACAAGAAATCTGCGGGACGGCAAAATTTGATCAAATTTTGCGACCACCCCTTGCCGCGCGCTGTCTTGAGTGACACAGTGGCCCCGATTCCCGACCGCCCGGTCGAAAACCGTCTGATCAGGAGAGGCAGACATGATCGAAAAGCGTGAGTTCTACATCAACGGCGCCTGGGTTGCGCCTGCCGTCAGCAATGATTTCCAGGTCGTCAACCCGTCGACCGAAGAGCCTTGTGCCGTCATCTCCCTCGGCTCCGAGGCAGATACCAATGCCGCCGTCGCCGCCGCCAAGGCGGCGCTGCCGGGATGGATGGCAACCCCCGTCGCCGAGCGGATCGCCTTGGTTGAAAAGCTGATCGAGATCTACCAGTCCCGTGGCGAGGAACTGGCGCAGGCGATGTCGCTGGAAATGGGCGCGCCCATCGACATGTCGCGCAGCCAGCAGGTGGGCGCGGGCACGTGGCACCTGAAGAACTTCATCCGTGCCGCCAAGGCGTTTCAGTTCGAGCGCCCGTTGGGCGATCATGCCCCCAATGACCGGATCATCTACGAGGCGGTGGGCGTCACGGCGCTGATCACGCCCTGGAACTGGCCGATGAACCAGGTCACGCTCAAGGTCGGCGCCGCCGCCATCGCGGGCTGCACCATGGTTCTGAAACCCTCCGAGCAAAGCCCGCTCAACGCGATGATCTTTGCCGAGATGATGGACGAGGCCGGCTTCCCGCCGGGTGTGTTCAACCTGGTGAACGGCGATGGCGTGGGTGTCGGCTCGCAGCTTTCGTCGCATCCCGATATCGACATGGTCAGCTTCACAGGCTCGACGCGCGCGGGCACCGCGATTTCCAAGGCGGCAGCCGATACGCTCAAGAAAGTGCATCTGGAACTGGGCGGCAAGGGCGCCAACGTGATCTTTGCCGATGCCGATGACAAGGCGGTCAAGCGCGGCGTGCTGCACATGATGAACAATACCGGCCAGAGCTGTAACGCGCCCAGCCGCATGCTGGTGCAACGCCCGATCTACGACCAGGCGGTCGAAACTGCCGCCGAAGTGGCCAGCAAGGTCACCGTGGGCAACGCGTTGGACGAAGGCCGCCATATCGGCCCGGTGGTGAACGAGTTGCAATGGTCCAAGATCCAGGACCTCATCCAGAAGGGCATCGACGAAGGCGCCCGCCTGGTCGCGGGCGGTACCGGTCGGCCCGAGGGGCTGAACAAGGGTTACTACGTGCGCCCCACCGTGTTCGCCGATGCCAATAACCAGATGACCATCGCACGAGAGGAGATCTTTGGCCCGGTTCTGACCATGATCCCCTTCGATACCGAGGAAGAGGCGATCGAGATCGCCAATGACACGCCCTATGGGTTGACCAACTATGTCCAGACGCAGGACGCCGCCCGCGCAAACCGCATGGCGCGCGCGCTGCGTTCGGGCATGGTCGAGATGAACGGCCAATCCCGCTCTGCTGGCTCGCCCTTTGGCGGCATGAAACAATCCGGCAACGGGCGCGAGGGTGGCGTCTGGGGGCTGGAAGACTTCCTTGAGGTCAAGGCGGTCGGCGGCTGGGCCGCCGAGTAGACCGCAGTATAACATGCCTTCGCCCGCGCGGGTCTTTGCCGTGCGGGCGGGAGCCTCCGGCGGGAGTATTTGCAAACCAGAAAGAAGCAGGAGCGTTTTTGCTTCTTTCTGGTCGGAAATGCTCCGGGGGTCTGGGGGCTGGTCCCCAGCTCCGTCCTATGATCCCGGCAGATGCCGGTCGACCATACGCTGAACCATCGGCGCGAAATGGTCGAAATCGGGGGTTTCCATATCGGCTCGCTTGCCGGCCTCGTCCAGATAGCGGACCTGAATGATTGCTTCGATGTTCGGGTTCCTTTCGAACTCGGCCACCTCTTCGGTACTCATCGGCCCGCCCTGCAACTCCAGCGTATGGACCGAGGCGGGGGACAGGCGCGCGAAATACGCGGGCTTGGTGGCGCAGAGATAGCGTTTCGCGGCCACATGGTACTTCACGCAATCGGTTATCACCGGGGGAAAGAACGGTGCCAGCACCGCCTCGCCCGCATCCTCGTGATGGCGGTCCTCGGTGTCGTCGGGATGATAGGTGCCGAATTCCGATGTGAAATGCCCGATATCATGCAAGAGCGCGCCGACGATGATCTCTTCGGGCAGGCCGTTCTGTTCGGCGATGGTGGCGCCTTGCAGCATGTGTTGGGCCATGGTCACCGGCTCTCCCAGATATTCCTCGCCGCCGCGGCGGGCGAAGATATCAACAAGGAACGCGACGATGTTGTCGCGGTTGAGAGTTGTGAAATCAGGGTTCATTCCGCGGCCTCCGGCGCGGCGGCCTCCATTGCGGCGAGGGTCGAGAGGAGCCCGTCCTTGTCGGCGTAACACCCTTGCAGCCAGCGCGACCCGGCGCCCGAATAGCCGGTGCGCGCATGCAGGACACGGGTGTTGTCGACGATGAAGCTCTCGCCCGGTTCCAGCTTGAACGCGACCCCCATCGCCGGGTCGTCGATGAACTCGGCCAATTGACGATAGGCGGCGTAATAGGCCTCCATCCTGTCAAAAGGGATATCCACGAAGGGGGCAGAGGAGCGGTTGTTGAACCGGATCGCCACCAGTTGCCCATCGGGGGACAGTTCGATCATCGGACGGCGCGCCCGCAGGCAGACCCCGTCCGCTCCCTTGTATTCGAACCGGGCCGGATAGCCTGCAAGCAGCGCGAACCCCTCGGGGTTTGCATCGCGCAACCTTTCTGCCGCGCGAAAGCCGTCAACCACGATACTGTCGCCGCCCTCGGCGCTGTTCTCCAGGCAGTAGAGGATTTGCAGCGTCGGCACCGGATCGCGATAGGGGTTGTCGGTATGAGCCTGAAGGCCCAGCCCGGTATAGGCGAGGTTGGTGGGGTTCACCTCGGTCCGCACCTCGAAATAGCGGCCATAATTGGTCTCGCGCACATAACCGAAGAGATCGGCCACCTTGAGCAGCGCGCCGGGTTCGGTGGGCCCACCAGTCAACCGGGCAAAGCCGAATTCGGCCACTGCCGCCAGCCAGTCGCGCTTGACCGCTGGATTGGCATGCACGGCGGTCCAGTCGGCGCCGGGTGCGGCGATGCCGTTTTGCCAGGTGGTGATGCCGGGGGCGGTCCATCCGATCGGGTGATCCTGATCTCGGTCATAGGCATGGGCGGCCAGCCAGTCTGCCGGAAATGTGACGGTCTTGTTCTCGGGCAAGAAGGTGACCGACAGCGCGTCCCCTGCAAGCGCGGCCGCGCCGATGCTAAGATCGGCGGGAATGTCGCCGATGGTGATCAGGCGCTGGCCATTGCCGGGCGCGCGGGTCGTTGGGTCCAGTGCGTTGTCGCGCAGCCAGACGGCGTGAAACCGCGCGGTGGCGCCATCGGCAAATTCCAGCGTGACGATTTGGTCGGTATGGGTGACCTGGCGCAGCATGAGGCCTCTCCTTTGTCGCATATTTGCTGGCTTGAGAGATAGCGCGCCAAATGGCATCAAGATAGTTATCCCTTCTTTTGGCTTAGGGTTAGAAATATCTATGGGAAAAACACGCATCGGCTTGCCACCGCTCGACTGGTTGCGGGTGTTTGAAGCTGCTGGCAGGCTGGGCGGCTTCTCGGCGGCGGCGCGGGAATTCGGGTTGACGCAGGCAGCGGTCAGCCAGCGGATCGGCAATCTAGAGGCCTGGCTGGGCCGGGCGCTGTTTGTGCGCGGACCGCGCGGGGTAACGCTGACGGTCGAGGGCGAAAGCTATCTGCCGCTGGTGCAGGAAAGCCTTTCGGCGCTGGCCCGCAGCACCGAGGACCTGTTCGGCACCGCGCCGACCGAGTTGCGGGTGGCGGGCCTTGCCTCGCATATCGAGGCGCTGGTGTTGCCGCGCGCGGCGGCATTTCTGGCGGCGCATCCCGGAGTGCGGTTGATGAGTGATTCCGCCGCCCGCCGCGCCGGTCTGGACGAAGAACGGACCTGGTTGCAAATCCGGTTCGGACGTGGTGCCTGGCCCGGGCGCGAGGCGCTGCTGATCGCGCCCGAGATACTGGCGCCGATGGCGGCGCCGGGGCAGGGCTGGGATGCGGGTATCATCGACCTGCGCGGAGAGCGGCCCGGCTGGCGCGACTGGGCGCGCCTGACCGGAGCCATGCCCGAGGTGCAGGCGCGGTTGAGCGTCGATTCCATGGGACATGCGCTGGTGGCCGCCGAACAGGGGATCGGGGTGGCTTTGGGCTCGCTACCGCTGGCGCGCGCGGCGCTGGGTGCAGGCCGACTCTGCCTGCTGGACGCGCCTCGGATACCGACGCGTGACGGGTATTGGCTGACCTGGCCCAGCGATCGCCTGACCGCGCGGCGTCAGCGCGCTCTGGTCGAGGGGCTTCTTGCTGTTCTGAGTAGAGAGGGAGGCTAGACACGCATGGGCCGCAACCGGTCCGATATCGCCTGCATCAAACCGCCGATCACCAAGCCCCAGACGGCGGCGTTGAGCCCAAGGATGGTGATGCCCGACGCGGTGATCAGAAAGGTGGCGGCGGCGGCCTGCCGATAATCGGGCTCTTCCAGCGCCGCCAGCGTCGAGCCGGCAAAGACACCCAGCAGCGCCACGCCCGCAACGGTTCCCAGAACCAGCGCGGGGGTCAGTGCCGCAAATCCGGCGATGACCCCGGCAAAGAGGCCCAGCACGCAATAGAACAGCCCGCCCATGACAGCCGACCAATAACGTTGTGCGCTGTCCGGGTGGCTCTCTTCGTTGGCGCACATGGCGGCGGTGATTGCTGCCAGACAGGTGGCCGGAGACCCGAAGGGTGCGGATAGTACGCTGGCGAGACCGACCCCGGTTACCAGAGGCGCCGGGCGCGGCTGATAGCCATAGGCGCGCAGCACCGCCAGGCCGGGTACGTTCTGGGTCGCCATGGTGACGATGAAAAGCGGCAGCGCGATATTGGTCAGCGCCTCCAGCGAAAAGACCGGGGTGACCCAGACCGGCGCGGCAATCAGCGTTTCTGGCGCCGGAATGTCAAAGCCCGCGTTGACGGTGACGACCAGCGCCCCGGCGACCACAGCGGCGGGCACTGCAAAGGGGCGGCTGATCTGGCTGACCATGAACCAGGTCAGCAGGATCGGCAGGGCGAGAAAAGGTATCTCTGCCAATGCCTGAAACGGGCGCAGGCAAAGCGAGAACAGCACCCCCGCCAGCATCGCCTGGGCGATGGGACCGGGGATTGCGGCGGTCAAGCGGCTGAGCGGACGCCACCAGGCCGCGATCACGGTCAATGCGCCCGCCAATATGAACCCGGCCACAGCTCCGCCGAACCCATCCTCGGGCATCGCCGACACCGCCAGCAACGCGGCGCCCGGCGTGGACCACGCGACCGAGACGGGCGACTTGGTCCATAGGCTCAGCACTATCCCGGTGAGGCCCATCGAGAGCGCCGCGAACATCAGACCCGAGGCCGCTTGCGCAGTATCCGCGCCAACCCCTGCCAGACCCTGCAAGACGATCGGAAACGAACTGAAAAAACCGACGATAGCCACGACGAGGCCGGTCGAGACGGTTTGCATCGGAGGTCTGGAGGTCATGGAAACTCTCTGTCGCCCTTTGGGCCAATCTTGCCTTGCGTCAGAGAGTGCGGTCTGGGTCGCCGGGTTGCAACCCGGAACGCGCTGGTCAGAAGTCGATGGCGATGCCCTTTTTCTCCCAGTCGCCGTAACGGGCCGGGTCCGGTCCGTCGCGCCCTCCCAGCTCCTTGGGCAGCGGCTTGGCCTCGGCCTCGGCCTTGCGGCGGCGTTCCTCGGCCTCGGCGAGGGCGCGTTGGGCGGCGGGGGGCAGGTCTGTGCGCGGCTCGCTCATGGCTTTGCTGTTCCTTTCGGTCTGGTATCCTGATACACGCCCGCGTCCGCCCTTGGCAATGCGGGCGGATGGTCACAACCGGACGAGGCACCCCATGGCGGACAGCGCGACCCAGGCGCGGCAGAGCGCGATCTATCTGCTCGACCAGATTTTGGGCGAGGGACGGCTGTTGTCCGAATGCCTCGGCGCCGGGGCGCTGGACCGGTTGCCGCCCGAGGAACGCGCCCGCGCCCAGCGGCTGACGCTTGACACCTTGCGTGGGTTGGAACGTGCCGACCGGCTGTTGAAACCGCATCTGCAAAAGGCGCCGCCGCTGAGTGTGCGCAATGCGCTGCGGTTGGGGACGGTTGAACTGGCCCATGGGGCCGCCGCGCATGGCGTGGTGCATTCCATGGTCGAGATTGTCGGCCGCTCGCGCCGGCACGGGCGGCTCAAGGGGCTCGTCAACGCGGTACTGCGCAAGGTGGCCGCTGATGCGCCAGCTAACTGGGCGCGGCTGCGGGTGCCGCGCCTGCCGCGCTGGTTGCGCGATCCGCTGGTTCAGGCTTGGGGCGCACCTGCCGTCGCGGCGATGGAGGCGGCGCATTTCGCGGGCGCTCCACTTGACCTGACGTTGAAACCCGGAGCATCCGCGCCGAGCGGAGAGGTGCTGCCGACCGGGTCGGTCCGTCTGCATGAGGCGGGGCAGGTCTCGGCCCTGCCGGGCTTTGCCGCCGGAGACTGGTGGGTGCAGGATGCCGCCGCCGCGCTGCCGGTGCGGCTGCTCGATCCGCAACCGGGCGAGACCGTGCTGGACCTGTGTGCCGCGCCGGGCGGCAAGACGATGCAACTGGCCGCCGCGGGGGCGTGGGTCACCGCGCTCGATATCTCCGAAGGGCGGATGGCCCGCGTGCGCGAAAACCTTGCCCGCACTGGCCTGAGTGCCGAAACGGTGGTGGGCGACGCGCTGGAACAGGGCGGTCAATATGATGCGGTGCTGCTGGACGCGCCCTGTTCGGCCACCGGCACCATCCGCCGTCACCCCGATCTGCCGCTGGCCAAGGACGGTTCCGAATTCGGCGCGCTGATCGAGTTGCAGGCGCAGATGATCGCCCATGCCTGGACCCTGGTCAAACCCGGCGGGCGCATGGTGTTCTGTACCTGCTCGCTGTTGCCGGACGAGGGCGAGGTGCAGGTTGAAGAGGCACTGACGCTTTATCCCGATATGACCGTTGACCGCGCCGCGCTGGACCTGCCGGGCATCGACCCCGCTTGGATCACCGAAGAGGGCGGTCTGCGCCTGCGCCCCGATTACTGGTCCGAAAGGGGCGGTATGGACGGGTTCTACGTGGCGGTTCTGCGCAAGGCGGCCGACGGTCCGGAATAACCGGTGACTTGCGGCGCCGGTGCCGCTATCCTCCGCCACAAACGCCAAAGAGCGTGAGAGGCAGAGCGTATGTCCGGTTCGCATAACATGGCCAGCAGATGGGCGCGGTTCCAGAACCGTCTTTACGCGCGTGTCAGCCAGCGGCACAAATCGGTGCGCGCCTTTGTCTCGCAGCCCGAACCCCGCACCATCGGGTCTTATGCGCGCGGGCGGCAGCTGGTGGCGGGCAATCTGCTGTTTGCCGGTTATCTGGTCGAATCCCAAAGCAGCGGCCTGTGGGAGGTCGCGGCGCCCAATGGCGCCTTTGACGACGAGCGTCAGGGCTTTGCCTGGCTCGACGATCTCGCCGCCGTGGGCGACGTGCGAGCGCGCGAAAAGGCGCAGCGCTGGCTGTGGGGCTGGATCGAGGCGCATGGGCGCGGGCGCGGTTCCGGCTGGACACCCGAGCTGACCGGACGCCGCGTCATCCGCTGGATCAACCACGCTCCGTTCCTGCTTCGCGGCGTCGAGCCCGAGCAAAGCCATGCTTTCTTTCGCTCGCTGGGACAGCAGACCTGGTTCCTGTCGAAACGCTGGCCCGGCGCCAAGCCGGGTCTGGGCCGGTTCGAGGCGCTGACAGGGGTTATCTATGCGGCTCTGGCGCTGGAAGGGTTGGAGGAACTGGCCGACCCGGCGGTGCGGGCGCTGGCGCGCGATTGCAACAACCAGATCGACAAGGAGGGCGGGCTGCCTACCCGCAACCCCGAGGAGTTGCTGGAGGTGTTCACCCTGCTTAGCTGGGCCACCGCAGCGCTGCACGAGGCAGGGCGCGGCGCGCCGCATGCGCAGACCGAGGCAATCGAGCGGATCGCACCGACCCTGCGCGCCTTGCGCCATGCGGATGGGCAACTGGGTCGTTTTCATGGCGGCGGGCGCGGGCTTGAAGGGCGGTTGGATCACGCACTGGCGGCCAGCGGCGTAAAGCCGGTCCATGCCGAGGGGCTGTCGATGGGCTATGCGCGCCTGTCGGGTGGGCGCACCAGTGTCATCGTCGATGCCAGCGTGCCGCCGCGCGGCGCCGCCTCCTATAACGCGCATGCCTCGACCCTGGCGTTCGAGCTGACCTCAGGGCGCCGCCCGCTGATCGTCAATTGCGGCTCGGGCATCAGTTTCGGGGTGGAATGGCGCCGGGCCGGACGGGCCACGCCGTCCCATTCCACCCTCTGCCTCGATGGGTTCTCGAGCGCGCGCCTGGCCGACCCTGAACGTGGCACCGGGCTGGAGGCACTGATCGAAGGCCCGACACAAGTGCCGGTTGAGATCTCGGAGATGACGGATGGTATCCGCTTTCAGGGTGGCCATGATGGCTATGCCAAGGTGTTCGGCCTGACCCATGCCCGAACGCTGGAACTGAGCCATGACGGGCGCGGCCTGGCAGGCGAGGACATGCTGCTGGCGATGGACGATGCCGCCAAGCGCCGGTTTGACAAGGCGATGGATGCTTCGGTGCTGGCAGGGGTCGGATTCGACCTGCGCCTGCATCTGCACCCTGAGGTGGACGCGGCGGTCGATCTGGGGGGCGCGGCGGTGTCGATGGCCCTCAAAAGCGGCGAGATCTGGGTTTTCCGCCATGATGGCAAATATAAATTGTCATTGGAGCCAAGTGTTTATCTTGAAAAGACCCGCCTGAAGCCGCGCGCGACAAAACAGATCGTTCTATCCGGGCGCGCAATGGAGTATGCGACCCGCATCCGGTGGACGCTGAGCAAAGCGCAGGACACCGCGATTGCCATTCGCGACCTGAACCGGGACGAGCCCGAATTCGACTGATCCGCATAAGGACCCCGAGCAAATGACCGACCTTTCCCCCGTGCGCCGCGCGCTTCTTTCCGTTTCCGACAAGACCGGACTGATCGAGCTGGGCCAGGCCCTCGCCGCGCGCGGGGTCGAGCTGTTGTCGACGGGCGGCACCGCCAAGGCGCTGCGCGATGCGGGCCTGACGGTGCGCGACGTGGCCGAGGTGACGGGTTTCCCCGAGATGATGGATGGCCGGGTCAAGACGCTGCACCCGATGGTGCATGGCGGCCTGCTGGCGCTGCGCGACAATGCCGAGCACGTGGCGGCAATGGAGCAGCACGGTATCGCGGGCATCGACCTGCTGGTCGTCAACCTCTATCCGTTCGAGGCGACCGTGGCCAAGGGTGCCGCCTATGACGACTGTATCGAGAATATCGACATCGGCGGCCCGGCGATGATCCGTGCGGCGTCCAAGAACCACGCCTTTGTCATCGTGGTGGTGGATGTCGCGGATTATGACGCATTGCTGGCCGAGATGGCGGCCAATGACGGCCAGACCTCTTATGCCTTCCGCCAGCGGTTGGCACAGACCGCCTATGCCCGCACCGCCGCCTATGACGCCGCCGTCAGCAACTGGATGGCCGGTCAACTGGCGCTGGAGGCCCCCCGCCGCCGCGCCTTTGCCGGTGAACTGAAACAGACCCTGCGTTATGGCGAGAACAGCCACCAGCAGGCGGCGTTCTATACCGATGGTTCGAACCGTCCGGGCGTGGCTACCGCGCGGCAGTTGCAGGGCAAGGAGCTGAGCTATAACAACATCAACGATACCGATGCCGCGTTCGAGCTGGTGGCCGAATTCGCGCCCGAAAACGGCCCGGCCTGTGCGATCATCAAGCACGCCAACCCCTGCGGTGTGGCGCTGGGCGCGACCCTGTCCGAGGCCTATCAGAAAGCGTTCGACTGCGACCGCACCAGCGCCTTTGGCGGGATCGTGGCGCTGAACCAGCCGCTGGACGCCGAGACCGCTGGCAAGATCGTCGAGATCTTTACCGAGGTGGTGATTGCTCCTGGTGCCAGCGAAGAGGCGATCGCGATCTTTGCCGCCAAGAAGAACCTGCGCCTGCTGCTGACCGACGGTCTGCCCGATCCGCGCCAGCCCATCGTGGCGATGAAACAGGTGGCCGGCGGCATGCTGGTGCAGGACAAGGATGTGGGCCATGTCGATCTGGCCGACCTCAAGGTGGTGACCAGGAAGGCCCCGTCTGATGCGCAGATGGCCGATCTGCTGTTTGCCTGGAAGGTCGGCAAGCATGTCAAGTCGAACGCCATCGTCTATGTCAAGGACGGCGCCACCGTGGGTGTCGGCGCGGGTCAGATGAGCCGGCTGGACAGTGCCAATGTGGCCGCCGCCAAGGCGCAGCGCATGGCGACCGAACTGGGCCTGCCCGAAAGCCCGGCCAAGGGCTGCGCCGTGGCTTCGGACGCATTTTTCCCGTTCCCCGACGGTTTGCTTGAGGCGGCTGCGGCAGGGGGCGCTTGCGTGATCCAGCCCGGCGGCTCGATGCGCGACGACGAGGTGATCAAGGCCGCGGACGAGGCGGGTCTGGCCATGGTCTTCACCGGCATGCGCCATTTCCGGCACTGATGCGCGCCCGGCTCCTCTTCTGGTCCGCCTTCTGGGCCTTTCTGATCGACCAGATCAGCAAATACCTGGTCGTGCACGTGATGGACGTGGCCCATCGCGGCAGCATCGAGGTGCTGCCGCCGTTCCTGACATTTCGCTATGGCGAGAATCGCGGCATCAACTTTGGCCTGTTCCAGGGTGAGGGCGATGCCGCGCGCTGGATACTGATTGGCCTGTCGCTGGCGATCTGTGCGGTCGTACTGTTCTGGTTGTCGCGGGGACGCCCGTCGCGGTGGATGCTGATCGGAGGCGGGTTGCTGATCGGCGGTGCGCTCGGAAACGTGATCGACCGGCTGATCTATGGCTATGTCCTCGATTTCCTCAACATGTCCTGCTGTGGTATCGACAACCCCTATGTGTTCAACGTGGCCGATATCTTTATCTTTGCCGGTGCGGCGGCGCTGATCCTGATGGATGGCAAAAAGCCCTCGTGACGGGCGCGCGGATATGCGATAAAACCCGACGAAACAGGCAGGAGATGACCATGCGCGCGCCGCTGGCTTTGATCGTGATCGCGACCGCCCTGGCGGTATCGGGCTGCTCCAGCAAGGGGCTGCGCGATATCCGTTCGCAGGGGACCGGACCCGACGAGTTCGCCATCATGCCGGTGAAGCCCTTGACCCAGCCCAAGGATTTCAACGTGTTGCCCGCGCCGACACCGGGTGGCGCCAACCTGACCGATCCGACGCCCGCCGCCGATGCGGTGGTGGCGCTGGGCGGCAAGGAGACCGCGCTGCAACCGGGTGGCGGCATTCCTGCCTCGGATCAGGCGCTGGTCAGTGCCTCCAGCCGCTATGGCGTCCCCGCCAATACGCGCACCGCGCTGGCCAGCGAAGACGCCGAATTCCGCAAGCGTCAGGGGCGCTGGACCCGTATCCGGCTGTTCCCGGTCGATCGCTATGAGCAGGCCTATCGCAAGGAAGCGATCAACCCGTTCAACCAGAACGAGCGCTTCCGTCGGGCCGGGGCCGCGACGCCCTCGGCGCCGCCGGAAAGTGAATAATCCTTAATTTTACGTCAGCGCGTCTTGAACCTTGCCGGGCCTGCCGTAGGTTGTCGGCTAGCGATACGGAGGATGCGCATGGTCCGGGCTTTTGCTCTTGTTGCCGCTCTTGTCTCGGCTGCGCCGCTCTGGGCGGCGCCCGAGGGACAAGAGGCGGTCACCACCTTTACCCTGCAAAACGGTATGGATGTCGTCGTGATCGAAGATCACCGCGCCCCCGTGGTACAGCAGATGGTCTGGTACCGGGCCGGATCGGCGGACGAGCCGGTCGGCGCCTCGGGGGTGGCTCATTTCCTGGAACACCTGCTGTTCAAGGCGACCGAAACGATGGAGGCGGGTGAACTCTCGGCCACCGTGGCGGCCAATGGCGGTGCCGACAACGCCTTTACCTCGTATGACTATACCGCCTATTTCCAGCGGGTGGCGTCCGATCGACTGGAACTGATGATGCGGATGGAGTCGGATCGGATGCGTAACATCCGCCTGACCGAACGCGATATCGAGACCGAGCGCGACGTGATCCTGGAGGAACGCAACCAGCGCACCGAGAACAACCCGCGCGCGTTGTTTGGCGAGCAAATGGATGCGGCCCAGTTCCTCAACCACCGCTATGGTGTCCCGGTGATCGGCTGGAAACACGAGATGGAAACGTTGGACATGCAGGATGCGCTGTCCTTCTACCGCACCTATTACGCTCCCAACAACGCCATCCTGATCGTGACCGGCGATGTCGAGCCCGACGAAGTGCGCGCATTGGCCGAGACCTATTATGGCGTGATCCCGGCAAACCCCGACCTGCCCGAACGGTTCCGCAGCCAGGAGCCGCCGCAAACCGCCGCGCGGCGCCTGACCTTCAAGGATGCGCGGGTGGCGCAGCCTTATGTTCACCGCTCCTATCTGGCACCCGAGCGTGATGCTGGCGCTCAGGAGACGGCCGCCGCGCTTTATCTGTTGGCTGAACTGCTGGGCGGTGGCACCACGGCCTACATGAACGAAAAGCTGCAATTCGACAGCCAGACCGCGATCTATACCGGCGCATTTTACAGCGGGCTTTCGCTGGACGACACCACCTTTGACATGATTGTGGTGCCGGCACAGGGCGTTACCCTGTCCGAGGCCGAAGCGGCAATGGACAAGGTTTTGGCGGATTTCATTGCCGAAGGGGTGGATGCCGCGGATCTCGACCGGATCAAGATGAAACTGCGTGCGGCGCTGATCTACGAGCGCGACAATGTGGATGGGATTGGCAACCGCTATGGCGCCGCCCTGGCCAGCGGTCTGACCATTGCCGATGTGCAGGCCTGGCCCGAGGTGCTGCAGGCGGTGACGGGCGACGAGATCATCGCCGCCGCCCGGTCGGTACTGCGGCCCGAGGTTTCGGTGACAGGCTGGCTGACCAATGTCGAGGAGGTGACCCAATGAAGGCGTTCTTTGCTGCATTGACTGCCCTGATGCTGGCGTTGCCGGCCTGGGCCGAAGTCAAGATCCAGGAGGTCACCTCCCCCCAAGGCTACAATGCCTGGCTGGTCGAGGATCACGCGATCCCCTTTACCGCCCTCGAAATCTGGTTCCGTGGCGGTACCTCGCTCGATGCACCAGGCAAGCGGGGCGCGACCTATCTGATGACCGGCCTGATCGAGGAAGGGGCAGGAGAGCTGGATGCGCGCGCCTATGCCCGAAGGCTGGAAGAACTGGCCGCGAGCTTTGACTATGACGTGACCGATGACACGCTGTCGGTCTCGGCGCGCTTCCTGACCGAGAACCGCGACGAGGTGATCGACCTATTGCGCACAACCCTGCACGCGCCGCGATTTGACCCCGAGGCCATAGAGCGGGTGCGCGCGCAGGTCCTGTCGGGGCTGCGCTCGGACGAGACCGACCCGCACAGCATCGCTGGCGCGGCGCTTTCCGAGGCCGTCTATGGCGAACACCCCTACGCCACCGAGGGCAAGGGAACGGTGGACAGCGTCGCGGCGTTGACGCGCGACGATATATTGGCGGCCTTCAAGGGGGCCTTGGCACGTGACCGGGTCTATGTCGGCGCGGTGGGTGATATCACCGCCGAGGAACTGGGCGCGCTGCTCGATACGCTTCTCTCCGGCCTTCCGGAAACTGGCGCGCCGATCCCTGACCGGGCGCAGGTCAGCGTTCCCGGCCCGGTGCGGGTGGTCGATTTCGACACACCGCAGTCGGTGGCGCTGTTCATGCAGCCGGGGATCGATCGCGATGATCCCGATTTCTTTGCCGCCTATATTCTCAACCACATCATCGGCGGCGGCGGGTTCGAGAGCCGGCTGATGCAAGAGGTGCGCGAGAAGCGGGGGCTGACCTACGGGGTCTATTCCTATCTGCTGCCCAAGGATCTGGCTTCGATTTACATGGGATCGGTGGCCTCGGCCAATGACCGGATCGCCGAGGCGGTGTCCGTCATACGCGATGTCTGGCGGGATGTGGCGGTTAATGGTGTGACGGCCAAGGAACTGGAGGATGCCAAGACATATCTGACAGGTGCTTATCCGCTGCGTTTTGACGGCAATGGACGGATCGCCAATATCCTGGCCGGGATGCAGATACAGGGTCTGCCGATTGACTATATCGCCACCCGCAACGACCAGGTGAATGCGGTGACGCTGGAAGAGATCAACGCATTTGCCACCGGTTTCCTCGACCCAGAGGGATTGAGCTTCACCGTCGTGGGCAAGCCCGTGGGGCTGGAAGGAACCAACTGATCTCTGGCGCATCGTGCGCGGCGGTGCCGTTTTCCGGCTCGGAAAACGGGCCGGAAAACACATGTTTTCCGGCGTCTGCCTTGCGGGAGACGCGCCGGTTCAACCGCGCTTGGGCATTGCGCGCAGCATCTGGCCAATCATCTGACCCGCCCGGCCCGAGCCACGCTGATAAAGTGCGCCGTCGACCGACAGCACCGTGCCGCTGATATAGGCAGCCATGTCCGAGCCCAGGAACAGGCAGGCATTTGCCACATCCTGCGGTTGACCCCAGCGACCCAGCGGAACATCCGCCTTGAAGGTCTTTTCCGCCTCGGGGCTTGGTGCCAACCGTCTGGCGCCCTCTGTTCCCTCGATAAAGCCGGGCACGACCGAGTTTACCCGGATCCCCTCGGGCCCCCATTCCAGGCTCAGTGTGCGGGTGATCTGGTCGACGCCCGCCTTGGCGGCGCAGACATGCGCCTGCCCCTCGTAGGGCAGCCAGGATTGCGGCGCCGAGATGTTGATGATGCTGGCGCCGGGGCGCTTCAGATGCGGATAGGCGCCCTTCATCACATGCACGGTGCCCATCAGGTCGATGTCGATCACCGTCTTGAAGGCGTTGATCGACATGTCCGCCGTCAGCGCAGGAAAGTTGCCCGCCGCGCCCGAAACCAGCACATCGAATTCACCCAGTTGATCGCGGAACCCTTGCAGACCCTTGGCCACCGCCTCGGCATCGCGCACATCGAAGGATGCGCCGAGGGCCTCTTGCGCCCCTGCGGCGCGCAGTTCGGTCACGGTGTCGTCCACCTTGTCCTGACTGCGACTGGCCACGGCCAGCCGCGCGCCGGCCCGGGCAAAGGCTAGCGCTATGCCGCGGTTGATGCCGCTGGTGCCGCCGATCACCACGACGGTCTTGCCGGTGAAATCCATGTAGAGCCTCCCTTGTGCAGGGATGCCCTATTCTCCGTAGGGCACCCAGATGTTCTTGATCTCGGTCGCAGCCTGAAGGAAGCGCTTGCTGTGGTCCACGTCCCAATCAAGGGACGTTGCGTTATTGACCCAGGTCCGTTTCAGGTTGCCCGCCGCCGCTTTTTCGATCTCGGCCGACAGATCGGTCGAGGAGAAGGACCAGACCGCATCGACGTTCAGATGCGAGGCCAGCGGTTTGGCCAGCTCCGCATGGCAGCCGGTCAGGATGTTGATCACGCCTGCCGGCACGTCCGAGGTGTCGAGGATCTGGTAGAAATCGGTGGCCGCCAGCGGATAGGGCTCGCTTGCCGCCAGCACAACGCGGTTGCCCATCGCGATGGCGGGCGCCATGACCGAGACAAGGCCCAAGAGCGGCGCCTCGTCCGCGCAAAGCGCGCCGATCACGCCCACAGGTTCCTTCATCGCCAGCGCCACGCCCCGGATCGGCACGCCATGCACCTGCCCGTCATATTTGTCGGCCCAGGCGGCGGCAGTGAACAGGCGCTGGATGCTGGCCTCGACCTCTTGCGCCCCGCCGCGCTTGCCGGTCATCGCGTCGATCCGATGGGCGAATTCGGCGGCCCGAGTCGACAGGTTTTCGCCGATGTAGTAGAGGATCTGCGCGCGCAGATGGCCTGTGGCCTTTGCCCACCCAGTTGCGCCTGCGGCCGCCTCGACCGCGTTGCGCACATCCTTGCGGTTGGCAAGGCCGACATGGCCCAACAGGCCGGATTTACCCCAGACGGGTCGGGAATAGCCACCATCGGGCCGCGCCTGCTTGCCCCCGACATAGAGTTTCGCCGTGCGGTCGATCGGGTCAACCGGTGTACCGTGACCGGTGGCGGGCTCGATCCGGGCCAGCGCCTTGCGCTTGCCCTTGGGCCGGGTATAGGCGGTCAGCCCCTCCCACCCGCCTTCGCGGCCAAAGCCGCTTTCGCGCACACCGCCAAACCCGGCGGCGGCGTCAAACAGGTTGGTAGCATTCACCCAGACCACCCCCGCCACCAGTTTCGGCGCGATATCGAGCGCCAGGTTCACATTCTCGGTCCAGACCGTGGCGGCCAGCCCATAGCGGGTGTTGTTGGCCAGCTCCACCGCCTCGGCCGGGGTGCGGAAGGTGGTCGAGACGAGGACGGGGCCAAAGATCTCCTCCTGCATCAGCGGGTCGCTGGTCGACAATCCGGTGATCAGGGTCGGGGGATAATAGCAGCCGTTTTCGGGCAGGGCACAGGCGGCATGGTGCACCGTGCCAGCCGTGTTGCTGGCGACCATCCGCTCTATGGTCTGCAACTGCACCGGATCGACCACCGCGCCGACGTCGATGCATTTGTCGAGCGGATTGCCCAGCCGCAGCCCGTCCATCCGGGTGCGCAGCTTGGTATGAAACCGGTCGGCGATGCCCTCTTGCACCAAGAGGCGCGATCCGGCGCAGCAGACCTGGCCCTGGTTGAACCAGATCGCATCGACCAGCCCCTCGATGGCGCTGTCGATATCGGCATCGTCGAACACGATATAGGCGGATTTGCCCCCCAGTTCGAGCGTCAGCTCCAGCCCCCGCCCGGCAGTGGCCTCGCGGATGCGGCGACCCACGGCGGTCGAGCCGGTAAAAGCGATCTTGTCCACATCCGACGCCACGATCATCTCGCCCACGGCACCGTCACCGGTGACGATATTGACCACCCCTTTGGGCAGACCCGCCTGCTGGCAGATATCGGCAAACAAGAGTGCGGTGAGCGAGGTGTATTCGGCGGGCTTCAGCACCACGGTGTTGCCCATGGCCAGCGCCGGGGCAACCTTCCACGCCAGCATCAACAGGGGGAAGTTCCACGGGATGATCTGACCGCAGACGCCCAGTGGCTCGGCGTCGGGCAGCTCGCTTTCCATCAACTGCGCCATGCCCGCGTGATAGTAGAAATGCCGCTGCGCCAGGGGGATGTCGATGTCACGGCTCTCGCGAATGGGCTTGCCGTTATCCAGCGTTTCCAGCACGGCAAACAGGCGGCTGTGTTTCTGCATCAGCCGCGCAATGGCATAGAGGTACCGCGCCCGGCCCGCGCCACCGAGTGCGGCCCATATGGGCTGCGCTTTGTGGGCGGCGGCAACGGCGGCATCTACATCGGCCTGGCTCGCCTGGGTCAGGGTGGCCAGGACCTCGCCGGTGGCGGGATTGCGGCTGTCGAACCCGTCGCCTGGCGCGGTAAAGGCGCCGTTGATGAAATGGCCGAACCGGTCGCCCTGGTCGACCAGCCAGGCCAGCGCCTCGGCGGCGCTTTCGGGGGCGGGACCGTATTCCATGGTGTCGAAGAGTTCCTTGATGGTCATAGCGGTGTCCTCGGTATCCGGGGGCCGTTTTCCGTCACGGAAAACGGGCCGGAATTTTTTCAAAATTCCGGCGCCTGTCGCGCCGGTCAGCCCATGGCATGGCGGTAGCCCGCCGAATAGGCGCCGGTCACGTGATGTTCCAGCTGCCGCTCGATATCGCCCAAGAGCGATGAGGCGCCAAAGCGAAACAGGTCCGGTTGCAGCCAGCGGTCGCCCAGTTCGTCCTTGATCAGCGCCAGATAGACCAGCGCGTCCTTGGCCTTGGAAATGCCCCCGGCGGGCTTGTAGCCGACCCGGTATCCGGTGCGATCGTAATAGTCGCGGATGGCGCGGATCATCACCAGCGAGACGGGCAGGGTGGCATTGACGCTTTCCTTGCCGGTCGAGGTCTTGATGAAATCCGCCCCCGCCATCATGCAGACCAGCGAGGCGCGCGCCACGTTACGCAAGCTTCCCAGCTCTCCGGTTGCCAGGATCGCCTTGACATGGGCATGCCCGCAGGCCTCGCGAAAGGCCGTCATCTCGTCATAAAGCGCCTGCCAGTCACCGGTCAGCACATGCCGGCGCGAGATCACGATGTCGATCTCTTCGGCGCCCGCCGCGACGCTCTCGCCGATCTCGGCCACCCGCAGGTGAAAGGGCGACAGGCCCGCCGGAAACCCGGTGCTGACGGCGGCCACCGGAATACCCGAACCGCCCAGCGCCTCGACCGCCGTTGCGACCATGTCGTGATAGACACAGACCGCGCCGGTGGTGATCGGCCCCATGCCCATCGCCTCTAGCAGCGCGGGTGCCACTGGCTGCCGCGCCTTGGCGCAGAGGCGCCGCACGCGGCCCACGGTGTCGTCGCCCGACAGGGTGGTCAGGTCGATCATCGTGATCGCTTTCAACAACCAAGCAGCCTGATAATCCTTTTTCACCGAGCGCCTGCCGGGCAGCGTTGCCGCCCGCCGCTCGATCGCCGAAGTATTGGCCTGCACCGCGCGAACCCAGTCGAGGTCCAGTTCCATGCCGGGGTTTCGCGGCTCGGTCACTTGCGGCAGATGCGCGGTGCGCTCAAGGCTCTGCGTTTCCATCTTCACATCCTTTGGGAGGTTCCCGGCCAAGGTCGCATGACCTGCGACAGAATGGCAAGCGGAGGCAGGTGGGTCGCGGCGTCAAAATTTTACCTTTCGGACAAAAGTGTTCTTTCTTGCGAATAATTCTCAATTGCGTTGACTTAGTTGCGAATGGTTCTCATATTCATCCGTGAGAGAGTTGGATTTCGAGGTATGCGATGATTCGCCGTGGGTTCCTTGCCGCACTTGCCCTGACATGCAGCCTGCCGCTCGCGGCCTGGGCCGAGGCACCGCTGCGTGTGGTGGCAACCACCGGCATGATCGCCGATGCCGCCCGCCAGGTTGGCGGCGATCTGGTCGAGGTCACCGGCTTGATGGGGCCGGGCATCGACCCGCATGCCTATCGCCAGACCCGCAGCGATATCGTCGCCATGACCCGCGCTGATCTGGTGTTGTGGCATGGACTCTACCTCGAAGCTCAGATGGAAAGCTTCTTTCACGATCTGGGCCGTAAGCGTCAGGTGGTTGCGGTGGCCGAAGGCATCGAGCCGTCGCGCCTGCGCGCCCATGACGATTATGCCGACAAGTTCGACCCGCATGTGTGGATGACCCCGGATCTGTGGCGCGAGGTGGTGGCCGAGGTCGCGCGTGCCCTGACCGAGACCCGCCCCGAGGCCGCCGAGACCTTTGCCGCCAATGCCGCCCGCCATATCGCTGATCTGGACCGGCTGTCGGGGTATGCCGAAACGGTTCTGGCCACGGTGCCCGAGGGTAACCGGGCGCTGGTCACCGCGCATGACGCATTCGGCTATTTCGGGCAGGCCTATGGTTTCGAGGTTCTGGGCGTTCAGGGCATCTCGACCCAGTCCGAGGCGGGGCTGAACCGGATCGCGGAACTGGTCGATACGCTGGTGTCGCGCAAGATCACGGCGGTCTTTGTTGAAAGCTCGGTCTCGGACCGATCGGTCCGGGCCCTGATCGAAGGCGCCGCGGCGCAGGGGCATCAGGTACAGGTGGGGGGCGAGCTCTATTCCGATGCGATGGGGCCTGACGGCTCTTACGAGGGGACCTATCTGGGCATGCTTGATCACAACATCACCACCATCGCCGCCGCGCTGGGCGGACAGGTGCCGCCCCGTGGCATGGATGGCAAATTATTGGCAGGGCTCTGAGCGATGATCGAACTGGCGGCGCGTGAAGGCAAACGACTCGAGGATGACGCCATCGGCGACAGCCCGCTGGCGGTGCGTGGGCTGACCGTGTCTTATGGGCAGAAACCGGCCGTGTTCTCGGTGGATATGACGGTGCAGCCGGGCGCGATGACGGCGATCATCGGGCCGAACGGGGCAGGGAAATCGACCCTGCTCAAGGCGGCGCTGGGCATCGTCAAACCGCTGTCGGGGCAGGTCACCGTGTTTGGCCGCCCGCTCGAGGAACAGCGTGCCCGCATCGCCTATGTGCCGCAGCGCGCCAGTGTCGACTGGGATTTCCCGACCCGGGTGATCGATGTTGTTCTGATGGGGCTTTATTGCGAGCTTGGCCTGCTGGGCCGCCTGCGCGCCCGGCACAAGGCGCGGGCGCTCGATTGTCTGGCCCGTGTAGGCATGCGCGATTTCGCCGACCGGCAGATCGGCCAATTGTCGGGAGGCCAGCAACAGCGGGTGTTCCTGGCCCGTGCCCTGGCGCAAGAGGCCGATCTCTACCTTTTGGACGAACCCTTTGCCGGGGTCGATGCAGCGACAGAGAAGGCGATTATCGCGGTTCTCAAGGCGTTGAAACAGGCCGGTCGCACCGTGGTCGTGGTGCATCACGATCTGGCCACGGTGACCGACTATTTCGACCATGTGTTCCTGATCAACACCCGCCGCGTGGCCGAAGGGCCGGTGACCGAGAGCTTTACCGCCGACAATTTGCAGGCGGCCTATGGCGGGCGGCTGGCAACGGCGCAGGTCGACCAACTGGCGCGCGTGCTGGGCTGATCCGATGCTGCGCGACGCGCTCTTGCTGCAATTGGGTTATAACGCCACGCTTGTCGCGGTTGGCGCGACGCTGTTGGGCATATCCGCCGGAGCGACCGGCACGTTCCTTTTCCTGCGCAAGCGGGCGCTGGTCAGCGACGCGATCAGCCATGCCACGTTGCCGGGCATCTGTCTGGCCTTTCTGTTGATGGTGGCACTGGGCGGCGATGGACGCAGCCTGCCCGGCCTTATGGCCGGTTCCGCACTGTCGGCCTGGGTTGGGCTTCTCTGCCTCAACTGGCTGACCCGCAACACAAGGCTGGCCGAGGACGCGGCGATCGGTGCGGTGCTGTCGGTGTTCTTCGGTTTCGGCATCGTCCTGCTGACCGTGATCCAGACGTTGGGGGCCGGGCGTCAGGCCGGGCTGGAGGGGTTCCTGCTGGGATCGACCGCAGGAATGCTGTGGAACGATGCGCTTGTGATCGCGCTCGGCGGGGCGGGGGCGCTGGCGCTGATCCTGCTGATCCGCCGTCCGATGACGCTGGTCGCCTTCGATCCCGAATATGCCGCCGCGCGCGGGGTGCCCGTACATCGGATCGATCTGGCGATGATGGGGCTGGTGATGGCAGTCACCGTGGTCGGGCTGAAGATCGTTGGCCTGATCCTGATCGTGGCGCTCTTGATCATCCCGCCGGTCACCGCACGGTTCTGGACCGAGCGGTCGGACCGCGTGGTGCTGCTGAGTGGCTTGACCGGGGGGCTCGCCGGGTATCTTGGCGCGGCGATCTCGGCCTCGGCCCCCAACCTGCCCACCGGGCCGATCATCGTGCTGGTGTCCTTTGCCTTTTTCGCCTTGTCGCTACTGGTGGCGCCGGGGCGCGGCGTGCTGGCGGCGTTCCTGCGCCATACGCAATTCCAGCGCCGGGTGCACCTGAGGCAAGGGCTGCTGGCGCTGGCACAAGGGCAACGGATCTACGAGCCACTGACATTGCGACTTTTGCGTCAGGCAGAACTGGTGCGCGCGGACGGGGTCGCAACCGATATTGGCCGGGCACGCGCCGCCAAAGCGCTACGGGACGAGAAGCGATGGGAAATCGTGCGCGCCGATCAGGCGCAAGAAGCCGCCGCCGCCCTCTATGACGGATTGCGCGATATCGAAACCGTGCTGACCCACGACCAGATTGCCGAGATTGACCGCCGCATCGGTAGCCCCCAGGAGGTCCCGGAATGAGCGGTTCCGAATTTGTGCCCCTGTCGCTGACGCCGCTCTTGATCGGCATCCTTTCCGCCGTGGCCTGTGCGCTGCCCGGCAACTTCCTGGTGCTGCGTCGGCAGGCTTTGATCGGCGATGCCATCAGCCATGTGGTGTTGCCGGGGATCGTGGTGGCGTTCCTCTTGACCGGTGCCATTGCTGCCTGGCCGATGATGCTGGGCGCCGCCGGGGCTGCCGTTGTCGCGGTGGTTCTGATCGAGGCGATCCGTCGTCTGGGCCGGATCGAACCGGGGGCTGCGATGGGTGTCGTCTTTACCACCATGTTTGCCGCCGGCGTGCTGCTCTTGGAGCAGACCGACACCTCGACCGTGCATCTGGATGTGGAACACGCGCTTTATGGCAATCTGGAAAGCCTGATCTGGCTTGATGCCACCGGCTGGGCCTCGCTGGTTGATCCGTTGGCTTTGGCTGGGTTGCCGGTGGAACTGCCGCGTATCCTGGTCACGCTGGCCGGGGTGTCCGGGTTCATCTGGCTGTTCTGGCGCCCCCTGAAGCTGTCGACCTTCGACGAGGGGTTTGCCCGCACTCTCGGTATTCGCACCGGCCATTTGGGCCTTGCACTGGTCATCGTCGCTGCTGTGGCTGCGGTTGCGGCCTTTGACGCGGTCGGCTCGATCATCGTCATCGCGATGTTCATCTGTCCACCCGCCGCCGCACGGATGATGACCAACGCGCTTGAAGGGCAGGTTGGCTGGAGCGTCGTCTTCGCCATCCTCTCGGCGGTGCTGGGCTATGTGTTGGCGGGCTATGGCCCGCTGTGGCTGGGCGCGCGCGACGCGGTCAGCGCTGCGGGGATGATCGCCACGATGTCGGGCCTCATCCTGGCACTCGCGGCCCGGTTCGGTCCCTGCCGCAGTCGGACCGGAGCGCCCGTTCAGTCTTGACTGGGCGGGAATTCGCCGGGGTCTGGTGCTGGTGCTGGCTTATCGGCGCCCAACTTGCGGCTCTGTGAACCTCCGTCTTGGCAGTGCGGTCTGATAGTGCTGAGGTGAACAGGCCGGATAGAATCCGGTGCCGACCACCACTCACCCGCCGCCCGGTTTTCGCGGCAGACCGACCCGCGCCGCGCAAGTGTCGCGGGAAGGGAGACCGGGCGGTGCCGACCATCAAACCGGTGGTAGAATCGCCGGGCCTCATGCTAGGTCTAGGGGTATGGCATCGACAGACCCCAATATCATCCCCACGCAGCCGGAAATCCGCCAGCTGGACGAAACCGCGATCAACCGGATCGCGGCAGGCGAAGTGGTGGAACGTCCGGCCTCGGCGGTCAAGGAACTGGTCGAGAACGCGATTGATGCCGGGGCGACGCGAGTTTCCATCGACCTGGCGGATGGCGGCAAGACACTGATCCGGGTCACCGATGACGGTTGCGGCATGACACCCGATCAGTTGCCATTGGCATTGGCGCGTCATGCAACGTCCAAGATCGATGGGTCGGATCTGCTCAACATCCACACTTTCGGGTTCCGGGGTGAGGCGCTGCCCTCGCTGGGCTCGGTCGGGCGGCTGACCATCACCAGCCGCGCCCTGGGCGCCGAGGCGGCCAGTATCCGGGTCTCGGGTGGCCGGGTCGATCCGGTGAAGCCCGCCGCCTTGCGCGCGGGCACGGTGGTGGAGCTGCGCGATCTCTTCTTTGCCACGCCTGCGCGGCTCAAATTCATGCGCACCGACCGGGCCGAGGCGCAGGCGGTGACCGATACGGTCAAGCGGCTTGCCATGGCCGAACCCTCGGTTTCTTTCACCCTGCGCGATGTCTCCGAAGGTGGCGAGGGGCGGCTGGTGTTCCGCGCGGATGCGGAAACCGGCGACCTGTTCGACGCGCTGCGCGACCGGTTGGGCCGCGTCATGGGGCGTGAGTTCACCGACAACGCCTTGCGGATCGACACGATGCGCGAGGGGCTGCGGCTCTATGGCTATGCGGCGCTGCCCACCTATTCGCGCGGTGCGGCGGTGGCGCAATACCTCTTCGTCAACGGGCGCCCGGTGCGGGACAAGATGCTGACCGGGGCGCTGCGGGCGGCCTATTTCGACTTTCTCAGCCGCGACCGGCACCCGGCGGCGGCCCTGTTCATCGACTGCGATCCGACGCTGGTCGACGTGAACGTGCACCCGGCGAAATCCGAGGTGCGGTTTCGCGATCCCGGCGTGGCGCGGGGGTTGATCGTCTCGGCCCTGCGGCACGCACTGGCCGAGGCCGGGCATCGGGCCTCGACCACCGTGGCCGGGGCGACGCTGGGGGCGATGCGGCCTGAACAGACCGGCGCGCGCATCTACCAGATGGACCGGCCCTCACCTGCCGCGCGTATGGCCTCTTATCAGGCGCAGGCGCCCGGATTTGCCGAACTCTCCGGCAGCTATAGCGGCCGGATGGTAGAACCCGATCCCAGCGAGGACGCCCGCAGGGCGGAGGAGCCAGCAGCCGAAACCCCGCCCGAATCCCTGCCGCTGGGCGCGGCGCGCGGGCAGGTACATGAAAACTACATCATCGCCCAGACTGCCGATGGCATGGTCATCGTCGACCAGCACGCCGCGCATGAACGGCTGGTCTATGAGAAACTCAAACGCCAGATGGCCGAGAACGGTGTTGCGGCGCAGGCGCTGCTGATCCCCGAGATTGTCGAGCTTTCCGCCGCCGATTGCGCGCGACTGCTCGACCTTTCCGAGGATCTCTCGCGCCTTGGCCTGAGCGTCGAGCCCTTTGGCGGTGGTGCCGTCGCGGTGCGCGAGACCCCGGCGATCCTGGGGCCGGTGGATGCGGGCGTGATGCTTCGCGATATCCTCGACGAACTGGCCGATCAGGGAGAAAGCGCCACGCTTCAGGCCCGGATCGAGGCGATCCTGAGCCGGGTCGCCTGTCACGGATCGATCCGGTCGGGCCGCCGCATGCGGGGCGAAGAGATGAATGCGCTCTTGCGCGAAATGGAGGCGACGCCCCATTCCGGCCAATGCAACCACGGGCGCCCCACCTATGTGGAACTGAAACTCAGCGATATCGAGCGGTTGTTCGGGCGCAGTTGATCCGGCAGGCGATCCCGGATAGGAGTTGAAAACAAAACAAGAACAGGCGAGCAGACCATGATTCAGATCGGCAATCAGAGCTATTCCTTGCAGGACCCCATCGTGATGGCGGTTCTGGGCGGCGGCGCTGTATTGCTGCTGATCCTGCTGATGCTATTTCTGTCCCTGCGTGCCGCTAACCGCTCGGCCCGGACGACCGAACCCATGGCGCAGCAATTGGCCTGGCTAGGCCAGAACGTGCAGCAACTGAGCATGGGGCAGGAACAGTTGCGGGGCGGGCTGGCGCATGTCTCGGACGCGCAGGCCAACGCGCAGGTGCAGATGATCCAGACGGTCGAGGCGCGGTTGTCCGCCGTGCAGCAGCACATGAACGACCGGCTGGCCGACAATGCCATGCGCGCGCAGCGGGCGCTGGCCGAGATGCAGGAAAAGATGAGCACCACCCTGCATGGCAGCTCGAAACAGACCGCGACCTCGCTGACGCAATTGCAGGAACGGCTGGCTGCCATCGACAAGGCACAGGACAATATCACCAAGCTGTCGGGCGATGTTCTGTCGCTTCAGGACATCCTGTCCAACAAGCAGACGCGCGGGGCGTTCGGCGAAATCCAGCTCAACGATATCGTGTCCAAGGCGCTGCCGACCGACAGCTACTCCTTGCAACATACCCTGTCGAACGGTCGGCGGGCCGATTGCCTGATCCATCTGCCCAACCCGCCGGGGCCGATCGTGATCGACAGCAAGTTCCCGCTGGAGGCCTATGAGGCGCTGCGCCGGGCCGAGACCCCGCCGCAACTGGCCGAGGCCGCGCGCCAGATGAAAACTGCCGTGCGGGCGCATATCAAGGCAATCTCGGAGCGCTACATCATCGAGGGTGAAACTGCCGATGGCGCCCTGCTGTTCCTGCCGTCCGAGGCGGTCTATGCCGAGTTGCACGCCAATTTCGCCGATATCGTGCGCGAAGGCTTTGCCGCGCGGGTCTGGATCGTGTCGCCCACCACCTGCATGGCTACGCTCAACACCATGCGCGCCATCCTCAAGGACGCGCGGATGCGTGAACAGGCGGGCGCCATCCGCAAGGAGCTGAGCCTGCTGCACAAGGATGTGGAACGGCTGGGCGACCGGGTCGAGAACTTGGACCGCCATTTCGGGCAAGCGGCCAAGGATATCTCGGAGATCAAGATCAGCGCCGACAAGGCCGGGCGGCGGGCGCAACGGCTGGACAATTTCGATTTCGAAGAACTGGCCCCCGATCCGGTGCCCAATGTGGTACCCTTGGGCAAGCAGGAGCGCTAATGTCCAGTTTCACGGATTTTTGTCCAACATAGCGAATTCCCCTATTTCGGAATCGTATCCGTTATGATAGACATTGCGCCAAATCGGAGGTCGCAATGTCCCAATCCTTTCTGTCCCATCTCACCGACACGCTTGCCCAGATCGAGGCCGAGGGGCTTTACAAGCGCGAGCGGCTGATCACCTCGCCCCAAGGGGGCGAAATTACCGTTGGTGACCGGCAGGTGATCAACCTGTGTGCCAACAACTATCTGGGTCTGGCCGATCATCCGGCGCTGATCGCCGCCGCGCGTGACGCTTTGGAGCCCAAGGGGTTCGGCATGGCCTCGGTCCGCTTTATCTGCGGCACGCAGGACATTCACCGCGAACTGGAGCAGCGGCTGGCGCGGTTCCTGAACAAGGATGACGCGATCCTGTTCGCCGCCTGTTTCGACGCCAATGGCGGGCTGTTCGAGCCGCTCTTGGGGCCGGAGGACGCGATTGTTTCGGACGCGCTCAACCATGCCTCGATCATCGACGGGATCCGCCTTTGCAAGGCGAAACGCTATCGCTATGCCAACAGCGACATGGGTGATCTGGAGGCGCAGCTGAAACAGGCCCGCGCCGATGGCGCGCGGCATGTGATGATTGCCACCGATGGCGTTTTCTCGATGGATGGCTATCTGGCCAACCTGCCCGAGATCACCCGGTTGGCGCAGCAATATGATGCGGTGGTGATGGTCGATGATTGTCACGCCACCGGCTTCATGGGGCCGCATGGCGCGGGTACGCCCGACCATTTTGGGCTGGACGTGGATATCCTGACCGGCACATTGGGCAAGGCGCTGGGCGGGGCCATCGGTGGTTACATCGCCGGACCGCAGCCGGTCATCGATCTGCTGCGTCAGCGGGCGCGGCCCTATCTGTTCTCGAACTCGCTGCCGCCCGCCATCGTGATGGCCGGGATTGAGGCGATCCGGCTGGTCGAGGAGGGCGCTGATCTGCGCGCGCGGCTGTTCGACAACGCCCGTTATTGGCGGGCCGGGTTGACCGACCTCGGCTTTGACCTGTTGCCCGGCGAGCATCCGATCATCCCGGTGATGCTTGGTGAGGCCAAGCTGGCGCAGGACATGGCGGCGCGGCTCTTTGACGAGGGCGTCTATGTCTCGGGCTTCTTCTTTCCGGTGGTGCCGCGCGGGCAGGCGCGTATCCGCACCCAGATGAACGCCGCCCTGACACGAGAGGAACTGGACCGCGCGCTGGCCGCATTTGCCACCGCAGGCAAAGCACTGGGAGTGATCTGATGCGACCCAATACGATGAAAGCACTGGAGAAATCCAAACCTGAAGAGGGGCTGTGGATGGTTCAGGCGCCGGTGCCCGAGATCGGCCCCGATGATGTGCTGATCAGGATCAACAAGACCGGTATCTGCGGCACCGATATCCATATCTGGAACTGGGACGAATGGGCCGCGCACACGGTGCCGGTGCCGATGATCACCGGCCACGAATTCGCGGGCGAGATCGTCGAGCTGGGCCGCGATGTGACCGGTCTCAGCATCGGTCAGCGGGTCTCGGGCGAGGGGCATCTGATCGGCACCGACAGCCGTCAGAGCCGGGCGGGCAAGTTCCACCTTGACCCCGGCACGCGCGGGATCGGCGTCAATGTGCAGGGGGCCTTCGCGCAATACCTGCGTCTGCCGGCCTTCAACGTGGTGCCGCTGCCCGACGATATCCCCGACGAGATCGGCGCCATCCTCGACCCGCTGGGCAACGCGGTGCACACGGCGCTGAGCTTCGACCTGTTGGGCGAGGATGTGCTGATCACCGGCGCGGGCCCCATCGGTATCATGGCGGCGGCGGTGGCCAAGCATGCGGGCGCTCGCCATGTGGTGATCACCGATATCAATGCCGACCGGCTGAAACTGGCGCAGCATGTGGTGCCCAAGGCGCGCACGGTGGACGTGACACGCGAAGAGCTGGCTGATGTGAAGCACGAACTTGGCCTGAAGCAGGGGTTTGACGTGGGGCTGGAGATGTCGGGCTCGCAAGCCGCGCTCGACCAGATGGTCGAGGCGCTGGTGATGGGTGGCAAGATCGCACTGCTGGGCATTCCGCCGGGCAAGTCGCCGGTGGACTGGTCCCGGATCGTGTTCAAGGCGATCACCATCAAGGGCGTCTATGGCCGCGAGATGTTCGAGACCTGGTACAAGATGATCGCGATGTTGCAGAATGGGCTGGACGTGTCCCGGGTGATCACCCACCGTTTTGGGGTCGATGATTTCCGCGAGGGGTTCGCTGCGATGAAATCGGGACTGAGCGGCAAGGTGGTGCTGGACTGGACCTGAGGGATGGGGGCGCTGCCCCCGTCGCCCGCTGGGCGACTCCCCCGAGGTATTTTTGAACAGAAGAAAGCCGGAGTCAGGCGTGTGGGGCAAGCGGTTGGCGGCCGGTTTCGGTCAGCAGCCAGCATTGGCCGCCTTCGAACACGGCAGTTGCCAACGGACGGCCATAACCGGCGCCAGCGTCGAGATTGACGCGATTGCCGTGATGCTCGGCCCGTTTGCCGGGGGTGTGCCCATGGACCACCAGCCAGGGATGCGGGCGCGGATCATCCAGGAATTCTTGGCGGATCCAGATCAGATCATTTTCCACCTGACGGTCAAGCGGCAGGCCGGGACGGATACCGGCGTGTACGAAGAGCAGCCCACCCTCCTGATGGTAGTTGGGTAACCCGGCAAGAAAGTTCCGGTGTTCGGCGGGCACTGCCGCGCGCGCCTGGGCATGAACCTGGTAGGTGCGAACGCCTTCGGGCACCGGGACGCCGTACGAAGCGAGGGTTTCGACGCCACCGATGCGATCGTGCAGCCAGTGATACCCGATCAGCAGCCGGTCATCCTGGGCGGGATGGTCGCGCAGGAACATTTCGAACATGCGGTCGTGATTGCCCTTGAGCGTGATCCAGTCGCGCCCCTGCGACTGACCCGCGATCAACCGGTCCAGCACCGCGCGACTGTCCGGCCCCCGGTCGGCATAATCGCCTAGAAAGACAATGCGGGCATCAGAACCGCCATCGGCCTCGATCCGGGCCAGAGCGGTTTCCAGTTGCTCTGCCTGACCGTGTATGTCGCCGACCGCGTATATCGGGGTGCTCATGTCGCCTGCTCCGCTGTTTGCAGGCCCGGTTCTGCCGCAGCGCCGCATCCGATGGAAGGGATCGTGTCGAGCTCGGCCATCAGCATGGCAATCTGGTCACGCAGCCAGCGATGGGCCGGCGCGCTGCTGGCGCGTTTGTGCCAGACGAGAACGATTTCGACCGGGCCAACCGGGATGGGCGGATGATAGAGCGACAGGCCAAGGCGTGGCGCGACGCTTTCGGCCAGTTGATGAGGGATGAGGGCGATCAGGTCGCTTTGCGACACGGCGTTCAGCACACCGGAAAACACTGGCAACGTCATGGTGACCTGCCGCGCGCGGCCGATGCGGGCGAGGGCGGCGTCGCCGAGCCCGTGCAATTTGCCCTCGGGCGAGAACAGCGCGTGCTGGAGACCGCAGAAGAGATCGAGCGGCAGGACCTCGCCCGGGGCGTGCCCCGCCTTGGCGATCTCCGGATGGTCGGCGCGTGCGACAGTAAGGAAATGCGAGCCGTGCAAGCGCTGCTGTTCGACCCAGTCGGGCGTTTCAGTCGCAGGCAGGATCGCCATATCGACCCCGGACTCGCCAACCGACTGGACATAATTGTCCGGCACCAGATCGACGAGCTGCACGCGCATGCCCGGCGCCAGGCGGGACAGGTGGCGGGCCAGCCGGGGCATCAGCAGCTCGGCATAGAAATCGCTGCCTGACAGGGTCAGGCAGTCGGTCGAGGCTCCGGGGTCGAAATCGGGCTGCCCCGCCAGCATGGATTCGGTCTGTTCCAGAAGCGATCGCAGCTGCGCTTGCAGGCTGGTGGCGTAATCGCTGGGAACCAACTGCCGTCCCTGACGGATGAAGAGCGGATCTCCCAGTGCATGCCGTAACCGCGCAAGCGCGGCCGAGACCGCCGGCTGTGACAGGGCGAGCCTCTGACCTGCCAGCGTGGTGGATCGGGTGGCAAGCAGCGCATCGAGAACACGCAAGAGGTTCAGATCGAAGGTTTTGAAATTCATCAAGCTGATAGATATCATAATATCTATTGATTTCACATATTTTTATGATGTCCTCACACTTGACACAGGTGGCGATACGGCCACGAACAGGGAGAGGAAAGAAACATGAACGGTGTGGCGAGAGCGTTTTTATTGGTGGCGATTCTGGCGGGCTTGTGCGGCATGGTCTGGGGTATCCAGATGTCGGCCAGCCACGATCACACACTGTCGCCGGCGCATGGGCATTTGAACCTGCTGGGCTGGGTCAGCTGCTCGATCTTTGCATTCTACTATCATCTTGTGCCGGACGCCGCCGAGAACCCGCTGGCGCGGGTGCATTTCGGCCTTGTGGTTGCGGCGGTGATCCTGCTGGCGCCCGGCGTGGCACTGGCCATTCAGGGCAAGACCGAGCTTCTGGCCAAGCTCGGCTCGGTTATCATGCTGGTTTCCATGCTGTTGTTCGGCTGGATCGTGTTGAAAGCGCCAAGGCGCGTGGCTGCAAGGGCCTGAACGCGAAAACGCCGCCTTACGAGGCGGCGTTTTCGATTGAATGGCGCGCTGGTCAGGCGACGTCGAATTCAAGCGGTTTGATCTGGTTGAAGAGGCCCGTTTCGGCAAGCTTCGCGCGGGCTTCGGCCGGGACCGGCTCATCCACATAGAGCAGCGCGATTGCCTCACCCCCGGCTGCGGCGCGGCCAAGCGTGAAGTTCGCGATGTTGACGCCGTTCTCACCCATTGTCTGGCCCAGCGTACCGATGATGCCTGGCACGTCCTCGTTGGTGGTATAGAGCATATGCGCGCCGATCTCGGCATCGACATTGATGCCCTTGATCTGGATGAAACGCGGCTTGCCATCGCTGAACACGGTACCCGCGACCGAGCGTTCGCGCTTGGCCGTGACCACGGTCACCTTGATATAACCGTCGAAAGCGCCCGATTTGTCCTGATTGGTGGTCGAGATCTGGATGCCGCGCTCTTTGGCGACAACAGGGGCCGAGACCATGTTCACCTCGGGGTTCGACTTTTTCATGATACCGGCCACGGTGGCGCAATTCAGGGCCGCCAGGTTCATCGTCGAAGCGGTCCCGTCATAGAGGATGTTGATGGCCTTGATCGGCTCGTCGGTCATCTGGCCGACGAAGCTGCCCAGATGGCCGGCCAGCTTGATCCAGGGGCCCATCACCTTGGCCTCTTCGGCGGTGACCGACGGCATGTTGAGCGCATTTTCCACCGCGCCGGTCAGCAGATAGTTCGACATCTGCTCGGCCACTTGCAGGGCGACGTTTTCCTGTGCCTCGGTGGTGGCGGCGCCCAGATGCGGGGTGCAGACCACGTTGGGCAGGCCGAACAGCGGGTTTTCCTTGGCCGGTTCGACACTGAACACGTCAAAGGCGGCGCCTGCCACATGGCCCGATTGCAGCATCTCGGCCAGCGCTTCCTCGTCCACCAGGCCGCCACGGGCGCAGTTGATGATACGTACACCCTTCTTGGTCTTGGCCAGGTTCTCGCGGCCCAGGATATTGCGGGTCTGATCTGTCAACGGCACATGCAGGGTGATGAAATCGGCGCGTTTCAGCAGCTCGTCCAGTTCGACCTTTTCGACGCCCATCTTGTTGGCCTTCTCCTCGCCCAGGAAGGGGTCATAGGCGATGACCTTCATCTTGAGGCCGCGCGCGCGGTCACAGACGATGCCGCCGATATTGCCGGCACCGATCACGCCGAGCGTCTTGTTCGTCAGTTCGACGCCCATGAACTTGGATTTTTCCCACTTGCCCGCATGGGTCGAGGCGCTGGCCTCGGGGATCTGGCGGGCCACGGCGAACATCATGGCAATGGCGTGTTCAGCGGTGGTGATCATGTTGCCAAAGGGCGTGTTCATGACGATCACGCCCTTTTTCGAGGCGGCGTCCTTGTCCACGTTGTCGGTGCCGATGCCGGCGCGGCCGATCACCTTGAGGTTGGTGGCGTTTTCCAGGATCTTCTCGGTCACCTTGGTGGCCGAGCGGATGGCAAGGCCGTCATACTGGCCGATGACCTCGGCCAGCTTGTCCTTGTCCTTGCCCAGGTCGGGTTGGAAATCGACCTCGATCCCGCGATCCTTGAAGATCTGGACTGCGGCGTCGGAGAGCTTGTCGGAGATGAGTACTTTGGGGGCCATGTCTGCTGGTCCTTTGCAGGGAAATACAATGCTCTACCCACCCTTGGGGACCCTCTTGACGAGGACACCTGCAAGGGTGGGGGCGACTATGCGGCTTGCGCTTGCGCGGCGATTTCGACCTCGAAGGCCCAGGCGAGCCAGGGCAACACCGCCGCCACATCCGAGGTTTCGACCGTGCCACCGCACCAGATGCGCAAGCCTGCGGGCGCGTCGCGATAGGCGCCGATATCCAGCGCCACACCTTCGGCCTCCAGCCGCTTGGCAACCGCCTTGGCAAACGCTGCGCCATCCTGAATGCGGGCATCGGTGAATTTCAGGCAGACGCTGGTATTGGATCGCGTGGCTGCATCCTCGGCCAGGTTGGCGATCCAGTCATGTGCCTCGCAGAAATCGAAGATTGCCTGCGCATTGGCATCGGCCCGCGCGATCAGACCTTTCAGGCCACCGACCGAGCGTGCCCAGTCGAGCGCCAGCAGATAATCCTCGACCGCCAGCATCGAGGGGGTGTTGATCGTTTCGCCCTTGAAGATGCCTTCGATCAGCTTGCCGCCCTTGGTCATGCGGAAAATCTTGGGCAGCGGCCAGGCGGGAGTATAGCTTTCCAGCCGTTCCACCGCGCGCGGGCTCAGCACGATCATGCCATGCGCCGCCTCGCCACCCAGAACTTTCTGCCAGGAGAAAGTGGTCACATCCAGCTTGTCCCAGGGCAGGTCCATGGCAAAGGCGGCGCTGGTGGCGTCGCAGATGGTCAGGCCCTGACGGTCGGCGGCGATCCAGTCGCCATTCGGCACGCGCACGCCCGAGGTGGTGCCGTTCCAGGTGAACACGACGTCATTGTCGAAATCCACCGAGGCGAGATCGACGATCTGGCCATAGTCGGCGGTCTTGACCTCGGCGTCCAGTTTCAGCTGCTTCACCACATCGGTGACCCAGCCGGCGCCAAAGCTTTCCCAGGCCAGCATCTCGACCTTGCAGGCGCCCAAGAGCGACCAGAGTGCCATCTCCACGGCGCCGGTATCCGAGGCGGGAACGATGCCGATGCGATAGTCGGCAGGGATACCCAGAATCTCGCGCGTGCCTTCGATGGCAGCCTTCAGCTTGTCCTTGCCGATGGCGGCACGATGCGAGCGACCCAGCGCGGCATCGGCAAGCTTGGAGACATCAAAAACGGGGGGTTTGGCACAGGGGCCAGAAGAGAACCGCGGATTGACCGGCCGCGTTGCCGGTTGGTCGATAGTCATTGGTGTTACCCTTACAGATATACGCCCCTCGTTGGGGAGGGGTGTCCCACCGCAACAGCTAGTCCGCCGCAGTGCGGCACGCAAGCGGAATTGAGGTCGAAAATCGCCGCTTTGAAATTTGATTGCGACCTTTGCGACTACGATCGGAAACTTGTGTTTCCCGGCAAGGAAAGAATGATCTGTGGCAGACCTCGCGTTCCCGGCCTAGGGGGCGATTCAAGATATCCAAGTTTTTACAAAGTGTTAATCACGAGCTGCGGCGGCGCGGAGGTTGGTTGTCGATGCGGTCCGCGCAGTCGGGCGGGGCTGGAAGAGATTTCGCACCTGCGCTATGGGCATCCCGACCCAAAGGAGATGCCCCATGTATGTCGCCACGCTGTTGACCAACCCCTCCATTGCCCGTCTCGACCCGGCGCTGGTCGATGCGCTGCGCAACGCCTGGGGCGGTGGCGATGCGGTCTGGCTGAGCCCCGATGAAGCAGCCGAATTCACGCTTGCAGCCCTTCCCGACAATCGCTGGCAGGTCTGGGACGATCTGCAAGCGTTGGGTGTCGATCTGGTGGTGCAGCCTGCCGAGGGTCGCAGAAAGCGGATGCTGCTGGCGGATATGGACAGCACCATGATCCAGCAGGAATGCATCGACGAACTGGCCGACGAGGCAGGCGTCGGCGAGCGGGTCAAGGAAATCACCGCCCGCGCGATGAACGGCGAGCTGGATTTCGAGGGCGCGCTGCTCGAACGCGTGGGGTTGTTGCGCGGGCTGGACGAGGCGGTGATCGGCCATGTGCTCGACACGCGCATCACCCTGATGCCGGGCGGGCGGTCGCTGGTGGCGACGATGCGCGCCAATGGCGGCTATGCGGCGCTGGTCTCGGGCGGGTTCACCGCCTTTACCGCGCAGGTGGCGGCGCAGCTGGGCTTTGACGAGAACCGCGCCAACACGCTGTTGGCGGATGATGGCAAGCTGACCGGCGATGTTGCCCGCCCGATCCTGGGCCGTCAGGCCAAGGTCGATGCACTGGAGCAGATCACCGCGCGGCTGGGCCTGTCCGAACAGGATGTGATCGCGGTGGGCGACGGCGCCAATGATCTGGGCATGCTGGGCCGCGCTGGCACCGGCGTTGCCCTGCACGCCAAACCTTCGGTCGCGGCTCAATGCGCGGTACGCATCAACCACGGCGACCTGACGGCGCTGCTTTTTGTTCAGGGCTATGCGCGGGCGGATTTCGTGACGGGCTGATCTTCCGCTTGCATTATTAACCCAATGGTTAAATAATGCAGCCATGACCCAGCTTCTGGCCGCCTTCTCGGCTTTGTCCGACCCGACACGTTTCGCCATCGTCGAGCAACTGATGGCCGAGGGCGAATTGCCCGCCGGTGATCTGGTCGAGGGTAAGGGCATGTCGGGTGCTGCCATCTCGCGCCATCTGAAGCTGCTGCGCGAGGCCGGGCTGGTTCGCCAGCGTATCAATGGCACCCAGCGGCTTTACTCCGTGGCGCCCGAGGGGCTGCGCGCGATTGCCGACTGGACGATCTCGAAACGCACCTTCTGGGAGGGCAGCCTGGACCGGCTGGCCGCCGCAATCGAAAGCGACAAGACATGGCCGACCTGAGACTGGAACGCGAATTCGCCGTCACGCCCGAGGCCCTGTTCGCCTGGGTCAGCGATGGCGCGAAACTGCTGCAATGGTGGGGACCCGAGGGCCTGCATGTGCCCGCCGATCAGCATGACCTCGATTTCACCCGGCTGGGGCCCTGGTTCTCGGTCATGGTGAATGGCGCGGGCGACCGCTACAAGGTCTCGGGCCATGTTACCCATGTGAAACCGCCGCAATCCGTGGGCTTCACCTGGGGCTGGCATGACGATGATGACCAGCGCGGGCCGGAAAGCCATGTGATGTTCATCGTCGAACCATGCGCCAAAGGCGCGCGGTTGATCCTGGATCACCGCGAATTGGGCGACGACGAGATGAGCCAGCGCCACGAGGCGGGCTGGACCTCGTCGTTGCGCAAGCTCGAGGCGGAACTCGCCTGATCCTGATGTTTTACAACCAAAGGGAAGGAACGCGACATGCCTGATTTCATCTTTGCCTATCATGGCGGCAAGACGCCCGAAACGCCCGAGGAAGGCGCCGAGGTCATGGCCGCATGGCAGGCCTGGTTCGATAGCATGGGTGATGCGGTCGTGATCCCCGGCAACCCGGTTGGCCAGTCCAAGACGGTCAGCGCCACAGGCGTGGCCGACGATGGCGGCGCAAACCCGCTCTCGGGCTATACCGTGGTGCGTGCCGCCGATATCGGTGCCGCGACCGACATGGCCAGGGGTTGCCCGATGGTGATGTCGGGCAACGGCACCGTCGAGGTGGCCGAGATCATCGAGATGTGATCGGCGTCAGAACCGCAGCTCGGCCGTGGCGCGGATGCTGCCGCAGTCGATGCCGCGCCGGTTCAGGATGGGTGCGTCCAGCCGCTTGCGGGTGGCCGGGTGCGCGGGGTCCAGCACGCCGAGACCGACGAGTATGGCCGCAATCGCGCATTCGCTGGCCCTTGTGGCGCCGTCGGTGATCTTCAGTGCCACGCCCAGACGCTGTTCGGGCAGGATGGCGACGAACACCGCCTCGGCCCCGGTCTTGATCGCCACGCGCCCTCCCATGGCCCGCATCAGCTCGGTACAGGCGCGGCCTTCGCCTGCGACCAGTTCGGGGTGTTTCATCATGGCTTCGGTCAGCTGTGCCGCTGCCTGGCTTTGCCGGTCAGAGCGGTCGCGGGCCGAGGCGAACCAGGCCATCGCACGCGCCAGTCCCGTCAGGCTGGTGGCAAAGTTGGGGGCGGAACAGCCGTCGATCCCATAGCCGGGGCTTGCCTCGCCTGTGACCTCTTCAAAAGCGGCCAAGGCGGCTTGCTGCACCGGGTGGTCGATCTCGTGGTACTCGGGTCCGGCCTCCAGATGACGCCCCAGCGTCAGAAAGCCCGCATGTTTGCCGGAGCAGTTGTTATGCACCTGGCACGGGCTTTCAAAGGCGCGGATCAGCCGCTCATGCTCGGGCCGGTCATCGGGATCCTGCGGGCCACAGCGCAGGTCGCCGTCGCCCAACCCCAGCTGTCCAAGCCAATCATTCACCCGATGGGTATGGATCGCCGCCCCGTTATGCGAGGCGCAGGCCAGCGCCATCTGTTCCGAACTCAACCCGAACTTGGCCGCCGCTCCCGAGGACAGCAGCGGCAGCGCCTGGATCATCTTCGAGGACGAGCGCGGATACATCACCAGCCCTGGATCGCCCCAGCTACGCACCACCTGGCCGCTGCCGTCGCAGATCACCGCATGCCCCAAATGCACGCTTTCCAACAGCGCGCCGCGCCAGATTTCGGCCATCGGTATCGGTCGCGTCATCCTGTCCCCCAATAGAAATCTGCGCGAATTCTCGCCAATCGCCCTTTCGTCCGTGGCGAAACCTGCGCTATTGTGTCTATGTCGGCAATCGACGGGATGCGCAAGCCAGACGGATCGGCAAAACTCCGCGAATGCATCCTGTGATGGAATTGAGGTAAAGGTCAGCTGGAGGGCTGAACAGATGGGATCGAAACTTGTCCGCGCCATTGCGGGCCTGTGTCTGGCCGGAACGGCCGCCGCCACCAGCGTATCCGCGCAGCAAAGCGAAAGCACCAACCGGGTCGCGTCAAAGACCGATTGGAGCGTCTTCGTCGAGGACAACCCGACCGAATGCTGGAGCGTTTCGGCACCGAAGGAAACCGTGAACACCCGCGGTGGCAGCGTCGTGTCGGTGCGCCGCAGCGATATCCTGCTGATGGTGTTCTTCCGGCCCAAGGCCGGGGTCAAGGGGCAAGTCACCTTTACCGGCGGCTATCCTTTCGCGCCCGGATCGACGGTCAATCTCAATGTGGGCGGCACCGAGTTCGAACTGATCACCGAGGGCGAATGGGCCTGGCCGGCAACCGCCGCCGACGACGCCAAGATCGTTGCGGTGATGAAGCGCGGCACCGACGCGGTGCTGACTGCCCGTTCGGCGCGCGGCACCCAGACCAAGGATACCTTCTCGCTGCTGGGCTTCACCGCAGCTGTCGAAGATGCCGAGAAACGCTGCGGCGGGTAAGTGGCCCGCCGTCGGTCTTGTATGGGGATGTGATATGCGACGGGTTCAATTCGCGTTTGTGCTCGCGCTGGCACCGCTGGCGGCCACCGCCGATCCTGCGCTTGAATGCAGCGATGCAGGCAGCCAGGTCGAGATTGGCGCCTGCGTTTCCGAAATGAGAGATCGTGTCGAGGGTGCGCTGGCCGTCGCGCTCGACATTGCCCGCGGTTCGGCGGGTGAACTTGACGAAGTCACCGGGCGCAAGGTCGCACTTCCCGCGCTTGAAGCTGCGCAATTGGCCTGGGTTACCTATCGCGACGCGCATTGCGATGCAGTTGGTGCCAGCTTTGGCGGCGGCTCGGGCACGGGCATCGCGATCACCTCCTGCCAGATCGAACTGGGCCGCGCCCGGACCCGCGACCTGATGGCGATGGCGCGGTAACTCAACTCTTCATTTCGCCAAAAATACTCCGGGGGGAGCGGCTCTGCCGCGATGGGGGCAGCGCCCCCTGCCGCACCATCCCAAACGACCGGCGGCAAAGAGGGCGCGAAATCTTTTGATCTTCGCGCGCTTTCCTATATAGAGGCGCATCCATCGCCTCAGACCCCATCAGCCGCCGAGTGCACCCATGTCCGTCAAAGCACCGATCACCCAGGATGTCGTGACCATCCCCCGCAAGCTGCCCGAAGGCAGGATCAACCTGGTCGGGCTGACCCGCGACCGGATGCGCGAGGTGTTGATCGAACACGGTACGCCCGAGAAACAGGCCAAGATGCGGGTGGGCCAGATCTGGCAGTGGATCTATCAATGGGGCGTGCGCGATTTCGACGCGATGACCAACCTCGCCAAGGCCTATCGCGCGCAACTGGCCGAGCATTTCACCATCGAGATCCCCGAAGTCGTGACCCGGCAGGTGTCCGAAGACGGCACCCGCAAATACCTGGTCCGCATTGCCGGCGGGCATGAGGTCGAGGTGGTCTATATCCCCGAAGAGGATCGTGGCACGCTTTGCATCTCGTCGCAGGTGGGTTGCACGCTGACCTGCTCGTTCTGCCATACCGGCACCCAGAAACTGGTGCGCAACCTGACCGCTGCCGAGATCGTGGGCCAGGTGATGATGGCGCGCGACGACCTGGGCGAATGGCCGGTGCCGGGGGCGCCCAAGGACGAAACACGCCTGCTCAGCAACATCGTGCTGATGGGCATGGGCGAACCGCTCTACAATTTCGACAACGTGCGCGATGCAATGAAGATTGCGATGGACCCCGAAGGCATCCAGCTGTCGCGCCGCCGGATCACGCTGTCGACCAGCGGCGTGGTGCCCGAAATCGCGCGTACGGCCGAAGAAATCGGCTGTCTGCTGGCGATCTCGTTCCATGCCACCACCGACGAGACCCGCGATGTGCTGGTGCCGATCAACAAGCGTTGGAACATCGAGGAACTGCTCTCTGCGCTGGCCGTCTATCCCAAAGCCTCGAATTCCGAGCGGATCACGTTCGAATACGTGATGCTGGACGGCGTGAATGACAGCGACGCGGATGCCCATCGCCTGCTCGACCATATCAAGCGGCACAAGATCCCGGCCAAGATCAACCTGATCCCGTTCAACGAATGGCCCGGCGCACCCTACAAGCGGTCGTCAAACAACCGCATTCGGGCATTTGCCAACATCATCTATCAGGCGGGCTATGCCGCGCCGATCCGCAAGACGCGCGGTGACGACATCATGGCCGCCTGTGGGCAGCTCAAATCGGCCACCGAACGGGCGCGCAAGTCGAAAAAGCAGATCGAGGCCGAGACGGGGCTTTGATTCCCGTGGTGATTTCACGCGGGTGATAGGCTAGGCTCGGGTGAATAGCTTCAAGAGGTTCGCCATGTCTCGACGCCTGCTTTCGATCGCCGCGCTTCTGGCCGGCAATGCCATTGGACTCCTGCTTGCCGCGCTGCTGCTCGACGGATTCTCCATCGCGCCGCTGTCGCTGATTGTCGTGGTCATCGTCTTCAGTCTGATCCAGGCCCTGGCCGAACCGCTGATCCGCCGCCTGAGCGCGCGCAACCTGCCCGCACTTCAGGGCGGGATCTCGCTGGTGGTCATCTTCGTCGGCCTTCTGGTCACCGAACTGGTGACCTCGGGCCTGATCGTGGGCGGGATCTCGAACCTGCTGGCCGCGACCCTGCTTGTCTGGCTCGGTGCGCTCATCGCCGGCATCCTGCTGCCGATCTATGTGTTCAAGAGCCTGCGAGAGCCGAAAGCCTGAATTCAGAGTGTATCGAGCGCATCGCGCAGGGCCTGCCATAACTCCTCGACCGGCTCGCAGCCGACTGAGAGGCGCACGAATCCTGGTGCCACCGCGTCGCCCCAGCGCGCGCGCCGCTCGGCCGAACTGTGCACGCCGCCAAACGAGGTCGCCGGACGCAAAAGCGGGCAGCCGTTGATGAACTGTTCCGCCTTCTCCTCGCTGCCCAGATCCAGCGAGAGCAGGAAGCCAAACCGCTGCATCTGCGCCCGCGCCAGGTTATGCGCCGGATCACCCGGCAGACCGGGATAACGAAGGGCGCTCACCGCCCGATGTTCGGCCAGTCGCGGCGCCAGGGCTTCGGCGTTTCGGCACATGCGGTCGAACCTCACCTCCAGCGTCTCCAGCCCGCGATGCAACAGCCAGGCCTCGTGCGGGCCCGGAATCGCGCCAGAGATACGGCGCCAATCCTCCACTGCCTGAACCAGCCCGGCATCGCGGCTGGCCACATGCCCCAGCAGCAGGTCGGAATGGCCGCCCATCGCCTTGGTGTCCGAGGCGACCACGATGTCGATGCCCAGATCCAGCGGCCGCTGTCCCAGCGGTGTCATCGTGGTATTGTCACAGATGGTGATGCCACCGGCTGCCCGCACCGCGCCCGCGACGGCGGCAAGGTCGATCAGGTCCAGCCCCGGATTGGACGGCGTCTCCAGAAACACCACGTCAATGTCGCTAAACCCGCCCTCGGCAAAGCCGGTGGTGGGCCGCTCCTCGACAATCACCCCCAAAGGCCGCAGGTAACGGTCGGCAAGCAACCGGGTGACATAATAGCCATCCGCGGGGATCAAAAGGCGCTGTCTGGCCTTGAGCGTGGCAAACAGCGCGGCCGAAATCGCGCCCATACCCGAGGGAAACATCCGGCAGGGCGCCCCTTCAAGATGCTCGATCGCATGTTCAAGCGCCACCCATGTGGGATTGTCCGCCCGACCATAGCTGTTGCCGCCATCGGGCGCGCCCGGCAGGTGATACATCGAGCTTTGCACCAGCGGCAGCGCCACCGGATCGCCCTTGTCGATCTCGTTGCCGCGCAGATGCAGAAAGGCACCCATCCGAGGTGTCCCGTGATCGCCATGTTCCATTGTCGCCCTCCCGCGTGCCTGTCAAACCGCGATCTAGCACCCGGTTGCGCGACGGCAAAGCAAAGAGATGGCTGCACCTTCATTTCGCCCAAAATACTCCGGGGGAGGCGCCGCAGGCGACGGGGGCAGCGCCCCCTTCATCCTATCCCAAAAGGCCTGCGCCCTGAATTTTCCTCATTCGCGATGAATTTCCGCCCCGATCAACAGTCAGTTTCGAAATCAGCAACAAAGCCATGGAGGACAGAAAATGGCACAGGCAGATATCGGTGGCGCAATGATCGAGGCGGGGGTTCTGGACCTGCTGTACCGCGAACGCGCCAAGGCGCTCAGCGCGCGGGAATGGAAGTTCCGGCTGATGGGTTATGGTTATGCCATCAAGGACGTGCAGGGCACGCAGGTGGTCACCCGGTTGCCGCAGGGCGTCGAACTGGGCGTGTTGCCTGCTGAATTCGCCTGAACCGACCCGACCGCCTCAGCGCCCCGGGATCGCATCGCGGGGTGGCGCGGGCTCCCAGTTGTCGATAATTTCGACCGCCTCCTGAGCGGTGTCGACAAAGCGGAACAGGTCCAGATCCTCGGCCGAGATGGTGCCGGCATCCGCCAGCGCCCGCCAGTTGATCACCCGTTCCCAGAAATCGCGCCCGAACAGCAGGAACGGCACCCGCTCCATGCGCCCGGTCTGTATCAGGGTCAGCGATTCAAACAGTTCGTCCAGCGTGCCGAAGCCGCCCGGGAAGATGGTAATCGCCCGTGCGCGCATCAGGAAATGCATCTTGCGGACTGCAAAGTAGTGAAAGTTGAAGCTGAGCTCGGGCGTCACGAACAGGTTTGGCGCCTGTTCATGCGGCAACACGATATTCAGTCCGATCGAGCAGCCACCCGCGTCCTTGGCGCCGCGATTGCCGGCCTCCATCACGCCGGGGCCGCCGCCGGTGACGATCACCAGCTCCTTGCAGCCTGACTCTTTCGATTTCTCGGTGATCAGCCGGGCAAACTCGCGCGCCTCGTCATAGTATTCCGACAGCTCCGCCAAGGTCTGGGTGCGCGCGGTGTGCTTTTTCGCCGGTTCCGGGATCCGTGCCCCGCCGAACATCACCACGGTCGAGGTGATGCCGCGCTCGGCCATCATCATCTCGGGCTTGAGCAATTCCAGTTGCAACCGCACCGGGCGCAGCTCGTCCCGGCACAGGAAATCCTCGTCGGCAAAGGCCAGTTTATAGGCGGGCGAGCGCGTCTGCGGCGTATCGGGCACATGGCTGGCCGTCGAGCGGTCGGTATGGGCGTCACGAAACGGGCTCTGACGATCGTCTCTCATCTGCGGGCTTCCCTGCTTGCGTCTTTGCCCCACAGCTATAGGGTTCGCGGGGCAAGCGCCAGAGGCGGGTGGTGAAGAGGGTATGAGAATGGATTGGAAAGCAGAGATCACAGCGGCGGCGGCACGAATTGACGGGCATGTGCAAGTGACCCCGGTGATGCAGACGCGCGGATTTGGCCTGTCATATCCGCTCAGCCTGAAGCTGGAACAGATGCAGCATACCGGCAGTTTCAAGGCGCGCGGGGCCTTCAATACCCTGCTGTCCAGTGATGTGCCCGCTGCCGGAGTCGTGGCCGCCTCGGGTGGCAATCATGGTGCTGCGGTGGCCTATGCCGCCCGCGCGCTGGGCCATCAGGCCAAGATCTTCGTGCCGGAAATGGCTGGCCCCGCCAAGATCGCGCTGATCCGGGATACCGGCGCCGATCTTGAGGTGGTGCCGGGCGAGTATGCAAATGCGTTGGCCCTTGCACAGGCGCATGAAGCTGCGACTGGTGCGATGCAGATCCATGCCTATGACGCGCCCGCGACCGTGGCGGGGCAGGGCACCTGTTTCGCCGAATGGGACGCGCAGGCGCTAGAGGCCGATACGGTTGTGATCGCGGTCGGCGGTGGTGGGCTGGTGGCTGGTGCACTGGCCTGGTGGCAGGGCGCACGCAAGGTGGTTGCGGTCGAGCCGGAAACCTCCTGCGCACTGAATGCGGCGCTCGCTGCTGGCGGGCCGGTCGATGTCGAGGTCTCGGGCATCGCCGCCAATGCGCTGGGGGCGCGGCGGATCGGCGAAATCTGTTTCGGTCTGGCGCAACGCGGGGCACAGTCGGTTCTGGTTCCGGACGCGGCGATTGCTGCGGCCCAGCGCGCGCTCTGGGCCGAGCGGCGGGTTCTGGTCGAGCCGGCAGGCGCAACCGCGCTGGCGGCGCTGATGTGTGGCGCCTATCGGCCCGAACCAGGCGAGCGGGTGGCGGTGCTGGTCTGCGGCGGCAATATCGCCCCGGATCCCTTTGCCGGGTGAAGATTGCGGCTTGTTCCGGTTGTACCCGGGATCTTTATTTTTATTCCTGACAGCAACCATCGCCGACACGTTCTAAGCGAGGCTCAGCCAGCGGACGATAAGCGGCGCCCGGCCAGCGGACGAGAAGCTGCGTCAGGACCATATCGTGCGTACCTTTGATGCCAGTCATGTGCCGGTGCGCGAGGGGCTGCTGAGGCTAAAGGCGCCGCCGAGCAGGCGCTGTGCTTTTTGGCCGGGGCCAATTCGGTGTTCTATGGCGACGTGCCGCTGCCCGCGCCCAATGCCGGAACCGACGCCGATGCCGAGATGTTCGCCGCGCTGGGGGCGCTGGAAGACGCATAAGGCCGCAATCGGGTCGGGGCGCGTCGCATTGCGCCTTGGTCCGCGCTTGCGTATAGGCGAAACCAACGTGACGCATTCATCAGGGAGCAAGACCTCATGTCCAACCGAGAGCTGGAAGTCGCCATCGAGGCCGCGTGGGACGCGCGCGACAGCATCACACCCGCCACCACAGGCGCCACCCGCGAGGCGATCGAAGACACGCTGGCCGCGCTGGACAGCGGCGCGCTGCGGGTGGCCGAGAAACAGGCCGATGGCAGCTGGCACGTGAACCAATGGGCCAAGAAGGCGGTGCTGCTGGGCTTCCGCATCAAGGATATGGAAATCCAGTCGGGCGGCCCGCAGGGCGGCGGCTGGTGGGACAAGGTCGACAGCAAGTTTGCAGGCTGGGGCGAGAACCAGTGGAAGGCCGCCGGGTTCCGTGCCGTGCCCAACTGCGTGGTGCGCAAGTCGGCCTATATCGCACCGGGCGTGGTGCTGATGCCGTCCTTCGTCAACCTAGGGGCCTATGTGGACAGCGGCACCATGGTCGATACCTGGGCCACCGTGGGCAGCTGTGCCCAGATCGGCAAGAACGTGCACCTGTCGGGCGGCGTCGGCATTGGCGGCGTGCTGGAGCCGATGCAGGCCGGTCCCACCATCATCGAGGACAATTGCTTCATTGGCGCCCGCTCCGAGGTGGTCGAGGGCGTGATCGTGCGCGAAGGCTCTGTGCTGGGCATGGGCGTCTATATCGGTCAGTCCACCAAGATCGTCGACCGCGAGACTGGCGAGGTCATGTATGGTGAGGTGCCGCCGTATTCGGTGGTGGTCTCGGGCTCGATGCCGTCGACCGGCGGTGTCAGCCTCTATTGCGCGGTGATCGTCAAGCGGGTGGATGAACGGACCCGGTCGAAAACCGGCATCAACGAGTTGCTGCGGGATTAACCTGCCGGCAAGTCGCATCAGGTTGGGCCGTGGCGCAAAGGTGCCGCGGCCTTTTTTGTTTCCCTTCAGGCCCGCATCAGCGCGCGCACTTCATAGCTGCGCAATGCCGGGCGCGCGGCGGGCCCGTAGCCGTAATCTGGCGCGGACAAATCGGGCATCAATCGCAGGATTTCGCTGCGTGTGGCCGTATCGAAGGCCCCGATGGACATGTCGCCGGGATGATAGCTTTCGCTTTCCAGGCCGTTGGCCCAGATCACTTCATGCCGGTCAAACAGGAGATGCACATAGGTCACCGGCAACCCGTCCGTGCACCGTTTGATATCTCGTCCGTTCACCAGGTCCTTGGCCTTGACCAGAACCTCGCGAGACCCGAACAGCAGCTCGGAGCGCGACATCTCCAGCATCACGCGGTGGTTGGGTGAGACGGCGACCGGGCCATGCCGCCCCAGCGCATTGCGCTGGATCAGAACCGGTGCGTCGATCCCCTTGGACAGGCGGGTCGTGCGACCGATCCAGCGCAATGGCTGGGGACCGTTGTCGCGGGTCATCACAAGATCGCCGATCTCAAGCTTCTCGACCGGAACACGGCCATTCGGCACCCGGATCGGGGTGCCAGCGACGAAACAGGGTGTGGTCTTGACCGTGACGAAACCGGTATCTGTGTTCCCGGCTGAATCGGTGACCTCGTAGGAAAAGGAATTGCTGCTTTCCTCGGACCCATCGGAATCGATGGTGAATGTCCCGTCGGGGTTCAGCAGGACCGTCTCTCCCGTCGGCAGGGTCACGGTATCCCCCGCCGATACCGGCTGCCCGTTGATCTTGGTAATGGTCAGCGTGCCGCCCGCGGAAGAGCTGTCGTTGGCCAGGACGTCCACGGTTTCCGCATTGCCACCAGTGATTTCGACACTGTCATCCTCGGCGATCAGGGCGGTCTGGATCGAGTCGCCGGCAATCAGCAGGTTCGAATCATAGGCGCCGTCGCCGCTGTCCGCGATGGCGATCTTGATCGTGTTGACCTCGCCGGGATTGACCGGCGCCTTAAGCGTCAGGGTCACGGTGAACCCGTCCATCTCGGTATTGGCGATCTCGCCCGAGGCCGGATTGTCGACATAGAGATTCGAGTTCGACTGATCGTTGATACTGTCGATCGTGATGTCACCGTCACCGACCGTCAGTTCGGCCTGCACGCCGTTCACCCAGATACCGACCGCATCGTTGAAACCGGACCCTACATATTCGAGATACTCTTCGGACGAGAACACCACCTGCATGGTCAGGGTCGAGCCTTCGGGGATGAAGCTGGCCTCGAACACGGACGCGTCATAGGTCTGCGCGCCCGCCATCTCGGACAATTGCGCGTCACCGGCAAGGCCGTGATTGGTACTGGTGCCCGCCGACACATTCGCGTCGCCCGAACTGTTGGTGATCGAGGTTGCGTTGCCGGTGGACAGGATCACCCCGCTGTCGGAGGGCGTGATGTCGGGGGCGACGGTATCTCCGTTCGAATAAATACCTGAAGCCGACGTGGCGCCTGAATAGCTGGCTGTTACCACCTCTATCCCCGAGCCGAACATGGCATCCGCCATGTCCAGGGCAGATGCCGAAGTATCGACGGGAAGTTCACTGGCTGTGGGCATGTCGGGTGGGCCTTGCTGATTGTCGTATCCCCGGCCTATCCCGTTGACCCTTTCCGTGTTCTTACCAACTGCGGGTGCGATGTCTGGTATTCTTGGAGAATTGTCCGCATCTGTCGGGCGTTGACCTGTCGATTGGCGCAGGCTAAGGCGGCGGCATGGAAAAGCCCGCCAAAAAGTCCCGCCAGCAAGTCTATACCCTTGTCGTCCAGATCGGGCGCAAGTCCGGTGACGGCCTGCCAGACGGGGCAACCGGCGCGGCGTTGATGTGTTATGCCAGCGGCGTCGACGAGGCCGAGGCGGTGCGCGAAACGGTGGCGATTCTGAAACAGGCTGACACCGCGCCGCTGGATGTCACCGGATACGGCACGCTCGAAGAGCGCGAGGCGCAGGGTCACGAGATCGATACGGAAGAGCGCGCGCTGATGCAGCGGGCGCTGGACGAAAACGCCGTCATCGTGGCCCAGATGACACCGTTTTTCGACGACGACGAGGCGGCGGGCTGAGGCGGATCAGTTCCGGCGACCGAACCACTTGCGGTAAAGTTGGTCATACGTGCCGTCCTCGCGCAGGGCGAGCAGCGCCTGATTGACGTCTTCAACCCGGCTTGATCCGGTTGGAAATGCGATACCGTAGTTCTCGCGCAGAAACACCGAACCGGTGGTGACAGCCTTTCCCTTGCCCTGATGCGAAGCGTAATAGGATAGGATCGGCGCGTCGAACACCACCGCGTCGAGCGCGCCTTGCTCAAAGGCAGTCAGCATCTCGTCAAGGTTCGAGAAAGCGGCAAATCCGATGTCACGACGATTGAGGAAGCCGGCGGCGGTGGAGCCTTCGATGGTGCCGACCTCTTGCCCGTAGAGATCGTTGACCGAATTCACCGAGCCGCTGATCGCCTCGACGGTCATGACCGAGGTGATGCGCGCGGTGAAGACCGAAACCACGAAAAGCGAGGAGATCACCAGCACAACGCCGAACAGCCGGCCAAAGGCGGTGCGCGGCACCCGTTCCTCGAACCCACCATTGACGACGAGGTTCAGTGCCCACCAGAAAGAGGGAAACCAGGCTTCGTGCAGCTTGCGATCGAAATAGGGCTGCGCGCGCCGCTCGAAATACCACATCAACATGCCGCCGGTCAGCAGGATGAAGAAGGCGGCGCCGATGGCCATGAACAGGTCTCGGGACAGCAGCGCCCTCAGGAGCGATGAGCCGGCATTGCTCTCGGACGGCACCAGAATCTGGAGTCCGGATTCAAAGATCGGCTGGCTGAAGTCCATCTCGGTCTCGCGCGCGGCGGTGATCGAGATATTGGCGATTGCCATATCCGCCTCTCCGTCGATAACGGCGGTCAGCATGTCCGAGAACCTGTCCTTGCGGTCCAGCGTGTAGGTCCAGCCAAGCTTGTCGGCCAACGCCGAGAGCAGATCGATCGAAAAACCGGTCTCTGTCCCATCCTCGACAAAAGAGAAGGGAGGACGCGTGACCGTGGCGACGTTCAGCGACTGCGCCAACAGCACTTGCGGCCACAATCCCAGGGCCAGGCAGACAGAGATGAGGAGCTTGTGCATCGGCAAACTGTTTTCCGGTTTTTTGCCCCATACCCCAGCCGGGGCGTTCAAACAAGGCGACCCCAGGGTCAGCTTTGCTCATGGCAAGGGGAAAAGCCGGGCTTGCTTCCCGTCTGGCGTGCTATCAGCAGAATCCGCCCGCGCCCGTCATGCGCACGGGCCGGACCCTGAGCATCATCGGGTTCGGATCAGGCGACGCGTGCCTCGGCCAGGATGCGGGCGTCGAACGCGCGCAGGACATGATGGCTCGGGCGGCCATGATCGGGCAGGCGGCTGCGCTCGATCCCGGCGAGCACGCTGGCGGCCAGATGAAGCGGCTTGCGGTGCAGACGGCCGATGAACAGGCTTTCGGCCAGCGCCCCGGCCGTGACCATCGCCTCGTTGGTGGGCAGCAGCAGTTGCGCATAGGTCGCCGTCAGCCCGGCGCGCGCGGGCAGAACCGAATGCCCGCCGGTCAGATGGCGGGCGGGGACCAGCACCGATTCTCGGCCAAACAGGTATTCCACCTCGGTTCCCGAGAGCAAAAGACGCTGCGCGGGCGCGGCCTGGATGTCCTGTCTCAGACCGAAATAGGGCCGGCGGATCGTCAGGGGCCGGGTGCTGCCGAAGGCTGGCATCGTGCGGCTGACCCGATGCAGGACCGGAACCGCCTCGCCGCTGGCGACGATCACCGTGTCGCCGCGCCGGATCCGCGACAGGGGCCGGTAGCCTTCTGGTGTGGCGATCGGCGTTTCCGGGTGCAGCGAGGGCATCGGGCCCACGGGTTCTATTTCGCTCGACAGCGCGAAATAGACCAGTTCGGGGGCGGTGAAACGGTGCGGGCCGTCCCGAAACAGCATCCGCAGATCACCTATGCGCAGCGGGCTGGGGGCCTCGACCTCGATCAGATGCGCATATTCGCGTTCATCATGTTCCAGGGCCAGCCAGCCGGCACGGGCCGGCGCATCCCAGGCATAGCTGAGCCGCAAGGTGTCGATGCGCCCGGTATCGGCCACGTTCAGAACCTGATGCAGGACCGAGCCCCCCTGATTGACGATCAGTATCAGCCCGCCGCCCGGAATCGCCTGCAACGACAGGTGGAAGGGCCAGGCGCCGCCGCGGTCGAACTGCAACAGGATGCGCGGACGCTGGGCATTGGGAAGCCGGGTTTCAAACACAAGAGTGCCGCGAACCATCAGGTCGTCTTCATGGGTGCCGACCAGGCAAGGCGCATTTGTCGAGGCGCCAAGCCCCTCAGGGCGGAAATGTTCGTTCTCGGGGGCGGAAACGGCGATCCATCCCATGTCAGGCCACCTTTGCCGATGTGAGCAGCAGCTCGGTTTCGTATTTGCGCAGGACCCGACGGGCGGCAGGGCCATAGCCTTCGCCGGTGTCGGTGTCGAGTTCGGGGAAAACCGCCCGGATCTCGTTCAAGGTCTCGGGCTCGAACAGATGCGTGGTTTGCGGGCCGGGCAGGAAGCTTTCGCTCGCCAGTCCCTCGGAGTAAATCACCTCGTGATTGTCGAACATCACGTGGACATAGGTGACGCGCCCGCCGGGCATGAAACGGATCCTGCGCCCATCTACCAGATCCTTGGCGGCGACCAGAACCTCGCGTTCGCCGAACAGCAGCTCGCTCAGGCTGTCGTGGATGAGGATGCGGTGCTGTGGCGAGACCAGAAGGTCGCGTTGGGCGCCATAGGTTCCGGCGCGGATCAGGACGGGGGCGAAATCGCCCTCGGCGTCAACTGTGCGCTCGCCGACCCAGCGCACCGCTTGCGAACCGTTGTCGCGGGTGATCACCAGGTCACCCGGCGTCAGCCGCTCGACCTGGCGTTCGCCATAGGGCGTGTCGATCAGGGTGCCCGCCACGAAACAGGGGATCGCGTTGACGTTGACGATGCCGGTATCGGTCTGTGCGCCGTTGGTCACCGTGTAGGTGAAATTGAAATGCTCGACATCGCCATCGCCCGTCACGGTGATGGTGCCATCGGCGTTGAGCATTACGGTCTGCCCGGTGGCCAGCGTGATCGTGCTGCCCGCGGTGACGGGAATGCCGTTCAGGTGGGTGATGGTCAGGGTGGCGCCCGAGTGGTTGATATCGTTGTCCAGGATATCCATCGTGACGCTGCCGTCGGGATAGATCGTGCTGTGATCGGCGACCGCGACCAGCCGGGTTTGCACGCTGTTGGCGGCGATCAGCAGGTTCGAGTCGTAATTGCTGTCGGACACGTCGGCGACCCCGATACGGATCGTGTTCACCTGTCCGGGGATCACGTTCATCGTCAGGGTCATGGTGACGGTCAGACCGTCCATCTCGGTATTGAACGCGTCGCCCGTGTTGTCCAGGAACAGGTTCTGGTTGTTGACCGAGTTGATGTTGCCGGGATCGGAATCGCCGTTGCCGACCTCCAGTTGGGCCTGTTGCCCGTTGACCCAGACGCCGACGAAATCCTGATAGACCGAGTTCTGGAACTCGGGATACTCCTCGGACGAGAACATGAATTGCATCGTCATGACACCGTGTTCCGGGATGAAGCTGACATCCAGATACGAGGCGTCATAGGTATTGGTGCCGGCTGCGGCGTTGAAATCGGGGTTGTTGTTTTCGCCCGATGTATTGGTCGACGTGTTGGTGGACCGGTTCGGGTCGCTGCCGTTGCGGGTAAAATGGCTAGCCCGCCCGGTGGACAGGATCACACCGGTATCGCCCGGGGTGGCCCCCGGCGCCAGCGCGTCACCGTTGGAATAGATTGCCGAAGACTGGCTCCAGCCGGAATAAGAAGCACCGACAACGGTGACACCGTCGCCAAAGATCGTCTGCGCCATCTGCATCGCAGAGGCACCCTGATTATAGTTTAGCTCGGCGCCTGTTGCCATCTCCTGCCCCACGGTCTCACGATCCTGGGCAGGGAGGACGGAGCGGGCATTCGCCACGCACCACTTAAAACCGATCGCATCTGTCGTGCGGTTGCCGGTTTGGTTCAGCCGTCTTTGCGATTGTTACTGCTCGCTTTGCGGCCTTGCTGCTCGTAACCCTGCCTCGGGTCTTTTGTTTTCTACCTATAGGCTAGCATGGGAGTTCTGTCGCTGTTAAGTGAAAACGGGCAATTCAGAGGTGGCAACGCGACGTTTTCGTCACATTTCCCGTTCCGGACGATGCCCAAACCGCAAAGGAGGCCTGAATGACACTCGACGCCGCCCGCCTGACCGCCGACCTGATCCGCTGCGGCTCGGTCACGCCCGCCGATGACGGCGCGCTTGACGTGCTTGAGCGGGTGCTTTCGCAGGCGGGATTTACCTGTTCCCGGGTTGACCGGGGCGGTATCTGCAACCTGTTTGCGCGCTGGGGCGACAAGGGACACGCACGCAGCTTTGGGTTCAACGGTCACACGGATGTGGTGCCGGTGGGCGACACAGCGGCCTGGACCGTGGCGCCATTCGGGGCCGAGGAAAAGGATGGCTTTCTCTACGGGCGCGGTGCCACCGACATGAAATCGGGCGTTGCGGCCTTTGTCGCGGCAGCGGTGGACCTGGTCACCAGCACCCCGCCCGAGGGCGCGGTGATCATCACCATCACCGGGGATGAGGAGGGCGACGCGCTGGACGGTACCACCGCGCTCCTCGACTACATGGCTGCTTCGGGCGAGCGGATGTCGGTCTGCCTCGTGGGAGAGCCGACCTGCCCCGACCGCATGGGCGAGATGATGAAGATCGGGCGGCGCGGGTCGATGACCGCGTGGTTCACGGTGACGGGCGTGCAGGGGCATTCGGCCTATCCGCACCGGGCCAAGAACCCGTTGCCGGCGATGGCACGGCTGATGGACCGGTTGGCCAGTCACGAGCTGGATCAGGGTACCGACCATTTTGACGCGTCTACGCTTGCGGTGGTCACCATCGACACCGGCAATACCGCGACCAATGTGATCCCGGCGCAATGCCGCGCGGCGGTCAACATCCGGTTCAACGACCTGCATTCGGGTGCCAGCCTGACCAAATGGATGCAGGGCGAGGCGGACCGGGTGGCCGAGGAATTCGGCGTCGCGGTCGAGATGAAGGTGAAGATTTCCGGCGAAAGCTTTCTCACCCCGCCCGGTGCGCTGTCCGATCTGGTGGCGGCTGCGGTCGAGGCGGAAACCGGCGTTGTGCCGGTGCTGTCCACCTCGGGCGGGACCTCAGACGCGCGGTTCGTCAAGGATCATTGCCCGGTGGTTGAGTTCGGTCTGGTGGGCCGCACCATGCATCAGGTGGACGAACGGGTCGAGATCGCCCAGATCCATCAGCTCAAGGCCATATATAGCCGGATCCTGCGGGACTATTTCGCCTGAGCGAAAGCGATGCGGTGTACGCTGGTCATCATGGTCAAGGAACCGCATCCGGGCCGGGTGAAAACCCGGCTGGGGCGCGATATCGGCATGGTGGGCGCGGCCTGGTGGTTTCGCCATCAGACCCGGGCGTTGCTCCGGCGGTTGCGCGATCCGCGCTGGCGCATCGTGCTGGCGGTGTCGCCGGATGCCGAGGGGATGGCCAGCCGGGTCTGGCCCGCCGATCTGGCGCGCCGCCCGCAGGGGCGCGGCGATCTGGGCCAGCGCATGGCGCGGCAATTGCGGAGCGCGCCATGCGGGCCGGTCTGCCTGATCGGTGCCGATATTCCCGGCGTCACCCGCGCCCATATCGCCCGCGCCTTTGCGGCGCTGGGGGGGGCTGATTTCGTGTTCGGATCGGCACCCGATGGGGGCTATTGGTTGGTGGGCGCAGCGCGGCGTTATGCCTTGCCGCCGGGCCTGTTCGGAGATGTGCGCTGGTCCAGCGAACACGCGCTGGGCGACACGCTGGCCGGGGTGCGCGGGCATCGGGTTGCCCTGGTCGACACGCTGCAAGATGTCGATACCGCCGCCGACCTGCGCGATGCCCGCCTGCCGTCGCTTTTGCAATGACGCGAACCGCGCCGCGTGCTACGGCGGAGATATGACTCGCATCCCTACCAAGCAGGAAATCCTCGACTGGATTTCCGCGCATCCCACACTCACCTCGAAACGCGATATCGCCAAGGCGTTTGGCATCAAGGGCTCGGACCGGATCGACCTGAAACGGGTCCTCAAGGAGCTCGAGGCCGAGGGCCATCTGGAGAAGCGCAAGCGCAGCTATGCCGACCCGGACCGGCTGCCGCCGGTCAGCGTGTTGCAGGTCAAGGAACCCGACGAGAACGGCGATCTCTTCGCGCGCCCGCTGGAATGGCATGGCGAAGGGGTGGAACCCATCGTGCTGGTCCTGCCGCGCGCCAGCGATCCGGCGTTGGGGGCGGGGGATCGCATCCTTGCCCGCCTGACCGTGGTGCATGAGGAAGACCACAATTACGAGGCGCGGCTGATCCGGCGGATCGGCACCAACCCGCACAAGATCCTGGGCATCTTTCGCAAGGGGGCCGAGGGCGGGCGCATCGTGCCCATCGACAAGGCGGGCCAGAACGAATGGCTGGTGGCCGAGGGCGCGGTGCATGGCGCCAAGGACGGCGAGTTGGTCGAAGCCGAACAGGCCGGGCCCAAGGGCCGCATGGGCCTGCCACGCGCCCGCATCATCGAGCGGCTGGGCGACCCAAGCGCACCAAAGGCGGTGTCGCTCATCGCCATTCACCAGCACGGCATCCCCGACGATTTTCCCGACAAGGTGATCGAGGAGGCGGACCGCACAAAACCTTTGGGCCTGTCGGGGCGGACGGATCTGCGTGACATGCCGCTGGTCACCATCGACCCCTCGGATGCGCGCGACCATGACGACGCCTGTTTCGCCCATGCCGATGACGACCCCAAGAACCCCGGCGGCCATGTGGTCTGGGTCGCGATTGCCGATGTGGCGGCCTATGTCCGCGCGGGCAGCGCACTGGACCGCGAGGCGCGCAAGCGTGGCAACTCGACCTATTTCCCCGACCGGGTGGTGCCGATGCTGCCCGACCGGCTGTCGGGCGATCTGTGCTCGCTGCACGAGGGCGTCCCGCGCGCCTGTATCGCGGTGCGGATGCAGATCGACGCGCAGGGCAACAAGATCGGGCACCGGTTCGTGCGCGGGCTGATGCGTTCGGTGGCCTCGCTGAACTATCAGGAGGTGCAGGACGCCATCGACGGCAACCCCAACGACAAGACCGGGCCGCTTCTGGATGAGGTGCTGAAGCCGCTTTACGCTGCCTACAAGGCGCTGGATGCGGAACGCAACCGGCGCCAGCCGCTCGACCTTGATCTACCGGAACGCAAGATCGTGCTGAACGACAAGGGCCATGTGGAAAGCGTCGCTTTCCGCGACCGGCTGGACGCGCACAAGCTGATCGAGGAGTTCATGATCCTCGCCAATGTGGCCGCCGCCGAGACGCTGATCGCCAAACGCGTGCCGCTGTTGTTCCGGGTGCACGAGGAACCCGCCCCCGAAAAGCTGGAGGCGCTGCGCGAGACGGCGCAGGCCTCGGGGTTGACGCTCGCCAAGGGGCAGGTTCTGCAAACCCGCCACCTGAACGCGCTCTTGCATCAGGCGGCGGGCACCGACGAGGCGGAGCTGATCAACATGTCGACACTGCGGTCGATGGCGCAGGCCTATTACAACCCCGAGAATTTCGGGCATTTCGGTCTGGCGCTCAGGAATTACGCGCATTTCACTTCGCCGATCCGGCGCTATTCCGACCTGATCGTGCATCGCGGCCTGATCAAGGCGCATGGCTGGGGCGATGACGGGCTGACGGCGGACGAGATCGAGCAGCTGGACCGCATCGCCACCCATATCTCGGACACCGAGCGCCGCTCGATGATGGCCGAGCGCGACACCACCGACCGCTATCTGGCGGCCTATCTGTCGGAACGGGTGGGCAACGAGTTCACCGGCCGGATCAGCGGCATCGCGCGGTTCGGCGCCTTTGTGAAACTGGACGAGACCGGGGCCGACGGGCTGGTCCCGGTGCGTTCGCTTGGGCGTGAATTCTTTCATTTCGACCGCGAGGCAGGCACGCTGATGGGGTCGGAAACCGGGCTGCTCATCTCGATCGGGCAGCGTGTGACGGTGCGGCTGGCGCAGGCCTCGCCAGTAACCGGCGGGCTCGAATTCGAGATGTTGAGCCTTGAGGATAACGCGATGCCGCGCGGCGGCACCCCGCCCAAAGGCAAACGCGTGGTGCGCCGCAAGGCTGCCAAGGCCAAGCATAAGACCGACAAGATCAAGCGCAAGCTGGACCGCAAGCGCCGCTGACGCCGGACAAGCCCGAACTCCGTTTTGCCGAAACGGAAACCCGTCGTTAACCGGCGGTCTCCATACTCGCCGATGACGGACGGTAAGGCATGGTGAGGTGGCATGACAGACGATCAGATCCGGCTGGTACATTCCAGTTTTGCCCGGGTATTCGCGCGCAAAGGGGAACTGACCGAACGGTTCTATCACCATCTTTTCCGGGAACTGCCCGACTCCCGGCGGCTGTTCAAAGGCGATTTCCCGGCGCAAAAGGAAATGTTCGCCTCGATGCTGGCCGCCACAGTTCGCGGCATGAGCGACGCGAAGAGTTTCCAGCTTCTGGGGCGCGGTCTGGCCCGGTCGCATGCGCGGTTCAATCTGAACCATGCCGACCTGAAAAAGGCGGCCCGCGCATTGCAGACCGCCTTGTCCGATGTGATGGGGGACGCGTTGTCGCCCGAGGAAACAGCCGCTTGGAACGAGGCGGTGGCGCAGCTGATGGAGATGCTGGCCGCGCCCGCCTGACCCCGGTCAGACCGACATGCAGATGTATTTCATCTCCAGATAGTCCTCGATCCCGTGATGGCTGCCTTCGCGGCCCAGGCCCGATTGCTTGATGCCGCCAAAGGGCGCGACCTCGGTCGAGATGATGCCGGTATTGACGCCAACGATACCATATTCCAGCGCCTCGGCCACCTTGTAGACCCGGCTCAGATCCTTGGCATAGAAATAGGCGGCAAGGCCAAAGATGGTGTCATTCGCCATATGGATCACCTCGTCCACCGTGTCGAACTTGAACAGCGGGGCGAGGGGGCCAAAGGTCTCTTCCTTGGCGACCTTCATCTCTTGCGTGACGCCCGTTACCACGGTCGGTTCAAAGAAGGTGCCGCCCAACGCGTGCGGTTTGCCGCCGGTCAGGACCGCGCCGCCCTTGGCGGTGACATCTCCCAGATGTTCCAGCACCTTTTCAACCGCCTCGGCATTGATCAGCGGGCCGGTGGTCACCCCGTCATTCAGCCCGTCGCCGACATTCAGCTTGGCCACGGCGGCGGCGAGTTTCTCGGCAAAGGCGTCATAGACGCCCGCCTGCACATAGATCCGGTTGGCACAGACGCAGGTCTGGCCGTTGTTGCGGAACTTGCACAGCATCGCCCCTTCGACGGCGGCATCCAGATCGGCATCGTCGAACACGATGAAGGGCGCGTTGCCACCCAGTTCCATCGAGCATTTCATGACCTGGTCGGCGGCCTGTTTCAGCAGGATGCGACCCACCTCGGTCGAGCCGGTAAAGGTCAGCTTGCGCACGCCGGGGTTCTCGCAGAACTCCTTGCCGATCTCGCTGGCGCGCGACGAGGGCACCACGTTGAACACGCCCGCCGGGATGCCTGCCTGTTCGGCCAGCACCGCCAGAACCAGTGCCGACAATGGGGTTTCCGCCGCAGGCCGCGCAACAAAGGCGCAGCCCGCCGCCAGCGCCGGGCCAGCCTTGCGGGTGATCATCGCATTGGGGAAGTTCCACGGCGTGATCGACGCGGCCACCCCGATCGGCTGTTTCAGCACGGTGATCCGCTTGTCGCGCTGGTGGCCGGGAATGGTTTCGCCATAGATGCGCTTGGCCTCTTCGGCAAAGAACTCGATGAAGGATGCACCATAGGCGATCTCACCCACCGCCTCGGTCAGGGGCTTGCCCTGTTCGGCGGTCAGGATGCGGCCCAGATCCTCGGCATTGGCCATCATCAGGTCGTACCAGCGCCGCAGGATCGCGGCGCGTTCCTTGCCCGTGTATTTGGCCCATTCCTTTTGCGCCGCCTCGGCCTGGGCGATGGCGCCTGCCACCTGGGCCCGGCTCAGGTCCGCGACCTCGGCGATCACGTCGCCGCGCGCGGGGTTGGTCACGGCAAAGGTGCCGTTGTCGCCATCGACCCATTGGCCGCCGATATAGGCCTTGGTCGCCAACAGGTCGGGCGTCTTGAGAAGGGATTTCAGATCGGTTGCTGCATCCAGCATGGCATGTCTCCGCCTAGAATTCGTGGGTCCACCCAAACAGGTGGCGCTGTTCCTGTCTATGTCCACAGTGCAATTGGAATCAATCCAGATTTGATCAAATTTCCTCGGTGAGGGCTGATAAATCCCGCTTGCACGACTCGGGGCTCTGGGCCAATCTCCGCGCGGGCTCTGGCGATGGCGTCGCCTCATGCCGCGCGGCATGCGCCCGCTCCCCGTCCTGAACGCCGGGACCTTTCTGCAAAGGAGGGTCAACCATGACCGCTGATTTGTCGCGTCCGGAATTCTATCGCTATCACAACGGAACCGAGGCCAGGCTGCCATTTGAGGCCGCCGAATATGAGGTGCGTCTTGCGGGGCTGCGCGCCCGGATGGAGGCGCTGGGTGCCGAGGCCGCCGTGTTCACCTCGATGCACAACATCGCCTATTACTCGGGCTTTCTCTATTGCGCCTTCGGGCGGCCCTATGCGCTGGTCGTCACCCCGACCGAAAGCGTGACCATCAGCGCGGGTATCGACGCGGGTCAACCCTGGCGACGCTGCCATGGCGACAACATCACCTATACCGACTGGCAGCGTGACAATTACTGGCGCGCGATCCGCTCGGTCACCGGAGAGGGGCGGGTGATCGGCTATGAAAGCGACCACCTGAGCCTGTTGCAGAAGGGTAAGATGGACAGCTTCCTGGCGCCTTCGAAAACCGTCGACCTGTTTGACACCACCATGCGCCAGCGGATGATGAAATCGCCGGCCGAGATCGCCCTGATCCGGCAGGGCGCGCAGGTGGCCGATGTGGGCGGCTATGCGATCCGCGAGGCGGTCAAGGCCGGAGTGCGCGAGATCGACGTGGCGATGGCCGGGCGCGACGCGATGGAGTTGGAGATTGCCAAGCGCTTTCCAGACGCCGAGTACCGCGATACCTGGGTCTGGTTCCAGTCCGGGATCAACACCGATGGCGCGCATAACCCGGTGACGGGACGGGTGCTGGAACGCGGCGATATCCTGTCGCTCAACACCTTTCCGATGATCTCGGGTTATTACACGGCGCTGGAACGCACCATGTTCGTGCAGGAAGTGGACCCGGCGAGCCTCAAGATCTGGGAGGCCAATGTCGCAGCCCATGAATACGGCATGTCGCTCTTGAAACCGGGGGCGAGCTGTGCCGAGGTCACCCACAAGATCAACGATTTCTTTGCCGAGCGTGACCTGCTGCAATACCGCACCTTTGGCTATGGTCACAGCTTTGGCGTGCTCAGCCATTACTATGGGCGCGAGGCGGGTCTGGAGCTGCGCGAGGATATCGACACTGTGCTTGAGCCGGGCATGGTGATCTCGATGGAACCGATGCTGACCATCGCCAATGACCAGCCCGGCGCAGGCGGATATCGTGAACACGATATCCTTGTGATCACCGAGGACGGCAACGAGAACATCACCGGCTATCCCTACGGGCCGGAATTCAACGTCGTCGGCTGAGGCAGGCGAGATTTTTCGCCGAAAAATCTTCGCCCCCTGACGGGGGCGGAGCATCGCGTGTCACAACCGGATCACGTAATCCTTGGTGGTGGTCTCGATCACCTCCCACGTACCGGAGAACCCGGGGCGCAGAATGAAACTGTCCCCGGCGCGCAGCGTGATCTCGGTGCCCTCGGCATCGGTCAGTATCGAATGGCCTGACAGGATGCGGCAATACTCCCATTCATCGTAAGAGATGCGCCATTTGCCCGGCGTCGCGCGCCAGATGCCGCAATAGAGCCCGTCACGCTCTTCGAGATTCCACGTGGTGAACACCGGATCGCCCGACAGCACCTTTTCGGGTGCCGGGCGCTCAGTCTCGCCCGCACCCTCGGGGGTCACCGGTTGGTAATAGCTGCTCATTGCCTGCCTTCCTATGAATGGTTCGCAGCGGAGCATCGCCCGAGGTGCGGCAGTCGACAAGGCAGATTCAACCGGCTTTCCTTTTGCGTCCGAGTTTGCCACAGTTTTTCCAATCCCGGCCTATAGGGGGATGTAAATCCTCATTACATAGCCTATCTATCAGATGTATTTGACCTAAAAGGATAAAGCCATGTCCGATACCGCATTCGAGGCAATGATCCTGGAAACGCAGCGCAAGGTGCGCGAGAGTCAGGCCCAGATCGAAGGTGTCACCAGCCGGATCGAGGCGGCGCGCGCCAAGATCGGCACCGCCGAGGCCGATATCGACATCGAGAACGCCACGCTTGAGGATGTGCACGCCCATACCGAGGTGATGAATGCCAATATCGCCGAGCTGATCATGGGGCTCGATGATGTGACATCGGCCTTTTCCAAGGATTTCGACGAGATGCGCTCGAAAACCGGGTGGGAGAGCTTTGTCGGCATCTTCTCCAGCGGCAAATCGGAATCGATGCGGCAAGAGCGGATGCGCACCGCCAATATCGACGACAAGTTGCAGGATCTGATCGCCAAATCCGATGTGATCGTCAAACTGCTCGAAGGGCAGTTGGCGGTGCTCGAAGAGCAGCGCACCAAGGTCGAAACCAACCTGACCGGCACATTGGACGACCGCGAATTCACCGTGCAGGAACTGGAAGCGGTGCGGGCCGAAATCCTTGCCATGGATCCGCAGATCATCGCGCTGGAAAACAAGATCAGCGTCGAACAGGACGCTGCCGCGCGCACCAAGCTGGAAACCGAACTGGCCGAGCTGAACAAGGCCTATAACGCCAAGGTACGCGACGAGCAGGTGAAACTGGCCAAGAGCCAGACGCTGGAGCGCTACATCGAAAAGGGCAAGACCTGGGTGGACAGTCTGCAAAATCAGGCCGCAACCCAGATGGTGCTGATCAACAAGCTGCAAACGGACACGCAACAGCGCGTGGTGCTCTATGACGCGCTGACCAAATCGCTGAAGACCGCGCAGCAGCAGGATGTGGCCCACCGTATCAACGAAATCGGCGTGCAGACCGACCAGGAGGCGCAGACCGCCATGGCCGCCATCGGCACCGCGACCAACCAGAAAATGGCCGACATGCTTGAGGCGCACGAGGATCACATGGTCTTTGCCCGCGACGTGCTGGAGAAAAAGGCCAAGGCCGATGAGCGCTTTGCCCGCCGGTTCGCCGCGATCGTCGAGAAGCACGACAAGAACCTCTACGGGGGCTGATCTTGGCCGACCCCGCCCACGATCACGTCGGCCTGACCGACACCTTCGCCTCGCGCCGGTATTTCCGCAAGTTCGAGGTGATCACCACCCATCTGCTGCGGGTGGCCGCCAACATGGAGGCCGAGGGCGTGATCAGCCGGGATGAGGTGCGGATCGTCTCGCGCTATATCTCGGGGCTGCTCTTCAGCTTTCGCGCACTCAGCATGAAATACCTGCTGGTCGGGCGCGATACGGGTCGGTTTTTTGGCTCGCTCAACATGGACAAGCGCGACAGCGGCTTTCCGGTGGCGGCCGAGTTGATGACCATGGCCAACGATGCCCAGCAGGCGCCCAGCCATCTGGCCAACATGCCCTCCGAGGCGGCGCTGAAGGACGAGATGGTCCAGACCATCCTCGGCAGTCGCGAGATACCGACCAAGCTGCAATTCGCCCTGTCACAACGGCTCTATTACGAGGAACTGGCCAGGGGGCAGCTGTTCTGGGTGCGCAACGACCCCGAATGTCACTGGATCGCGACCGAGGGCGAGCGGCGCCGGTTCCTGCTGCATTGGGCGGTCTACGACAGCCAGATCAACCTGCCGGTGATCTACCTGATGCGGCTGGAGGATACCGGCAAACAGGCGCTGCCCAAGGACAGCCGCCGCTGGCCCGAGGTACAGGCGCATCTGATGGCGCAGTCGCTGGCCGGGCTGAAGCTGTTGACCATCGCCAAGGGGTTTGACGAGGATTTCGACGATCTGCATCCGAAACATCTGCGCCGCATCCACGTGGGGCCGATGTATTCCTCGGCCTATACCGAACAAACCGGCCCGCTGCGTGCGGTGCTGGAGGACGCGCAGGCCCCTGCCGGGCAAGACTGGGCGCTGGCTTGGACCAGCGAGGAGCTGGAAAGCGAGGACGTACGTGAGGAACGCGCGGGCTGGTTCGGCACGGTCGAGCGCGAGGTCTTTGCCCTCGACCCGTTTGGCGGGCAGGGGGCCGATACCGGGGCCACGCGCACCAGCCGCTCGATCATCCTGCCGCAGCGCCCGTTTCAGGTGCTGGCCGAACGCAATCCGCCGGGGTTTGCCGATGTGCGCAAATTCGTGGTGAGCGAGGGCGGGCAGGTGCTGCGATATTGATTGGCCCTGCCGGGCCAAGCCTCCGGCGGGAGTATTTTGAGCAAAGTGAAGACAGGGGCACTGCGACATGAGCCTGACATCCGACCAGATGGAACTGCGCGAAGAGGCGATCCGCGCGCATTACCCGGCGGCGACCGCATTGCTGGACGGGTTTGACCATGCGCCGCGGGTGGCGCAGGCGAGGACACCCGCCAGGGCGGAGGAGCGCTCGCCCGGTATCCCCACGGCGCGGCGGTTCCGCTCGACCACCCCCGGCCTGGTGACGCGGCGCACCGCCCGGCCCGACGGGGTGCATCTGCGCGAGCGGATCGAGGCGGCGGATGATGGCGACACGTTGATCTCGCCGGTTCAGGCCACGGTGGCGCAGGCGATCCGCCGGGCGCTGGCGATCGCATTGGCCATGGGCGAGGGCTATGGCGCGCGCACGCCGCTGGGCGATCTGAAGCGCGCCAATCTGGCGGGCGACCTGTCGGCGGCGCGCAAGGGCGAGTTCACCGAATTGCTGACCGCCGAGGCGCTGGTAGTCTCCCATGTGTTCGGCAATGCCCTGGCCTATCTGTTGTCGCCGCATCTGGGCGCCACCTCGGTCGAGGTGGGCGAGGTCGAGGAGTTTCTGACCGACAATGCGCAAGTGGCGCTGCACGGGGCGCTGTGGGATCTGGACCAGAAGCTGGAGCAGTTCGCGGGTGACGACGCGCAACTGATCGCCGCCACCGCCGGTTTTGCCGAACAGCTGATGGCCAAGGCCGCCGCGCGCGCTCAAGGCGCCGGGCATCTGGGGCCCTTCACCGGGGCCGCCTGGCATGTCGAGGCCGATGATCTCACCCTGCGCGGCTTTACGCCCGCGGCCAAGGCGCGCTCGACCAAACTGACCATGACGTTCAAGAAACCGAACGAGGTGGTCGGCAACCATATCGCCAAATACCAGGCCATGAAGCTGGCCAAGATGCTGATGGCCTATGATTTCGAGCGCCGCCTGAACCCGTTCGCGGAACTGGGCGGCTTCATCTTCACCTTCATGGGCGATGGCAAGCCGGGCACCGGCAAGACGACGCTGATCCAGATGATGGCGGGGCTGATCGACGAGTATTGCCGCAATGCGGGCTATCCGTTCCGCTATCAGAACTTCGGCATCGACAATATCGACAGCTATCAGGGCAAGTCGGGCCAGAATGCCAAGGCGTTTGTCCAGAATGTGCTCGACCCCGGCGTGATCGGTTTTGGCACCATCGACGATATCGACCAGATCGCGGGCAAGCGCGGCGACCGCCAGTCGAGCGCGGGCCAGCAGGAGGTGACGGCGGTGTTCATGGAGGCATTCGCCGGTGCCAATACCGTGGTGCGGGGCAATTGCACCTTCGGCATGTTCTCGAACTACCCCGAGAATGTCGACGACGCCCTGCGCCAGCGGGCGGGCGCGCGGTTCCTGGTCGACGGGCCGCAGACGCGCGAGGATTACATCGACATCCTGGCCCTGCTGCTGGGCAAGCGCCACGACATCCCGCTGGGCGCGCATGACCTCTATGCCGCGCAAGAGATCAAGCGCGCGGTGGCCGCCAGTTTTGCCGCCCATGGCCGCCCGCAAGAGGCCGGGCTGGCGCAGGTATGGGAGAGGGTGGGGGCGCAGGTCGGCCCGCTCGATACCATCGCCAAGCTGGGGACGTACCTGAAAGGGATACAGGAGGCCGATGAACGCTTCACCGGCCGCGCGATCAAGAACATCACCGACGCGGTCAAGGTCCGCGCGATGGATTTCGAACTGCCCGATGAATGGATGGAGAACCCCGACCTGTTCCTGTTCCGCGACTATGACGCAAAGCTGGCGATGATCGAGGAGCTGCGCCAGCCCATCACGGTGGACATGGTGGTGCAAGAGATCAACCGCTATGCGGACAGCGAGTTCCGCTATGCCGACAAGTCGGATGAGGTGGCCATCGACGGCATGGTGCGCGAGATGGGCCGGATGGAAGAGGCGAAGAAACGGTATCTGGAGGGGAAGGGGTGAGCAATAGCTCCAAAAAATCCGATGGGGCGAAACTTGTTTTTTTTGTCGCAGCGGTTTTCACGTTAGCTTTCTTGCTATTTGTAGCCTGGCTTATGGCAGGGGAAACATGTGAAAATGAGCTATTTCTTTTGCGTGTTTGTGACACCCGATGGAATGTATTCCTTTCAGCTCCGCCCAATGAAGTTGGAGATGCCTTAGCAGGGTTTGCGGGTGGCTTGGCATTGATCTGGGTTGTCGCCTCGGTTGTGATCCAACGACTGGAGTTGTCGTCCACCGTCAAAGAATTGAAAGCTGCGACGAAAATTGAAACTCAACGTGAAGCAGACCGACACATTGACGCACTGGTTTTGGCCTTGAGGGTAGCGGTAGATGAGGACTATTCGAATGCGAGTGACGTTGTCTGGATTTTTGAGCCATTGTCAGAAGGAAAATTCGGAGCGCAAGGCGAACGCAAAATTCAGTTGCCTTCCTTAGAATCCAATCCCGCCTCTTCAGATTTCCTAGAAGTCGCAGGCGAAAAAATTGCCAATCTGCGACACACGTTGGAAGTGCTGTCAGAAGAATGCAAGTTAACATCTGCTCCATCTGGGCTTCACTATCGTTTCCAGAAGTCCTCGCTTGAGTACCTGAAAATCCGTGCGGCGGCTCGCAATGCTTCAAAAGCAAAGCTTCAAGAGCTACGCAGCAACATGGTCATCTCGATAGGTGATACGATTGATGAGCTTAACAACGGTAGCTGGTGGATAGACCCATGATCCGCCTCATCCAATCCGGCCTGATGTTCGGCAATCTCGTGCATATCTCCAGCCCGGCGCTGATCGAGCGGTATAATCGCGCGCTCCAGCATCTGGCGGGCAAAACCACGGCGCTTACCGATTTCCATATCGACATCTCCGGCTATTCGCCCGAGATCGGGGACGAGCTGGGCGATCCGCTCTACCTCAACCCCAACGGGGTCAACCGGCAGTTCATCCTGCTGACGCCCGAGCAGAAGCGCGCGCCGCTGCTCAATGTCAAATTCTCGACCTCGCGCCCGATCCTGCGCGACTTCATCGAGGCGAACGAGGCGCAGCTGTTTGCGCTGACCGCCACCGACGCGGTGGCGGGGGAACTGGTGAACTCGGTCTTTAAGCTGCGCTCCCCGTCCGATCTTTTCACCCTGCGCAAAATCGAGATCGAGGCCGACACCGTCGGCGGCACGCTGAAAAACGCCGACAAGCTGGCAGCGATGATCGAGCGGTTCAAGACGCAAGATGATGCCTGGTTCGACGATGTGCTGATTGCCGAGATGATCGGGATTTCGAAACAGACCGGCGATATCAGCCGCAATCCCGTGCATCTGAGCCACAAGGCCCATGAGCAGCGCAATTTCTGGACAGCGCATTTCGGCGGGCTCTACCTGTTCCCCGATGTGCAGCACCCGGCGATGATCTGCGCGGGGGAAAAGCCGCGCGAAGAGATGCCGGTGAAATACGTGTTCGACCTGAGCGAGCGCAACCGGATTGCCAAGTTCCTTGATTACAACAAGCTGGCCGAACCCATCGTGCGGGCGCGCGGCATGGATGCGGCGGCGGTGCTGCGGCAAAAGATGGATTTCATCGTCATCGACACTGCGGCCGGTACCGGGCTGAACCCGGCGGGGCTTGACCGGGGCGACATCCGGCGGCTGGCGCGGATGCATGCCGACCGGCTGCCCGAGGAGTATCACGGGCTGGCGCAACTGGCGCGCTGGGCCGAGAATGGCGGCGACTGGCCCCGTATCTCGGCCGATCATCCGGCCTATTTCTATGGCCTGCGCGCCGCCGATACGCCCGACCGCGACCTGGTCAACATGCTGCTGGCGGAGCTGACGCCGCTGGATGCGCGCCAGCTGTTCATCTGTCACAAGGAGCTGTTTTATGGGCTCTATGCCACCTGGAGCGAGGCCAAGAAGAGCTTCGTTGCCGATTTCCTCGCACGAGAGTATCAGGTGGACAAGGCGGGCGCCCGCGCGGCGCTGTTCGGGCACGAGCCGGACATGGAGAGCGAGGACAGCCCGTCCGGGCTGGACGAGCGTCTGATTGCGCGGGTCGGCCCCTGGGGCGCGATACGGAGGAGATAGGGTGATCGGACTTCTCAGGCTTGTCGTTGTCCTGCTGGTGGTGCAGACCGTGGCCTATATCGGCCTGTCGCTCTATTCCCGGGCGGTGCGGCGTGGCAAGCTGGCGCGCTGGTGGGAGGAAAAGGGCAAGACCGGCGACAAGGAAGCCTTTGTCGCGCGCGGTCTCAGGGCCTATGACAAATCGTTTCGGCGCAAGCTGATCCTGGGGGTCTACTTCGTGCCCTGGGTGCTGATCGCAGTGCTGATCTATATCGTGAATTTCAAGTGAGGACCTGGCCATGCGCTATGTCAAATGGGTGATCATCGGGCTGTTCTGGCTCAGCGTCGCCGCCTTCCTGCACTATACGTTGCCGCAGCGCGACATCGTGCGCATCGTCAACACTTATGAGGAACGGCAAGAGCTGAACGACTGGACCCGCATCTTCTGGTCGCGACCCGACGACCAGTCGGTGGCGATCATCAACCGCGATGTCCAGTTCATCCAGGGGGTGACACCCGAAGGCCGACCGCGTGTCTATCGCAACGAGGATACCAGCTGGAGCTGGCCGCCCTATTTCAAGTTCGACACCGCCAATCTCTATACCGAGGCGAATGACGCGATTTCGTCAAAGGACAAACCTGAATGGGTAGCGGTCACCCATTACGGCTGGCGTAATGAATTCCTGTCGATCTTTCCCAACGCGGTCGCAATCAAGCCGGTTGCGGGGCCGGATGTCCGCCTGATCCCCTGGCTGAACATCATCATCCTGATCCTGCTGGCCGCGCTGGTCTGGGCGATCTGGGTACGCTGGCGGCGGTTCCGGCAGCGGCGCATCGATCCGGTGATCGAGGATGTCGAAGACAGCCTCTATGCGGCCGGCGAGGCGATCGAAGAGCGTCGGGGGCGGTTCCGGCGCTGGTTGGACAGCTGGAAATCGAAATAGAACTTCATGCTTGACCTTTCACCGGCTGGAACCTTCAGAAGCGGGTGAAAGTTCTTGGGGAGCATGAAGTGAATCGCGCTGTCATCATCAGTCTGGCCGTGGCCGTCGCCGTGGCGGCATATGTCCTGTATCCGCGATCAAAGGCGGTCGAACCGGTCGCCTCGAATACAGGGGTGGCGTTGGTGTCTGTGACCCTGCCTCAGAGCCTGTCAGAGAATGCGCAGATCGGTGCCCGGGTGTACGAGGCAAAATGTCTTGTCTGCCACGGTCCCAACGCAGAGGGGCAGGATGGGGTCGCACCGCCCTTGGTACACAAGATTTACGAGCCGTCCCATCATGGAGACGAGGCGTTTCAGCGTGCGGTTTCTCAAGGTGTGCGCGCGCATCACTGGCGGTTTGGGGATATGCCTCCGGTTCAGGGCCTTAGCCGGGCCGATGTTGCAATGATCATCAGCTATGTCCGAGAGCTTCAGATTGCCAATGGCATCCGCTGAGATGGTTCAATCGGCAAAAAGATGGTCGGTCTGGGTGATCCGCAACGCCTGATCCCAGGGGATCGACAGGAACTCGGCCACCTTGTCGGCGTTCTCTTCCGGGGTAGAGGTCTGGTGAACCCGGCCATATCGGGCAAAGCCGGCATCGCGGATGCGGTCCGCCTCATAGGTCATTTCGTTGCGAATGGTGGGCAGCAATCGTTCCAGCGTCGCCTTGGGCGTGCGCTCGCCGGCCAGCCCCACCCGATAGGAATGGCCGATCAGGTAGTCGTCGGTGAACTGGCATTCGACTTCGAGCATCCGGGTCATCGAGCGGTCGGAAAAGAAATCGTGCATCAGATCGAGGTTTGAAGGATCGAGGCAGATCACCAGTCGATCGGTCTCGAAATACTCGAACAGCATTCGCATCAGGGCGCGGCGGTGGCGGGTGCGTTTCTCCAGAGTTGCCTGAATGCCGCCCAGGTCAGGGAGCGGTGTGCTTTCCTCGTTGAACAGGTATTCGATGGTGGGCACGTTGGTAACTTGCCGGATCTGTTCCAGCAACCGCTTGGCCACGTGCCATTTCTTGCACACCACGATCATCAACTCGCGTTCGCGCCCCAGCGTGCTTTCGGTCTCCCAGAACCGCATGGCAAAGCGGCGCCCGATCCGGCCGCGTCCAGTCAGGAACTTGTAGAGGTTGCGCCCCTCGTTCGAGATCTGGAACTGCACCCCATGCGCGGCATAGAGCCGGCCCAGACGCGCCTTCAGCTCCTTCGCCTCGGGGCTGATCTTGCGGGCGAACAGAAAATCCTGGCTAAGCAGCAGGTCGTAATGGTCGTTGTAGAAACTGACCGGCATGCCGTAATCCGAGAACATCAGAAAGGTCAGCGTGCGCGGGTCGATCTCGTGTTCGGGGATCAGGTGCCGGACCAGAGTCTGGAAAAAGGTTTCGTCCGGGATCCATGTGGTGGCAAAGAATCGCATCACGTCGCGGCGCTTGCGGGTGAATTCGAGGATCCATTCGATGGTCCGGCGGCGCAGGCACCACCATTGGCTGCCGATCATCACCTGGATGTCGCCCGGAATTTCGCGGGTCAGGCCGAACCGTTTCTGTGCCTCGAACATGGTGTAGAACAGGCGTTTCTGGGTGCGCTCGTTGAACCAGTGGCGATAGATCAGTCGCTCTTCTTTCCAGCCGGTCTTGATCCAGTCGCTTTCGAAATAGTCGAAACTTTCGATGTAATCCTTGTCCTCAGCATCCAGAAAGCTGTGGGCGTATTCGGCGGTCTTGATCGCCATGCAGTCGCCCGACAGCATGTAGAAATGGGTGGCGCGAGGAAATTCCTCGACCGCCGCCTCGATGGCGTTCAGCGTGGCCTGCACCAGCGACCATTCCCCCCAGCCGCATTTGATGCGGCGCCGGGCAAAGGTGACGTTGGGGTTGTCGGACAGCGCGTTGCGGATACGGGCATAATCTGCCTTGCGTGCGCTGGCGTCGAAATGGATCGACATGTAGTCGCCTGCGGCGGTCAGCCGCTCTGCCTGCATGATGATCGCATCCGGATCCTTGTGGCACAGGAGAATATAGGCGATTTTTGCCATATCGGAAACGATCGGTCCCTGTTTCTGCTCTTTGTCTACCCTGATAAAGGTGAAGGCCGATTGAATAAACAGAGTTTATTTGTTTTTTTGGTTAGCAAAGACGCCTGAAGCCAGACTAAGGCGGAACAGGCAAAGGAGGCAAGGCAGATGGGTTTTCCCGGCACTTGGATGACGGAAAGTGAAAGCGTGGTCTATCGGGTGGTGCCGAAATGCGCCTGCTCGACCATCGGACAGATCATGTACTACTCGGATCATGGCGCGTTCTTCGATGGCGACATCCACGATGCGCAGTCCGGGTTGCACAAATGGGCGCTCGAGGCCAGCCAGGGGCCGATCACCCGCAATGTGAAGGCGCATAGGTCCTATTCCTTCACCTGCGTGCGCAATCCCTATACCCGTATCCTCAGTTCGTTTTTCGACAAGATCTGCGGCATCCAGCGCAACGGCAAGCGCTATCGTGGCAATCTGGTGCCGATGCTGGTCTATAAATACGGTGTCGAGGTCGGTGGCGAGGACGGCAAACAGGAGTTTGACCAGATCGCCAGTTTCCGCCGGTTCCTGCTGTTCGCACGCGACACCATCCGCTGGCGGCGGCCGATGGACCCGGACATTCACTGGTCGGCCATGTCGGGCCATATCTCGACCTTCATCTGCAACGGTGGGCGCTACGACAAGATCTTCTGGACCGAGGCGTTCAACGACGGCATGCAGGAGGTGCTCGATAATATCGAGACGCCGCACAAGGTCAGGCTCGACAAGATCCCCCGCTTCAACGAGAGCGAGGGGCACGGACCGAAACGGCTGCATCCGGTCGAGGATTACTTCGACGATCTGTCGAAACACTTGGTCTATGAAATCTACAAACGCGATTTCGACCTGTTCAAATACGATTTCGAGAACCCGGCCAACAAGATGCCAATCGACGAGATCGACCTGGACGAGGTGCACGCCAAGCTGGGCGAATAGGGCGTCGACCACGACCCCGCCCAGTTGCGCAGGGTTCTATCCGCGGTGCAGGTTGCTGGCGCGCGATCTATTGCGTTCGCGGTCTGCTGTCCTGTGACAATGGCCTCGAAGAGCTGTCCTGCGAGATAGTCAATGCGAACAGCGAGCGGGTCGCGACCGCCTTGACGGGGCGGACACCGCTGTTCAGCCAAAGTCGGAACAGCGGCGCCCGATATGGGTCAGTTGACCCCGGCCAGCCACAGGTAAAGCGGCAGGCCCAGCGTGACGTTAAAGGGAAAGGTCACCCCCAGAGACAGGGTCAGATAGACACCGCTTTCGGCGCGGGGCAGGGCGATCCGCATCGCGGCGGGCACCGCGATATACGAGGCCGAGGCCGCCAGCACCATCAGCAGGAACAGGCCGCCCGGCGAGAGCGGGATCAACTGACCCAGACCAAGCGCCAGAAGACTGGACAGGACCGGCATCAGCAGACCGAAGGCAAACAGACCCGGCGTCAGCAGCGCCCGGTTGCGCAGCAGGCTGCGTCCGGCGGACAGGCCCATGTCCAGCAGGAAAAGGCACAGCACACCGGTGAACGGGGTGACGATGAAGGGCGCGATGGTCTCCATCCCGTCGCCGCCGGTGGCCGCGCCGATGACAAAGGCGCCCAGCAGTAGAACGATGGACCCATTGGCCAGCAGGTCGCGCCACAGGTGATCGGTGCCTTCGGTCCGGGCGCCGCCCCGATGCGCCAGCCACAGCGCCGACAGGATCGCGGGCACTTCCATCGCGGCGGCCACCGCAATCATGTAGCCCTCGTAGTTGTAGCCGCCCAGTTCCAGCAGGCTGGTGGCGGTAACAAAGGTGACGATAGAGATCGACCCGTAATGCCCCGCCACGGCGGCGGCGTTCATCGGGTCGAGCCGGGTCATCGCCCGCAACAGTAGATAGGCGGCAAAGGGCAGCGCAAAGGACAATGCGACACCGGCACCGATGGCCGCGAAGAGGTCGGCGTGAATGCCATGCTCCGCCAAGCTGGCACCGCCTTTGAAGCCGATGGCCATCAACAGATAGATCGACATCAGCTTGGCCGCGCCTTCGGGGATCGACAGGTCGCTTCGGGCGAAGGCGGCGATCAGGCCGAGGGCAAAAAACAGGATGGTGGGGGTCATGAGATTGACGGTCAGGCTATCGAGGATCAGAGGCATGAGAAGTCCTTGGTTTCGTGCGTTCGCGTCTCATCGCTTGCCTTCACGGATAAGGCTAATACATGATGTCAGTGGTATTCATAGTTTCAGGCTATCTGTCATGCGCCCCTCTCTGCGTCAGCTCGAATACATCGTCGCCGTTGACCGGCTGGGCCGGTTCGGCCTTGCTGCGTCGGCGCTGAATGTCAGTCAGCCGAGCCTTTCGGCCCAGATCGCCGAGGTCGAGGCCGAGCTTGGCCTCCGGCTGTTCCATCGCAGCCGTACAGGCGTAGTTGCGACGGCGCAGGGGGCCGAGCTGATCCGCCGCGCCCGACGTATCCTGCGCGAGATGGAGGACCTGCGCGCCGCTGCGTCGGGTGGGGTGCCCTTTGGCGGGCGGTTGCGGCTGGGCGTGCTGCCCTCGATCGGCCCCTATCTGTTGCCCGGCGTGGTCAGCGCCCTGCATCGCAACCACCCCGAATTGCGTATCCTGGTGCGTGAGGAAAGCACCCAATGGCTGGAGCAGGGGCTGAAGGCCGGGCGGTTCGATCTGATCATCTCGACGCCCGAGGATCATCCCGGCACGGTGCAGACACGGCTGTTTTCCGAGCGCCTCTGGATCGCTGTGGCCCGCGATGATGCGCTGGCACGCGGTGTGGGTCCTGTGCGCGCGAATGATCTGCGCGGGCGGATGTTCCTGACGCTTGATCGGGGTCACCGCCTGTCGCGCATCGTCTATGCGCTGGCCTCGGAGTGCGGCGGTGTGGTGTCCGAGGAATACGAGGGCACCAGCCTGGACGGTATCCGGCTGATGGCGGCCTCGGGCGCGGGAGTGGCGATCCTGCCCGAGGTCTATGTGCGCCGGCAGGGAGAGGCCGGGCATGAAACGGTGTTGCGCCCCCTGGTGGCGGCGCAGGCAAGCCGGGACATTGCGCTGCTGCAACTGGGTGGCGGCGAGGAAATGGCCGGCACCGGCCTGATCGCAGGCGCCTTGCGGCAGGGTGCAGAGGCCTTGGGGATCGCGGGGGTTCGGGCAGGGGACGAAACCTGAAAACGGGGCCCTCCCGCCCGTCGTCGATGTTTCTGGCGAAACATCTCCTCCCGTTGGGCCGGGCGCCGCGCCAGTGGCGCGGCGCCCGGATCGCCAGTTTGCGGGCGAGGATGCCCGTCAGGGCGGACCGAGCCGCCCCTTGAGCCAGATCAGACCTGACGCACCGCGCCCTTGGCGGCGCTGGTGGTCAGCTTGGCATAGGCCTTGAGCGCGGTCGACACCTTGCGTTTGCGCGGTTTGGCCGGGTGCCAGCCCTTGGCCTCTTGCGCGGCGCGGCGCGCGGCCAGAACCTCGTCCGAGACCGCCAGATGAATGCGGCGGTTGGGAATGTCGATCTCGATACGGTCGCCGTCTTCGACCAGACCGATGGTGCCTCCCTCGGCCGCCTCGGGCGAGACGTGACCGATCGACAGCCCCGAGGTACCGCCCGAGAAGCGTCCGTCGGTCAGCAGCGCGCAGGCTTTGCCGAGCCCCTTCGACTTAAGATAGGAGGTCGGATAGAGCATCTCTTGCATGCCCGGCCCGCCGCGCGGCCCCTCATAACGGATCACCACAACGTCGCCTTCCTTGACCTTGCCGGTCAGGATGTTGTTGACCGCATCATCCTGGCTCTCGCAGACATGGGCGGTGCCGGTGAATTGCAGGATCGAGGCGTCCACACCGGCGGTTTTCACGATACAGCCGTCCTCGGCGATGTTGCCAAAGAGGACCGCAAGCCCGCCATCCTGACTGAAGGCATGCTCTTTGGAGCGGATCACGCCGCCTTCGCGATCGGTATCCAGCTCCTTGTAACGGTTCGACTGGCTAAAGGCCTGGGTGGTACGCACGCCGCCGGGCGCGGCTTTGAACAGGCTCTCGGCCTCGGGGTTGTTGGCGACCTTGATATCCCATTTCGCAATTGCCTCGCCCATCGAGGCCGAATGTACCGTGCCGCAGCCGTCATGCAGCAGCCCGGCGCGGCTCAGCTCTCCCAGGATCGAGAAGATGCCGCCCGCGCGGTGCACATCCTCCATATGGACGTTTGCGGTATTGGGCGCGACCTTGCACAGGCAGGGCACCTTGCGGCTGAGCCGGTCCATGTCGGACATGGTGAAATCCACCTCGCCTTCATGGGCAATGGCCAGAAGGTGCAGCACGGTATTGGTCGAGCCGCCCATGGCGATATCCAGGCTCATCGCGTTTTCAAACGCCTCGAACGTCGCGATTTCGCGCGGCAGCAGGCCCTTCTCCTCGCCCTCGTAATGGCGTTTGGTGATCTCTACGATGCGGCGACCGGCTTCGAGGAACAGCGCCTTGCGGTCCGAATGGGTGGCGAGCGTCGAGCCATTGCCCGGCAGCGCCAGCCCCAGCGCCTCGGCCAGGCAGTTCATCGAGTTGGCAGTGAACATGCCCGAACAGGATCCGCAGGTGGGGCAGGCGTTTTCCTCGATATGCTGCACCTGTTCGTCGGTGAACTTGTCATTGGCGGCGGCGACCATGGCGTCGACCAGGTCGATCTTGGTCATTTCCAGATCGGCGATGTCGATCTTGCCCGCCTCCATCGGCCCGCCCGAGACAAAGATGCAGGGGATATTGAGCCGCATCGCCGCCATCAGCATGCCAGGCGTGATCTTGTCGCAGTTCGAGATACAGACCATCGCGTCGGCGCAATGGGCGTTGACCATGTATTCGACGCTGTCGGCGATGACCTCGCGCGAAGGCAGCGAATAGAGCATGCCGTCATGACCCATGGCGATGCCATCATCCACCGCGATGGTGTTGAATTCCTTGGCGACACCGCCTGCGGCCTCGACCTCGCGGGCGACCATCTGGCCCAGGTCCTTCAGGTGCACATGTCCCGGCACGAACTGGGTGAAGGAATTGACGATGGCGATGATCGGCTTGCCGAAATCGCTGTCGGTCATGCCGGTCGCGCGCCAGAGCCCGCGCGCGCCCGCCATGTTGCGTCCATGGGTCGAGGTTCTGGATCGGTACATTGGCATCTTGCTGTTTCCCTATTGCCCGCAGCGGGCGGTTGATCTCTGAGGGCGCGGTTGGAGGCGCCGGTTGGTTTTCGCCTTGTCCGGCCCCAGCCAGGCCCTTGTTTGCCAGGGGCGGACGTTATAGCGTACGCTACAGCATGGACGTTATAACGCACAAGAGAATTCGCGGGGCAAAAGGCATGCAGCCGGATGAAATTACCCTGAAACTGCGCGAGGTGCGGGCCGCGGCGGGACTGAGCCTTGCCAAGGTGGCCGAGCTGACCGGCGTCAGCAAGGCGATGCTGGGACAGATCGAGCGTGGCGAATCAAGCCCGACCATCGCCACGCTGTGGAAGATCGCCAAAGGGTTCCAGATGCCGCTGAGCGCGCTCATCGGCCCTGCCGCGCTGCGCGATCCGAACGATGCGCGGCTCTTTCGCACCGTGACCTTTCCCGGCAGTATCGAGGTCAAGATCGTGTTTCCCTTTGACCCGCTCTTGGGGGCCGAGACCTTTCATGTCGCCCTGAAACCCGATCAATGCCACCAAAGCGCCGCCCATGCTGCCGGTGTCACCGAAGAGGTGTTCATATTGCAGGGCACGCTGGAGGTTCTGCGCGAAGGGGATTGGGTGCCGCTGGGGGCGGGGCAAGGCCTGCGCTTTGCCGCCGACCTGCCGCATGGCTATCGGGCCGGGTCCGAGGGCGCGGCCTTTCTGAACATGCACCACTATCCGCGCGAAAGACCGGTCCCGGCTTCGGGCTGAGCCCGGTTCGGCCAAGCTAGGCTCAGGACCCATTAATCCTGCACCACTGGTTTGACAGATTTGCTGTCTGACGACGTACAATGTCGCAGGAATAGTGGTTCTATTTCAAGGCACTGAAAGGACGTCAGGCGGCAAATCCGTCAAATCCGAAGGACGCCAAATCCACTTCATCTCAGCGGCTTGGCGCGCTTGGGAATAGCGCCACTATGCCTGGCGCGCCAAACCCCTGATATTTCGCGGATTTGGCGCCAGTGGCGCAGGATTAATGGGTCCTGAGCCTAGAGCGTCAAGGCGGCCTCTGCCGCGCGGGTCAGTTCTGCCATGGCCATGATCCATGGGGCGGGGCCGTGGCTGATGCGGGCCACGCCCAAGCCCGCCAGGCGGGCGTGCTCGGGGGCCTTTCCGGTCTGCATGATGTTGACGGGCAGCGAGGTAGCGGCGCAGATCTCTCCGATCAGGTCTGGCGTGACCAGTCCGGGCAGGAACAGCCCGTTCGCGCCTGCGTCGCTATAAGCGCGCGCGCGGGTCAACGCCTCTTGCACGAGGGCTGGATGATCCTCGGGCGCGCTGCCCTGAAAGAACACATCCGAACGGGCATTGATGAAGAGCGGAACCCCGGTCGCCTCGGCGGCCTTGCGCAGGGTTGTCAGGCGCGCGACCTGCTCGGGCAAGGGCAGCAGGCCCTGTTCACCAATGACGCGATCCTCGAAATTCACCCCGACCGCGCCGGCGGCGATCACCCGTTCCGTATTGGTGGCCAGATCACCGGGGCGACTGGCAAAACCCGCCTCGAAATCGAAACTGACCGGCAATTCGACGCTTCGTGTCATCCGCGCCAGGATTTGCAGCGCGAATTCCAGCGGCATCTGCTGTCCGTCGGCATAGCCCTGAGCGGCCGCCAGTGACCAACTGCCGGTGGCAATGGCGCGCGCACCCGCCTTGGCAATGGCCCGCGCGCTGCCTGCATCCCAGGCGTTGTAGAGGATGAGCGGTTGCCCGGGCCGGTGCATCGCGGCAAAGGATTGGGCAAGGGCGATCTGGTTCATGCGCATGTCCTTTCGGTCTGGGCATAGGCCCGTTCAAGCTCGATCAGGCGCTGTTTGCGCCACAGGCCACCACCATATCCGGTGAGCGCCCCGTCCGCGCCCAGGACCCGATGACAGGGGATCACGATCGCGATCTGATTGGCGCCGTTGGCACGCGCGACTGCTCGGACCGCCTCGGGTCGGCCCAACCGGCGGGCCAGTTCGGCATAGGAGATCGTGCTGCCGGCGGGCAGCGACTGCAAAGCCTGCCAGACCCGGCGAGTAAAGGGCGTGCCGTGCAAGGCCAGGTCAAGGGTGAACCGGGTGCGTTGCCCTGCGAGGAACTCGGTCAGTTGCGCCTGGGCCAGGTCAATGGGTGGCAATCGACCAAAGCCCAGATCGCCCCTGCAACTGGCGTGCAGGCGCTTCAGTTCGGTTGGCAGGGCCTTGCGATCGGCGAATTCCAGCAGGTGCAACCGGGTACGGTCGCTGACCGCGATCATCACGCCCAGGGGGGTGTCGAACCAGTCGGCCCGGAGCATTGCATTGGCGCGAAAGCTGCCCGGTGGCAGGCCAAGATGCCGTGCAAAGGCCGCGCGAAAGGCGGCGGGCGACTCGTATCCGGCCTCGATTTGCGCATCGATCACACGCCCTCCATCTGCCAGCGTGGTCAGCCCTGCCTGCAACCGCGCCTGCCGCGCCATGTCGAGGAACGTCTGGCCGAACTGCCGCTTGAAACTGCGTCGCACGGTCGAGGGGTCGAGGCCCATCTCGGTCAGATCCCCCTCGGTCCAGCGTCGCGCCGGGTCGGTCTCGAGCGCGGTGAGCAGGCGGGCTACCAAAGGGTCGCCCGCACCCTCGGGTCGCAGCGGGCGGCACCGCAGGCAAGGGCGGTATCCGGCGGCGAGACAGGCCGCCACCGTGGGCAGGAAGCGACAATTCTCACGCTTTGGTTTGCGCGCAGGGCAGGTCAGCCGACAGAAGATGCCGGTAGAGGTAACGCCCACATAGGCGCGACCGTCCCAGGCGGGATTGCGCGCCGTGAGCACGGAGTAAAGCGTGTCGTCGTCGGGCAGGAGCAGATCGGTCATGTTCCGAACCTAACGCAAGAGCTGCGCCGGGGTCGCCGGAAATCGGGCGCCTATTACAATTCTCTCGTGCCATCTGGCGCGCGGCCGAGTTTGCGTAAGATCAAAGACGCGATGGCCGTTGCCTGTTTGATGGAAACAGGACACGCGAACAGGAGTTGGCAGAATGTTGGAGATTTCCGCACGCAAGGTGGCGCAGGTGGCGATGATGGCGCGCGAGCTGGATCGGGCCGAGGGCGAATTGCGCGCCTTTATCGACCGGATGAGCGAGGACGAACAGGCCGAGTTGGTCGCGATCATGTGGATCGGACGCGGCAGTTTCGAGGCCGAGGAACTGGGGGAGGCGATCGAGACCGCCAAGGCCGAGGCAACCACCCCCTGCGCCGACTATCTGTTGGGTTCGCCGCATCTGTCGGATCATCTGGAAAACGGGCTGGATGCACTGGGCATCTCGGCAGAGGATGTGGAAAACGATCTGATGTAGGATTTGGCCGAGGGGGGCGGGGGCTCTGCCCCCGGCCTACAAAATTCGTCGAATTTTGTAGGCTCCCCCGGAGTATTTGCAGCGGAATGAAGGGGCCGGTTCAGTGCCCTTGTCAGTTGGTATGATCCACGATTTGCAGGTGCTGGGCCAGTTTTCCCACTTCGCCCATCCAGCGCGCCAGCAGTTTTGGATCGCTGGAGGCGGCCTGGACGCCAGCGGGGATTTCCCGGTTCAGAACCGCCTCGACCGCCAGAGAGACCGGGATCGAGACCAGCCGCGCCATGGCAGTGCCGCGCGCGTCGCCCCAGGCATCCATCACATAGGATTTGTGCCAGACCTCGCGCCCACCCTTCTCGGCCTTCAGGCCGACGCAGAGAACGACCCGGTCGGGTTCGCCTTCGTCATAGGCGTTCTCGGCCCAGAACTGGTCGGACATTTCCTTGAGCCGCGCGTCGCCCTCGGGGCCTTTCAGCGTCTCGATTTCACGAAACACATCGCCCCAGGCGTCGGCCCAACCATTCAGCCGCAGGGTGCCGCGCACGAATTCCTTGACCGGCCAATGCTCCTCGAAATGGTACTGTGCCATGAAGGGCAGCGAGTCGCGGTTGGGATAGACCTCGAAGCTTTCGGGCGTGGGCAGCGGCGCGGTGTAGCTGCTGATCGCATCCCAGGGCCGCGCCACATCCAGCGGGGCATAGTCGCGGATCGAGCGCGACGGCGAGCGCAGCGCCTTCAGCACGCCCAGCGGCGACCAGCTGAACTTGTAGCGGAAGGGGTTGGGGTGTTTCGGGATACCACCGCAATAGGAGATGAAGCTGAGATCGTTCTGGGCGTCGAACGCGTCAGAGGCGCGGTAATCGGCCACCAGCTCATGCGCCATCAGGTGGTCGATGCCGGGATCAAGGCCGATCTCGTTCACCAGGCTCACGCCGGCGGCGCGGGCGCGGTCGTCCAGCGCGCGCATCTCGGGCGCGATGTACGACGACGAGACGAAATGCGCACCCTTGGCGATCGCAAGTTCGGCCAGTGGCACGTGCCAGTCGCCCGGCAGCATCGAGACCACAACATCGCCCTTGGCCAGCACCGCGCCCAATGCGTCGATGTCGAAGGCGCGGATGTCGTCGGTCAAGTCGCCCAGCTCGGCACGGGCTTTTTCGACGGTCCGGTTCCAGACGGTGACGGGATGGCCCGCCTCGATCAGGCGGCGCAGGCCGGGAATGGCCGACAGGCCGGTGCCACACCAATGGATGGTCATGAGGGTATCTCCCTTATCCGAATTTCAACTTGGCGGTGATGATCGACAGAACGATCACCGCGGCGCAGGCATTGGCGACGATCAACGGCAAGTCACCGACCATCAGCCCATAGAGCAACCAAAGCGACACTGTCATCAGAAACAGCAGGTTCGATGGCAGCGACAGACCGGCGGTGTTGCGGCTGGACCAGGCTTTCCAGGCCTGCGGGATCCAGCAGATCGTGCCCAGCGTGCCGGCAAGAAAACCGAGATAGATTTCCATCACCCCTCCAGATGGTCAAGGAATGTGGCCCGTGCCCGGCCCCAGACCCCTGCATCCAGGTCAGTCAGGGTCAGTAGCGAGGGCAGGAGTTGCGCGGCATAGTCCTGGCTGCTTTCGACTGGCAGCATCGAGGGCAGGTTGTCGATCGCCATCACGTCAAGCACCGGGTCCTCGGCCACGCGCAGCACCGGCGCGTCCCAGCTGGTGGCGCGATCATAGACCGGCACCGGGTTGTAATCGCTGTCGGGGTCGCAGGCCACGTCGCCGATGGAGGTCAGGGCGCGGGGGGCGCTCAGCGCCTCGCGCGGCACAAAGACCGGCGTGCCGGGGCGGGCGAAAATGCAGTTGAGAAAGATGTCATGAGCGAGGAGCTCGGGGAACGGCCCGCCGCTGGCGGTTTCGGCCATGTCCCATTTGGTGACCTCGACACCCATCGCGGTGCAGAGATCAGCCGCACCGGTGCCGACCCGACCAAGCGCGCCGATCACGATGGCACGGGGACGCGGGGCGCCGGTGGCGTCGAGCTCCGCGGCAAGTGCTGCGTTCAGCATGTCCTTGCTGGCATAGACGCCCACCGGGCCGCAGATGCCACCCTGTTGCTGCGCGGCCCAGGCCTTGAGTGTCACGGCAGCCCCTGCATAACCCGCCCAATAGCCGAATGCCGCGACCCGGCGGCCGGTCTCGTCCACCAGATATTCCAGGTCATAAAGCGTGCCGCCCCCGGCCTTGAACCGCTCCAGCAACCGGCGGCCCGAATACTGTCCCTTGAAGGCATGGCCGAACATGATGTGGCGATGCGGCAGGGGCGTGCCGTCCTCGGGCAATTCCTTGAGCCCAAAGATGATGGCGTCGCGCGGGGCATCCGGCCAGCTGTTCTCGGGCGCGATCTCGCAGCCAGCGTCGCGGTATCCGTCCAGCCTAATGGCCCGGACCGAGCTTTCCTCGACCGTGACCCGGATACCGGCGGCGATCAGGGCGGCGGCGCCCTCGGGGGTCAGCCCGACCCGTTCCTCGTTGGGGCGCTGTTCGGCCCGGACCCAGAGATGCGTCATGTCTTGTCCTTTGTTCAAAGCAGACCGGCGGCCTTGACGGCCTGGACCGAGGCGCGCGCCTCCATCGCGGCGCGGAAGGCGCGGATTTTCGGGAAGGGCTCCAGATCGACCCCGTCGCCCTCGAGCCAGCCGGTGACCACGTAGAGATAGCAATCGGCGATGCTGACCGCCTCGCCCAGCACGAAGGGTCCGCGCAGCCCGTTCGTCTCGACATAGGTGGCCGAGGCGGTCATCGTCTCGGGCACCTTGGCGGTCATGTCGGCCCAGCTGTCGGCGCGGTCGGCCCATCGCGCGCCGCGCAGCTTGTGGGCGTGGTTCACATGCATGGTGGAGGCAAGGTAATACATCACCTCGCGCATGCGGGCACGCAGCAGCTGGTCGGCGGGGACCAGCCCCTTGTCGGGCGCGCTGTCGGCGATGAACTCCAGCAGCGCACCGGTTTCGGTCAGGATGCCGCCCGGCACCGCCAGCGCCGGTACCCGGCCCTTGGGGTTGATCTGGTGGTAGGCGGGTCTGGTCTGTTCGGCAGCGCGAAAGTCGAGCTGTACTTTCTCATGCTCGATTCCCGCCTCGTGAAGCGCGATGGCGACGGCCACGGAAATGGTGCCGGGTGCACAATAAAGCTGCATCGGATCTCCCTAGAGATGCGTCTGGGCAAACTGCCGCTCTGGGGCCTCCAGATGCGGGACGGCGTTGAACAGCACCGGGCTGAGATGCGTGCCGATCGGGTAGAGACGATGCATTGACGTGTTCATGATGGCAAGAGCCACCCGCGCCATGGCGGGTATGTCCAGCCCCATCGCCTGACGCATCACCATCGAGATGAGCCCGCCCGAGGTGACCACGATGGCCGGGCCCGACCCTTGCGCGATTTCGGAGAGCGCGGTCTGAACACGGGTTTCGAACTGCTCGAAGCTTTCGGGCGCGTCCTGGATGCGGCCCTCGGCCCAGGCGGTGAAGGTCATCGGCAGGTGCTCGACAAAGCCTTCGCGATCCTCGGGGATGGTGACACCATGCTGTGCCTCGAAAAGTTGGGCGAGGGTGAAGTACTCGATCTCGTTCAGGCGCGGGTCCTGCACCACATCGGCCAATCCCATGCTGGCGGCGGTCTCCACATGGCGGGTCAGGGTGCCGCAATAGACGCGGGGATGATGGGCGCGGGTGTCGGCCAGATGCGACCCCAGCCAGCGCGCCTGCTGGTGACCCAGTTCGCTCAACCGGTCATAACTCGCCTCATCGCGGGCTGTGGTATTGGCCTGTCCGTGGCGGATCAGCGTGATGTGAGACATGTCATCCTCCGGTTCGGGCAGACTCTTAGGCAAGGATCGGGGCGGGGGCCAGAGGGGTTTGGCGCCGAGGGTGCGAATTTCGCGGGTGGCGGCGCGTGTGGTTGGTTGCGGATGCCTCCGGCGGGAGTATTTTCAGCGGAATGAAGGGATGGGAGGACAGGCGATGACGGTGAACGCGGAGCGGTTTCTGGAGGATCTGCACAGGCTGCGCAGCTTTGGTGCGGCGGGGGTCGGCAAGGGCGTGGTGCGGCCGGCCTATTCCGAGGCGGATATCGCCGCACGCCGCTGGCTGGCGGGCCGGATGGAGGAGGCGGGGTTGCACGTGCGGTTCGACCCGGTCGGCAATCTCTTTGGTCTGGCCGAGGGGCCGTCGCTGCTGATGGGGTCGCATTCCGACAGCCAGCCCGAGGGCGGCTGGCTGGACGGCGCATTGGGAGTGATCGCGGCGCTGGAGGTTGCGCGGAGCAGCGAGCGCCCGGTTTCTGTGGTCAGTTTCCAGGACGAGGAAGGGCGGTTCGGGGTCACCACCGGATCGGCGATCTGGTCGAGGCACCTGCCGCTGTCCGAGGCGGATGGATTGACCGATCACGCGGGCGAGACTTTTGCAAGCGCGCGGGCGGCAATGGCGGATCTGGCGGGGGATTTTGTCGACCCGTCGCAGTTTACCGGTTTTGTCGAGATGCATATCGAACAGGGTCCGACGCTGGATACCGAGGGCGAGCAGATCGGAGTGGTCAGCGATATCGTCGGGATTCGGGACATGAAGGTGACATTCGAGGGTCAGCAGAACCATGCCGGCACCACGCCGATGCATCTGCGCCGCGATGCGTTCCAGGCGCTGGGTGAGTTCAATGCGCGCCTTAATGACCGGTTCCGCAACGTGGTCACCCCGCGCACGGTCTGGACCATCGGCCATGTCAGCCTGCATCCCAATGCCTCGTCCATCGTACCGGGGCGGGCGCGGTTTTCGATGCAGTGGCGCGATGGCGACACGGACCGGCTGGCGCGGATGGAGGAGATCATTCGCGCCACGGCGCAGGAGGTGGCGGAGGCGCGCGGCATGACGCTGAGCTTTGGTCCGCTTCTGGGGTTGGAGCCGGTGGCGATGGATCCACAATTGCACGTCGCGCTGGAACAGGGCGCCGAAGCGGTGGCGCCGGGGCGGTGGCGCTCCATGCCCTCGGGTGCATTGCACGATGCCACCAACGTGTCGCGCCTGATGCCGGTGGCGATGCTGTTCGTGCCGTCCATTGGCGGGATCAGCCATGACTTTGCCGAAGATACCGACGAGCGGGACCTGGTTGCCGGATTACGGGTTCTGGACCATGCGGTGCGCGCATTGGGCTGACCCTTCAGAAAATCCACCTCGTGCCATGTTTCTGCCCGGTTCTTCCGTCACTTTATGGAGGGAAAATTTGACTCGAATTGTTCTGAGGGTTGAGACGGGATGTTACGCACGCTTTTGTTCCTTGTCACATTTGCCGGGGTTCTGGCGGCCTGCCAGGACTCGGTGAGCCGCAATCAGGATGCGCGCATCCTGGCGATCGGCGATTCGCTGTTGTCGTGGAACTCGGCATTGGGCAGCTCGATACCGGACGTGATGGCAAAAGAGCTGGGGCAGCCGGTAGTGGACCGGTCCTTCAGCGGTGCCTGGATGCTGACCCGGGACGAGGGCGACGAGGGGCGCGGGCTTAACGTGCCCTATCAATACGAGCCCGGAAACTGGGACTGGGTGGTGGTCAATGGTGGCGGCAACGATTTGTTGTTTGGCTGCGGATGTGGCCGGTGCGGCACGGTGATGAACCGGCTGATATCGGAAGATGGCGAGAGCGGCCAGATCCCCGACCTGATCCGGCACATAAGGGCCCAAGGGGCGCGGGTGATCTATCCGGGCTACCTGCGCAGCCCCAATCTGCTGACCCCGATCGAGCACTGCAAGAACGACGGTGACGAGCTGGAAGCGCGGATTGCACGCTTTGCCGACACTGACGAGGGCGTGTTCTACATTTCGATGCAGGACATCGTGCCCCCCGGTGGTCTGACCTATTTCGCGCCCGACCTGATCCACCCGTCGCGCAAGACCAGCCGCAAGGTGGCAGAGCGGCTGGCCTCGGCGATCCGTCAGCTGAACGCGCGGCCCTAACCCAAAAGCAGGATTTCGGAGCTGCCTGCGCTGCGGCGCAGGCCGTGAAGCTCGGCCAGGTCCGGGTCGTCGATCCAGGCGCGCGCGGCTGCGGCGTCCGGGAAGCTGAGAAGTGCGGCCACGTCTGGGATGTCGGGCGTTCCGTCCAGCGCAGTTGGGGCGGGTGTTGCGGTCTCGACCTTGCCGCCGTGACGGGCCAGCGCGGCGCCGGCCCTTTCGCGATAACTGGCCAGGGCGTCGGGGTTGGTTATGGTGGCCTTGAAAACAGCGTATATCATCTGGGTCTCCTTCTCGGTTGCGATGGAAAGAGCATAATCACGCGGATGTGTGGCAAAAACGCGTGGTAATGCATGGGTAACATGCATAAATGCACGTCATGCAAATCGACTGGGACGATCTGAAAACGGTACTGGCTGTGGTGCGCGGTGGCACGCTTGCTGCGGCTGCGGCGGAACTCGACCTCAACTATACCACCGTGTCGCGGCGGATCCTGCGGGCCGAGGCGGCGCTGGGCGAGGTCTTGTTCGAGCGTTTGGCCGACGGGTACCGCGCCACCGATGCCGGTCGACTGGTCGCTGAACACGCCGCCGGGATGGAGGCGCGGCAGGACGATCTGTTGCGCCGCCTGCAAGGCCGCGACCAGAGCCTGAACGGCGAATTGGTGATCACTGCGCCGCAACTCCTTGTCGGGCCGCATGTCGCACCGGTCATGGCGCGTTTTGCCGAAGCGCATCCGCAGGTCCAGATCCGGCTCAGGGCCACCAACGACCTGTTGGACCTGACCCGGCGCGAGGCCGATCTGGCCATCCGTATCAGCCGCAGCCCGGGCGATACACTGACCGGGCTCAGGCTGTGTTCGCAGCAGTCGGCCAGTTTTGCCACGCCGGGCCTGGCCGAACGGCTGGCCGCCGATCCGGCAACGGCGGTGGACTGGATCGCCTATGAACAGAACCCACGTGTGCCTCAAGTGGTGCTGGAGCAGTATCCGAACACCCGGCTGCGTCTGGTATTTGATGATATGGCGGCCATGGTCGGTGCCGCGCAGGCGGGGCTGGGCGCGGTGCGGATGCCGATGTTTCTGGGCCGGGCCACGCCGGGATTGGTGCAGGTGCCGCTACTGCCGCCGCAGCCCTACGCCGATATCTGGGTGGTTGCGCATCGCGATGTCTGGCGGGCGGCGAAACCACGCGCCTTTCGCGAGGTATTGGTACCCTGGTTCAAGGCGAACAGGCCGCTTTTCGTGGCCTGACCCGCGCGGCTGCGGGCGATGGCGCCGCTCCGAAACCGCGCGTCGGCCTCAGTGGCGGGCGATCAACAGGATATGCGCTTCGGCTTGCTGACCGCCGATACGGGCGCGTGCCTCGTGCAGCTTGGCCTGCGCCGCTGTCAGGCGCTGTATCGCCCGGTCCCGCTCGTCAAAAAGACGCCGCACGCGAGAGCCCGGATTTCCGATCATCAAATAGCTCCGTCCCATGGCGCCTGGCACCAGGGTCGCGGCCTGTTCCAGACTTTGCCGCCAGGCCATGTCGGCAAGGGTATAGCGGCGTACTGCCTTGAACAGCATGCGCTTGCGGATTTCGAGATAGGAATGCATGGCAGCCTCCCGTTGCGCCAAGAATGCGACGGGCATTGCTGCCGCCGCTCTATGAGTCCGCGCTTCCGTCGAGGAGTCTATCGCTGGCGGGCCGTTCAGGTCAACTCTGTGGCCCAGGGCCCCGATCCTAGCGCCAGCTGACATCGCCCAGAAAAATGTAACCTGCCCCATAGATCGTCTTGATCAGGCGTGGGTTCTTGGGGTCTTCGCGCAGCTTGGTACGCAGGCGCGAGATGCGCACATCCATGGCCCGGTCAAAGCTGTCGCCGGCACCGCCGCCCAATGCCTCTTGCATCTGGGCCCGGCTGATCAGACGCTTCGGGCTTTCCAAAAACAGACGCAGAACCTCGCCTTCGGCATGGGAAAACGGAGTTTCGGCGCCGGTGTCGTCTTCCAGCGCGTAGCGGTCGAAATGGGCGGTCCAGCCGTTGAACTCGGCGGTGTCACCACCCCCCGAAACCGGCCCGCGCTGGCCGTCGCGCAGGCGGGCGCGGATGCGGGCCACCACCTCTGCGGGGTCAAACGGTTTGGTGATATAGTCGTCGGCGCCCAGCTCCAGCCCGGTGACCCGGTCCTGCACCTGTGCCCGGCCCGAGATGATGATCACCGTCGCCCCCTGTTCCAGCGCCAGCCGGTGCACCAATGCCAGCCCGTCGGTATCGGGCAGCGACAGGTCCACCAGGCAGACATCCGGCGTCACGCGCTTCAGCGAGGCCTCGAATTCGCGGGCGCGCGAAAAGCTCTGGGTGCGGAACCCGGCCTCGGCCAGCGCCTCGGTCAGGATCAGGCGGATCTCGGGTTCATCGTCCAGGATGGTGACGAGCGGGGCGGTCATGATCCCTCCTCGGGTCGCAGCAGCGCGGCCAGTTGCGCGCGGGTAAAGGGCTTGCGCAGCACCGGGCCGCGCGTCAATGCCTCGCGGTGCAGCGGGTCGGACAGCGGCAGCGAGGTCATCAGGATGCAGGGCAGCGACTTGGGCAATCGTTTCAGCAGGTCGATGCCGGTGGCGTCGCCTTCCAGCTTGATGTCGGACAGCACCAGCGCGATATCCTCGATATCGGCGGCCAGCGCGCTTGCCTCGTCGGCCGAGGTGGCCTCGATCACCGAATACCCCAGTTCGACCAGCATGTCGCGAAAGGTGGCGCGCAGGTCCTCGTTATCCTCGACCAGCAGCGCCAGACCGCCCTGTACCTGCGGCGCCGCACGATAGGGCAGGCGCAGGGTTATCGCGGCGCCGGTAGGGGTGTTGGCGATGCGCATGTCGCCTCCCGCCAGTTTGACCATATCATAGACCATGGGCAGGCCCAGTCCCGACCCCTCGCTCCCCTTGGTGGTAAAGAACGGGTTCAGCGCCTTTTCCAGCGCCTCCTTGGAGAACCCCGGCCCGGTGTCGGTCACCGCGATCTCGATCCAGATGCGCGAGATGGCATGGGCGCTGATGGTGATCTGGCCATTGGCGCCACAGGCATCGCGCGCGTTCAGCACAAGGTTCAGCAGCGCATCCTGCAACATGCCGGCATCCAGCATCAGCGCCTCGTCGGGCGTGTGGTCCAGAACGCTCAGCCCGATGCCGCGCGGCAGGCTGGGGGTGGCCAGCAGCTTGAGATCCTCGAGCAGCCCGTGCATGTCGGTGGCGCGCGGGCGCAGGGTGCGGTTGCCGGTCATGTCGGCGATCCGATTGAGCAGGCGCCCGCCTCGCTGTGCCGTGGCCTGTGTGGCCGAGACCAGTTCGGCCGCCTCTTCGGGCAGGTCCATCTTCTCCATCTTCGACATCATGCCCAGGATGATGGTCAGAAGGTTCGAGAAATCATGCGCCAGCCCGCTGGTCATCTGCGCCGCCATGGCGCGGCGGCGCGACTGCTGCAGGGCGACACGCGCCTGGGTTTCCGAGGTCACGTCCATCGACAGGATATAGACCCCGCCCGCCCCGTCGGGGGTAAAGGCAACCCGGATGCGGCGGGAATCATGCGCCTCGTTGAATTCGAAGACCGGGCTGTCGCCGCCATAAGCGGCCTCCAGATGCGGACCGATCTTGCCAAAGGCATCCGGGCCCAGCGCATCCGAGATATGCAGGCCCAGAATGTCCGAGGGCCGCCCGGGCATCACCGCGCTCAGTCGACGATTGGAATAGGTGTAATGGCCGTCGCGGTCCACATGGGCGATATGGGCCGGCATCATCTCGGTGGTCAGGCGGGTGCGCGCCTCGATCTCGGTCAGCTGGCGCTGCGCCTCTTCCAGCGCGCTGATGGTGGCGGCGAGCTTGCGGTTGGTGGCGCCCAGCTCCTCGGCATGGGCCAGCAGCTGGCCCGAGAGTTCCTCGGAGCGGGCGCGCAGCAATTCCTCGATCCGCTTGGTACGGGTGATGTCGGTATAGACGGTGACCCACCCCCCCTGCGGCAGCGGTGCCCCCTCGATCGAGATAACCTGACCATTCGCACGGACCCGTTCAAAATAGTGCGGGACAAAGGCCAGCGCCTGTTCGACCCGGCTGCGGACCAGTGCGTCGATATCGTCGACCGGACCGTAATCGCCCCGCTCGGCGATATAGCGGATGGTGTCGTCGAACCTGGCGCCGGGTCGGATCAGCTGGTCGGGCAGGTGAAACATTTCCTGAAAGCGCCGATTGCTGACGGCAAGGCGCAGGTTGTTGTCATAGATCGACAGGCCCTGAGCGATCAGGTTCAGACCGGCACTGGTCATGGCCTTGATCCACTGATCGTTCCTGTCCATGGCTGATATCCCCCTTGGCGCCATGGCTAGCACCGGCGTGACAGGGGGAAAAGGTTCTTGTCCGTCTCGTGGCAGCGGCAAAACGCCAGCCTGACGTTCCGGCGCAAGAGGGTTGAGGGTTTCGTGCCTGTGCGGGGTCGGGTGAAATGACGCAGGGAGAGGCCTGTTACAATTCGTAAGAATTGCGAAAACATCACGAAAATATTGGCCCCGATCAATACGCCTGTCCCTGATGGGGCAGAATCGTCTGGTCGGTATCCGCAGGCGATGATGTCCGGCCCGAAGGAGCGGGCCGGCAACGGGAGGGAGAAAGAGATTGGCTCAGACGCAGTCTGGCGCAGAGGGGCTTCAGTCCCTTCCGGCGCTGCTTAACCGCAACGCAACCCAATACGGGGACCGGCCCGCCTATCGGGAAAAGGAATTCGGCATCTGGCAATGCTGGACCTGGGCCGAAACCGCCGCAGAGATCCGCGCGCTGGCGCTGGGATTTCTGGAGCTGGGTGTGGCAAAGGGCGATCATGTCGCCGTGATCGGTCGCAACCGTCCCGCGCATTACTGGTCGATGGTAGCCGCCCAGATGGTGGGCGCCGTTCCGGTGCCGCTCTATCAGGACGCAGTGGCCGAAGAGATGGCCTATGTGATGGAGCATTGTGGTGCGAAATACGTCGTCTGCGGAGACCAGGAGCAGGTCGACAAGGTCATCGAGATCCAGGAGACCGTGCACCAGGTCCAGCACATCCTCTACACCGACAAGCGCGGGATGCGGAAATACGACCACAGCCAGATGAACGCGCTCGAAGACCTGATGGCCGAGGGGCGTGCCGGGCACTACCGGTTCGATGCCGAGCTTGACCGGCGGATTGCCGAGATCACCTATGACGACACCTGCGTGATGCTCTATACCTCGGGCACCACGGGCAAGCCCAAGGGCGTGGTTCTGTCGAACCGCAACGTGATCGAAAGCGCCAAGAACTCGGCCAAGTTCGATAATCTGACCAAGGACGAGAACATCCTCTCCTATCTGCCGATGGCCTGGGTGGGCGATTTCATCTTCTCGATCGGCCAGGCCTATTGGTGTGGCTTCTGCGTGAACTGCCCCGAAAGCGCCGACACCATGATGACCGACCTGCGCGAGATCGGGCCGACGTATTTCTTTGCCCCGCCGCGCGTGTTCGAAACCCAGCTGACCAACGTGATGATCCGGATGGAGGATGCAAGCCCGCTCAAGCGGAACATGTTCCATCGCTATATGGCGCATGCCAAGAAGGTGGGCGGCAAGATCCTGGATGGTGAACCGGTCAGCGCCGGTGACCGCCTGAAATACGCGATCGGTAATGCGCTGGTCTATGGCCCGCTCAAGGATACGCTCGGTTTAGGCAATGTGCGCGTAGGCTATACCGCGGGTGAGGCGATCGGCCCTGAAATCTTTGACTTCTACCGTTCGCTGGGCATCAATCTGAAACAGCTCTATGGCCAGACCGAGGCGACCGTGTTCATCACCGTGCAGCCCGATGGCCAGGTGCGCGCCGATACCGTAGGCGTGCCCGCCCCCGATGTGGAGATCAAGATCGCCGAGAATGGCGAGATCTTCTATCGTTCGCCGGGCACCTTTGTGGAGTATTACAAGAACCCCGAAAGCACGGCCTCGACCAAGGATGCCGAGGGCTGGGTCGCCACTGGTGATGCCGGGTTCTTCGAGGAAGGATCGGGCCACCTGCGCATCATCGACCGCGCCAAGGATGTGGGCAAGATGGCCGATGGCAGCATGTTCGCGCCCAAATATGTCGAGAACAAGCTGAAGTTCTATCCCGACATTCTCGAGGCGGTGCTGTTCGGCAATGGCAAGGACCGCTGCGTCGCCTTCATCAACATCGACCTGACGGCGGTGGGCAACTGGGCGGAACGCAACAACATCGCCTATGCCAGCTATCAGGAACTGGCGGGTCACCCCAAGGTGCTGGAAACCATCCGCTCGCATGTGGAGACGGTGAACGCCTCGGTGGCCGAGGACCCGATGCTGTCGGGCTGCCAGGTGCATCGCTTTGTCGTGCTGCACAAGGAACTGGATGCCGATGACGGCGAGATGACCCGCACCCGCAAGGTGCGCCGCCGCATCGTCGAAGAGAAGTTCGCCGACATCATCGCCGCGCTCTATGACGGGTCCGAAAAGGTCTCGACCGTGACCGAGGTGACCTATGAGGACGGCCGAAAGGGCGCGATCAAGGCGACGCTGACGGTTTGCGATGCCAAGGTCGTGGCGACCACCGCGCAGCAGGTGGCAGCGGAATGAGGTCCGGCGGGACGCCGCTCGCGCCCGTTGGGCGCATCGCCCCGCCCACCGTCCCGTCAGCCGGGGCACTGCCGAAAGACAAGGGAGACACCGATGCTTGACGCATCTGAAGGATACACCACCGCGGACGGCCGCAAGATTGGCGGCGTGGTGATGGAGATGAAGAACATCACCCTGCGGTTCGGCGGTGTGGTGGCGATCAAGGATATCAGTTTCGACATCCGCGAGGGCGAGATCCGTGCGATCATCGGCCCGAACGGCGCCGGAAAGTCCTCGATGCTGAACGTGATATCAGGCTTTTATGTGCCGCAGGAGGGCGAGGTCTGGTTTCACGGATCGCGCCGTCCGGCGATGCGCCCCTATGAGGTCGCCCGCCAGGGCATCGCGCGCACCTTTCAGAACATCGCACTCTTCGAGGGCATGAGCGTTCTGGATAACGTCATGACCGGGCGGCTGAACTATATGAAAGCGGGTCTGCTGAGCCAGGCGCTCTGGCGCGGCAAGGCCGAGCGCGAGGAGACCGAGAACCGCGAGGCGGTGGAAAAGATCATCGACTTCCTCGAGATTCAGCATATCCGCAAGACACCGGTGGCACGCCTGCCCTACGGCCTGAAAAAGCGGGTCGAACTGGCCCGTGCCCTGGCCGCCGAGCCCAAGCTGTTGCTGCTGGATGAACCGATGGCAGGCATGAACGTCGAAGAGAAGGAGGATATGAGCCGCTTCATCCTCGACGTGAATGACGAGTTCGGCACCACCATCGCCCTGATCGAACACGACATGGGCGTGGTCATGGACCTGAGCGACCGGGTGGTGGTGATGGATTACGGCAAGAAGATCGGCGACGGCACGCCCGACGAGGTGCGCAACAACCAGGAGGTCATCGACGCCTATCTGGGGGTGGCCCATGACTGATCTTCGCTTGAACGACACGATGGAAACCGGGGGCACGGGACATGTCTGACCAACTGATTTTCGCGATCGAGGTGATCCTGAACGGCCTGATGGCGGGCGTGCTCTATGCGCTGGTCGCGCTGGGTTTCGTGCTGATCTACAAGGCCTCGGGCATCTTCAATTATGCCCAGGGTGTGATGGCGCTGTTCGCGGCCATGACCCTGGTGGGGATCATGAACGGGCAGGTACCGTTCTCGCATCTGATCAACGCCATATTTGGCGGGCATATCACCCATTTCGGATGGAATATTCCAGCGTTGCTGGCGATCATCCTGACGATGGGCGTGATGGTCCTGCTGGCCTGGGCGGTGCAGCAGTTCGTGATGCGCCACCTGGTCGGTCAAGAGCCGATTATCCTGTTCATGGCCACCATCGGGCTTGCCTATTTCCTCGAAGGCGTGGCCGACCTGATGTGGGGCTCCGAGATCAAGACGCTGGATGTGGGTCTGCCGCAGGGCCTGAACGTGTGGATCGACGACACCACCTATGGCATCTTCGGCTACGGTTTCTTCATCGACAATCTCGACATCGTGGCAACGGTGATCGCAGCACTGCTGGTGGCGGCGCTGGTGGCCTTCAGCCAGTATACCAAGCAGGGCCGGGCGATGCGCGCGGTGGCCGACGACCACCAGGCGGCGCTGAGCGTCGGCATCTCGCTGAACTTCATCTGGGTGCTGGTCTGGTCGGTTGCCGGTTTCGTGGCGCTGGTCGCGGGCATCATGTGGGGCACCAAATCGGGTGTGCAGTTCTCGCTGTCGCTGATCGCGCTCAAGGCGCTGCCGGTGCTGATGCTGGGCGGATTCACCTCGATCCCCGGCGCCATTGTCGGCGGGCTGATCATCGGGGTGGGCGAGAAGCTGTTCGAATTCGCGATCGGCCCGATGGTGGGCGGTGCGACCGAGAACTGGTTCGCCTATGTTCTGGCACTGATCTTCCTCGTGTTCCGGCCGCAGGGCCTGTTCGGCGAGAAGATCATCGAAAGGGTCTGAGGCTCCGGTGGGCGACCCCGTTGCGGCCAGGGCCGCAACGAGACCCGCCCGCCCGGAACCTTCGCAAAGGGGAGGAAAGATGAACAAGCTGATCGCCATCGTGAATGTCGTCGCCTGGTCGGGCTTCTGGGCCTTTGGGTATATTGCCCTGACCGCGCAAGACCTGAACGACCGCCAGCTGATCATCGCCAGCCTCCTGGCCTTTGCCGGGTTCATCATGGGGATCGTCGCGTATCTGCGGCTGGTCCGGGCCGCCGAAGCGAGCGGCTATGCAAAAAAGACAAATCAACTCGATGCCGCGGCCCGCAACCGCGCGCAGTCCGAAGGGGGCATGTAAGCGATGTTCTACCGTGAAGCCGGAGATTTCAAAACCTCCTACCAGGCCGACAGCCAGACCTTTCCGATCAAGTTCGACCGCTATCGGTATTATGTCGTGCTGGCGATCGCCTTCGGGATCATCCCGTTCGTGATCAACGACTACTGGGCAAACGCGCTGTTGCTGCCGTTTCTGATCTATGCAATCGCCGCGATCGGGCTGAACATCCTGGTCGGCTACTGCGGCCAGGTCAGCCTGGGCACCGGCGGATTCATGGCGGTGGGCGCCTATGCCTGCTACAAGCTGATGACCGCATTTCCCGAAGTGAGCATGTTCATTCATGTGATCCTGGCGGGCGGCATCACCGCGGCAGTAGGGGTGCTGTTCGGGCTGCCCAGTCTTCGGATCAAGGGGTTCTATCTGGCGGTGGCAACACTGGCGGCGCAGTTCTTTCTGGTGTGGCTGTTCAACCGGGTGCCGTGGTTCTACAACTACTCGGCCTCGGGCCAGATCAACGCGCCCGAGCGGGATACGTTCGGTATCATCATCACCGGTCCCAACGCACCGGCCTGGGCCACCTATCTGTTCTGCCTGATCTTTCTGACCGCCTGCGCGCTGATCGCCCGCAACCTGACCCGTGGCACAATGGGCCGGACCTGGATGGCGATCCGTGACATGGACATCGCCGCCGAGATCATCGGGGTGAACCCGCTCAAGGCGAAGATGACCGCCTTTGCCGTCAGTTCCTTCTTCATCGGCATCTCGGGGGCGCTGTTCTTTGCGCTCTATCTGGGCGCGGTCGAGGTGGGCGAGGCCTTTGGCATCCAGAAATCGTTCCTGGTACTGTTCATGGTGATCATCGGCGGTCTCGGTTCGATCTTTGGTTCGTTCGCGGGGGCAGCCTTCCTGGTGCTGCTGCCGGTGGTCCTGAAGGTCGTCGGCGCAGACATGCTGGGCTGGCCCACCGATATCGTGGCGCATCTTCAGCTGGTGATCGTCGGCGCGCTGATCGTCGCATTCCTGATCATGGAGCCGCATGGCCTCGCGCAGCTGTGGCGCGTCGCCAAGGAGAAACTGCGGCTCTGGCCCTTCCCGCACTGAGGCGGGCAGGCGCATCCCGATACGGGGCGGTAGGATCGCCCCGTACACCACCATCGGTCAAAACCAAGGGAGGAAAAACCCGATGAAAATGAAACTGGCAACCGTGGCGCTGGGCGCCTTGATGGCCGCAGGTCCGGCTCTGGCTGACCTGACTTTCCCGTCGCTCAGCTATCGCACTGGCCCCTATGCCGCGGGCGGTATCCCGTTTGCCGACGGCTATGCCGACTATTTCACCCTGCTCAACGAGCGTGATGGCGGCATCGGCGGCGTCAAGGCCAACGTGCTGGAATGCGAAACCGGCTATAATACCGAAAAGGGTGTCGAATGCTATGAATCCACCAAGGGCCAGGGCGCCCTGGTGTATCAGCCGCTGTCGACCGGCATTACCTATCAGCTGATCCCCAAAGCCACCGCTGACGGCATCGCGATCCACTCGATGGGTTATGGCCGTACCTCGGCCAAGAACGGCAACGTGTTCAGCCATGTCTTCAACTATCCCGCCAACTACTGGGATGGTGCCTCGGGTGCGGTGAACTATCTGTTGGAGAGCAACGGTGGCGACATCAAGGGCAAGAAGATCGCCCTGGTCTATCACAACTCTGCCTATGGCAAGGAACCGATCCGTACCCTGGAAGAGCTGAGCAAGAAGCACGGTTTCGAGCTGAGCACCCTGCCGGTCGACCATCCGGGTCAGGAGCAGAAATCGCAGTGGCTGCAAATCCGTCGCGACAAGCCTGACTTTGTGCTGATGTGGGGCTGGGGCGTGATGAACCAGGTCGCGGTGCAGGAAGCCGCCAACATCCGCTTCCCGATGGAAAACTTCATCGGCATCTGGTGGTCGGGTTCGGAAAACGACGTGCTGCCCGCCGGTGACGCCGCCAATGGCTACAAGGCGCTGACCTTCCACAACGTCGGCACCGATTTCCCGCTGTTCGACGATCTGCAGAAATACGTGATCGACGCAGGTAAGGCCGCCGGCGCCGGTGACCAGGTTGGTACCGTTCTCTACAACCGTGGTCTCTATGCCGCCATGCTGGCCGCCGAAGCCGCCAAGAAGGCACAGGAGATTTCGGGCAAGGCCGACATCACCGCCGCCGACATGCGCGACGGTATGGAAGCACTGGAAATGACCGAAGCGAAGATGGCCGAACTGGGCCTGCCGAACTTTGGCCCGGCCTTCTCGGTGTCGTGCAGCAACCACGGCGGTGACGCCCTGGTCGGCGTGACCCAGTGGGATGCGGCATCCAAGACCTGGTCGCTGATCTCGAACTTCAAACCGACCGACAGCGAAGTCATCGGTGCGCTGATCGAGGAAGACTCGAACGCCTACGCGACCGAGAACAACATCTCGCCGCGCTGCAACTAAGCGTGTGACCGGGCCCGGCAATCGGGCTCGCATCGAACCCGGGACGGCGGTCCGCCGCCGTCCCACCCCGATCATCCCCGGCGAACCGGGGCCAATGAGGACAAGCGCGGATGCTGGATGCGGCAACAACCACGGATACGCAGGTGGAAACCCTGCTGGAGGTCAACAATATCGAGGTGATCTACAATCACGTGATCCTCGTGCTCAAGGGTGTCAGCCTCACCGTGCCCAAGGGCGGGATAACCGCGCTGCTGGGTGGTAACGGCGCCGGCAAGACGACAACGCTCAAGGCAGTGTCGAACCTGCTGCATTCCGAACGCGGTGAGGTGACCAAAGGGTCGATCAAGTACCGCGGCGAGACCATTCACGAACAGGACCCGGCCGCCCTGGTAACCAAGGGCGTGATCCAGGTGATGGAAGGCCGTCATTGTTTCGAACACCTGACCGTCGAGGAAAACCTCCTGACCGGCGCCTATACCCGCAAGGATGGCGGCGCCAACATTCAGCGTGATCTCGAACTGGTCTACAACTATTTCCCCCGCCTCAAGGAGCGCCGCCGCAGTCAGGCAGGCTATACCTCGGGCGGTGAGCAGCAGATGGTGGCGATGGGGCGGGCGCTGATGTCGCGGCCCGAGACCATTCTGCTGGACGAACCCTCGATGGGTCTGGCGCCGCAGTTGGTCGAAGAGATCTTTGAGATCGTGCGCGACCTGAACGAAAAGGAAGGCGTGTCTTTCCTGTTGGCCGAGCAAAACACCAACGTGGCGCTGCGCTATGCCCATTACGGCTATATCCTGGAATCGGGCCGTGTGGTGATGGATGGCCCTGCCAAGGATCTGCGCGAGAACCCGGACGTCAAGGAATTCTATCTCGGCATGTCCGATGAGGGCCGCAAGAGCTTCCGCGACGTGCGCTCGTACCGTCGTCGCAAGCGGTGGCTGAGCTGATGAAGGATCATGCCATGACCCATTTTGACACGCTTGAAACACGCTCGGACGACCAACGCACCGCTGATCTGGCGCGCGACCTGCCCGAGCAGATCGCACGCGCCAAATCCGCTCATGGATTTGCGCGGCTGCTGGCCGATGTCGACCCGGCCGCAATCACGGATTTGCAGGCTCTGGCGGCGTTGCCGGTGCTGCGCAAGTCGGAGTTGAGCCGGGCGCAGAGCGAGCACCCCCCATTTGGCGGTTTCACCGTCAAGCCGGCGCACGGGTTTGCCCATGTGTTCCAGTCACCCGGACCGATCTATGAACCGGGCGGCACCGATCATGACTGGTGGCGGATGGGCCGTTTCCTGCATGCCGCGGGTATCGGGCAGGGCGATATCGTGCAGAACTGCTTTGGCTATCACCTGACACCCGCTGGCATGATCTTTGAAAACGGCGCTCGGGCGGTCGGTGCGGCCGTGCTTCCCGCCGGTACCGGCCAGACCGAATTGCAGGTGACCGCCGCGCGCGATATCGGCTGCACCGCCTATGCCGGTACGCCCGATTACCTCAAGGTCATTCTCGACAAGGCCGAGGAGATGGGCGTTACGCTCAGCTTTACCAGGGCGGCAGTAGGGGGCGGGGCGCTGTTCCCTTCGCTGCGCAAGGAATATGCCGATCGTGGCATTTCGTGCCTGCAATGTTATGCCACCGCCGACCTGGGTAATATCGCCTATGAAAGCGCGGCGATGGAGGGGATGATCGTCGACGAACACGTGATCGTCGAAATCGTCACCCCCGGCACAGGAACGCCGGTGGCGCCGGGCGAGGTGGGCGAGGTCGTGGTGACCTCCCTCAACCCCGACTATCCGCTCATCCGCTTTGCCACCGGTGACATGTCCGCCGTCCTGTCGGGTCATTCGCCCTGCGGACGCACCAATATGCGGATCAAGGGCTGGATGGGACGTGCCGACCAGACCACCAAGATCAAGGGCATGTTCGTGCGTCCTGAACAGGTGGCGGCTCTGGTCGACAAACACGCCGAGATCGTCAAGGCGCGGGTGATCGCCACCCGCGTGGGCGAGATGGATGCCATGACGGTGCAGATCGAAAGCAGCGGCGGCGATGATGCGGCCTATGCCCGATCGGTTGCCGAAGTGCTCAAGCTCAAGGGCGTGATCGAGGTCGTGGCTCCGGGCAGCCTGCCCAAGGACGGTCTGGTGATCGAGGATCAGCGTCGCTACGACTGATCCCGCCTGACAGATACAGATGGCCCCGCGCAGAGGAATCCGCGCGGGGCCGCGTCGTTTTGCGCCCTGCCCGCAGGGGCGAGGAGAGAGGGAATATCCCCTCAGGCACTGGTATTTCCGACTAATCTGGTCGATTAAGGAGCGGTAGAACCGCAATACCCGCCAGGACCCGCGATGGCCGAAACCCGATATGCCGCCCATGGCTCCCGCCGCCGTCTGTCTTCGGGCACCCGCCTGCTGGGCGGACTGGCCTATGCCATTGCCACGGCTTGCCTGTTGCCCATGGTGGCGGTGGCGCTGGCGGCGTTGACCGGCGGCACCGAAACGCTGAGCCATCTGCTCGAGACCGTGTTGCCGGGTTATGCGGCGACAACCTTGCTGCTGGTCGCGCTGGTGGCCGCCGGGACCTTTGCCGTGGGCGTGGGGGCGGCCTGGCTGGTGACGATGACACGGTTTCCCGGCGTGCGTTTGCTGGAAATCGCGCTGGTGCTGCCGCTGGCCTTTCCCGCCTATGTGCTGGCCTATGCGTATACCTTTGTGCTGGACCATCCGGGCGTGGTGCAGACGACCCTGCGTCAGGTGACGGGCTGGGGACCGCGCGACTACTGGTTCCCCGAGATCCGCTCGACCGAAGGCGCGGCGGTGATGCTGATCCTGGTGCTTTACCCTTATGTCTACCTGCTGGCGCGGGCGGCCTTCCTGCAACAAAGCGCAAGTGCCTTTCTGGCGGCGCGGGCGCTGGGAACCGGGCCATGGGCGGCCTTCTGGCGGGTGTCGCTGCCGATGGCGCGGCCCGCGATCGCGGGCGGGGTGCTGCTGGCGGTGATGGAGACCATCGCCGATTTCGGCACGGTGGCCTATTTCGGGGTACAGACCTTTGCCACCGGCATCTATACCAGCTGGTTCTCGATGGCCGACCGGGCGGCGGCGGCGCAGCTGGCGCTGTGTCTGCTGGGATTTGCCCTGCTGCTGGCAGTGGCCGAGCGCACCCAGCGTGGCAAGGCGCGCTATTACCAGTCCGGGCGCCGGCATGCGGGGCTGCCGGCGGGCGAGCTGACGGGATGGCGCGCGCTGGGTGCCTTTACCTTATGCGCGGTCCCGGTGGTTCTGGGCTTTGTCCTGCCGGTGGTGATCCTGGTGCAAATGGGGCTGGAATCCGAACAGGACCTGCTGTCGCGCCGCTATGTCGGGTTTATTCGCAACTCGCTGACGCTGGCGGGTACGGCGGCTGTGGTGACGGTGACAGCAGCGATCTGCGTCGGCTTCTTCCAGCGGCTCAGGCCGGGGCGGCGCTCGGACGGGGCCGCCTATCTGGCGCGGCTGGGATATGCGGTGCCGGGGGGGGTAATCGCGGTCGGGCTGATCGTGCCCTTTGCCGCCTTTGACAACGCGCTGGATGCATGGATGCGAGCCCAGTTCGGCCTGTCCACCGGGCTGTTGATCACCGGATCTATCTGGCTGTTGATCGCGGCCTATATGGTGCGGTTCTTGGCAGCGGCGCTTGGCGCCTATGAGGGCGGGCAGAGCATGGTGCATGCCAATATGGATGCCGCCGCCCGGTCGCTGGGGCAGGGGCCGCTGGGCACGCTCCGCCGTATCCACCTGCCGATCCTGACCCCCTCGTTGTTGACGGCGCTGCTGATCGTTTTCGTCGATGTGATGAAGGAGCTGCCCGCGACATTGATCATGCGCCCCTTCAACTTTGACACTTTGGCGGTGCAGGCCTATCGCCTGGCCAGCGACGAACGGCTGGAGGGGGCGGCGGTGCCGTCGCTGGTGATCCTGGCGATGGGGCTGTTGCCGGTGATCCTGATCTGCCGTCAGGTCGGGCGCGGCAAGTAAGTGGTCCTGACCAACAGGCATGAAAAATGGCGCGGGCGAGGGTCCCGCGCCTTTGTCTTCCGGGCGGGTTGGCTTATTTCCAGCCGACCTCGTTGAAGATCTTCTGCGCCATCGGAATGTTGGCGGCCACCTCGGACAGGTTCACCGCGTCGGCCTTGAACTCGCCCAGTGCGGCCACGTTCTCGGCCAGGTCCACTCCGGCGACGGCGGGGTATTCATCGTTGCCGTTCGAGAAATAGACCTGTGCCTGATCGCTCGCGAGGTATTCTAGGAACTTGACTGCATTGTCGCGGTTTGGTGCGTGGGCGGCCACGCCGCCGCCCGACAGGTTCATATGCGCGCCTTCGGCGTCCTGCGAGGGGAAGGCGATGCCGATCTTGTCGATCTCGGCGCTCAGCCCCTTGACGTCGCTGCGCAGGGCGCGGGCGAAGTAGTAGGAGTTGGAAACCGCGATGCCGCATTCGCCCGATACAATGCCACGCAACTGGTCGGTATCGCCGCCCTGCGGTTCGCGTGCCATGTTGGCGACCACGCCCTCGGCCCAGTCGCGCGCGATATCTTCGCCGTGATGGGTGATGATCGAGGCCAGCAGGGTCTGGTTATAGGTGTTGGTGGAAGAGCGGATGCAGACCTGCCCCTTGTAGGCGGGATCGGCCAGATCGAGATAGGTGGCAGGCGGGGTGCTCACGCTGGCCTTGTCGTAGAAGTAGAGCCGCGCGCGCTGCGAGAAACCGAACCACTGGTTGTCGTTGTCCTGCAGGTTGGCGGGAATGCGGTCTTCGAGCACCGCGCTGTCGATGGCTTGCAGCAGACCGGCCTCCTTGGCACGCGCCAGGCGCGAGGTGTCGACGGTCAGCAGAATATCGGCGGGCGAATTTGCGCCCTCGGCCTGCATGCGGGCGATCAGCTCATCGGCCTTGCCCTCGATCCGGTTGATGCGGATGCCGGTGGCGTCTTCGAAATCGGAATAGAGCCGCTCGTCTGTGTCATAGTGGCGCGACGAATAAAGGTTCAGTTCGCCCTCGGCGATGGCCGAAGTGGCGAACAGGGCAAGCGCGATGGCGGTGGTGGTCTTGAACATGGGTCTCTCGCGATTCAGTTAATCTGACTGAAATAGTCAATTACCCGATTTCGGGTCGGATGCAAGTAAAACCGATTATTTCAGTCGGGTAATTCCGTCGCAGTCACCCCTCGGCATTGTCCATCTGCCAGGCCGCCAGCAGCCGGGGCAGGGCGATGGCCCAGTCCAGCACGCCGGTCTTGTCGGCCCAGTCCTGGTACTCGGCCACCATCGCCTTTGCCCGGCCGGGCTCGCCCCGGATCAGGTCATGCAGCTCGGTCCTGTCGGCCTCGATGTCGTAAAACTCCCAGTCCTGCCCGTGCAGCCGCACCAGCTTGAACTGACCCAGACGAATGGCGCTGTTGCCCTCGTGCTCGAAAAAGATCGGCTGTTCGCGTTCCCATTCCTTGCCGCGCAGCAGGCCCAGCAGGCTCTCGCCTTGCAGGGGCTGCATTCCATGCCCGCCCAGTTCCGCAATCGGCTGTGCGCCCGCGACCTCCAGGATCGTCGGCAGGATGTCGACCACGTGACAGGGCGCATGCAGCGGCGCGGCAGCCGCGATCCTGCCGGGCCAGTGGGCGATCAGCGGGGTCGAGATGCCGCCCTCGTGCACGTAATGCTTGAACTTGCGGAACGGCGCGTTCGACACATTGGCCCAGGGCTTGTCATAGCTCTGATAGGTCAGCGCGCTGCCGGGCATGATCTCGGGTCGGTTGCCCATCTCGATATGCCGCCCGTCATGAGTGGTATCGGGAAAGAACTTGGCCCAGCCATCCTCGGCCATGAATTCGGCACAGCCGCCATTGTCGCTGAGAAACAGGATCAGGGTGTTGTCGAACTGGCCCATCCGTTTCAATGCCGCCAGCAGCGTGCCGATGGACTGGTCCATCCGGTCCACCATGGCGGCATAGGTGGCCATCTTGCGCGCTTCCCAATCCTTGTGTGGTGCGGTCTCCCAGGGGCAGACGTCCTCGTCGCGCGGGCTGATCTGCCAGTTGGTCTGAAACAGGCCCATCGCGTTCATCGTCTCGTGGCGGCTGTTGCGCAGCGCGTCCCAGCCGCGCCCATAGACCCCGTCATAACGCGCGATATCCTCGGGATGCGCATGCAGCGGCCAATGCGGCGCGGTATGGGCGAGGTAGAGGAAGAAGGGCTGCTCCATCTCGACCGCCTCCTCGACCATGCCGATGGCCTTGTCGGTGATCGCATCGGTGAAATAGAAGTCGTCCGGATAGGTTTCGACGCGCGTATCGTCCTCGAGCATATAATGCGGCGAGAAGAAATGCGTGACACCGTCGACGATGCCATAGAACCGGTCGAACCCGCGCTGGCGCGGGGTGGGGTGGTCGATATCGCCCACCCGCCAGCTGTCTACCTCGCGCGCCATGAAATCCCCGCCCACATGCCACTTGCCCGACATGCAGGTGCGATAGCCCGCCGCCCGCAGGTGCTCGGCAATGGTGGCGCAGTCGTTGCGCAGAAAGCCGCGATAGGCGGGCGTGCCCAGATCGGCCCCCATATGGCCGATCCCGGCATTATGCGGGTAAAGCCCGGTCAACAGCGAGGCCCGCGTCGGACAGCACCGCGCGCAATTGTACATCGCCGTCAGCAGGGCGCCGCCGCGCGCCAGCCCATCGATATTGGGGGTTCGGATCTCGGACCCGGTACATCCCAGATCGGCAAATCCCAGGTCGTCGGCGAGAATGAGAATGATGTTTGGCTTGTCGGACATGGCGGCCTCTCCCTGCGCAAGAGAAGCCTAACGCGTCCAGGCCCGGTGCGGGAACCTGGAAATCGCCACCCCGCAACAACAAAACCGCGCCCATGGGCGCGGTTTTGATTGAAGCTCGAATGTCTTGCGACAGTTCAGCCCTGGCGGGCTTTGAACTTGCGCTGCGTCTTGTTGATCACATAGACGCGGCCTTTGCGACGCACGACGCGGCAGTCCCGGTGGCGGGACTTGAGCGAGCGGAGCGAGTTCCTGACCTTCATGGTCGTCTCCAATTCCTGCGGCGCGGGCCAGCGCCTGGGTTACGCGGGTCCCCTGTGTGAACAGAGGCGTGAAATCATGGTGGGCGGTACAAGGTTCGAACTTGTGACCCCTACGATGTCAACGTAGTGCTCTACCACTGAGCTAACCGCCCATGATTGCCGTCGCGTGCCTGCCCCAGAACGTAATGGGGCGCGGTAGCCCGCGCCGGTAAGCGGGGTCTATAAAAGGAGTCGGCGGGGGGATCAAGGGCTTTTGATCGAACTATTTTCCGGTCTATGATTTTGTTGATCCCGGAGGCCGCATGACCAATACCGCTTATCATCTGACCCTGCCCGCCGCACGTACCTCCAGCGTGGTTTTTGCCTCGCCTCATAGCGGTGCGCACTACGATGCGCGGTTTCTGGCGCAGACGGCTCTGGATGACCATGCGATTCGATCCTCCGAGGATGCTTTTGTCGATCTGCTGTTCGATTGCGCCCCAAGTTTCGGTGCGCCGCTTCTTTGTGCCGCGGCGCCGCGCGCCTATCTCGACCTCAACCGCAGTGCGGACGAGCTGGACCCGGCCCTGATCGAAGGGGTGCGCAAGGTCGGGCACAATCCACGCGTCGCCTCGGGGCTGGGGGTGATTCCCCGCGTGGTGGCGGGTGGGCGGGCCATCTATCGGGGCAAGCTCAGCCGGGCCGAGGCGGACCATCGCCTGCACGCGGTCTGGCATCCCTATCACACGCGGCTTCAGCATCTATTGAACGAGGCGCATGCCGCTTTCGGTCAGGCGATTCTGATCGATTGCCACTCGATGCCGCGAGAGGCGGTGGAAAGCAGCGCACGTGCCGCCGCGCGCAGGCCTGATGTGGTTTTGGGCGACCGGTTCGGTGCCTCCGCCGCGCCGGAGATCGTGGAGAGGGTCGAAGCCGCCTTTGCCGGGGCCGGACTGCATGTGGTGCGCAACACGCCATTTGCGGGTGCCTATGTGACCCAGGCCTATGGCCGCCCGTCGCGCCGCCAGCATGCGATCCAGATCGAGATCGACCGCGGGCTCTACATGCACGAAGCAACAATTCGCCCCAATGCGAATTTCGATGCGATGCGGGATCTGCTGCGTAAGGTGGTGTCCGAGATCGCGTCTATCGGGCAACAGCGCCTGCCGTTGGCGGCGGAGTAGCGACAGGTCAGACAAATGCGGTCAGATCCGTGGCCTCGGGTGTGGCCCCGGCTGCTGTCAACATGGCATGGACCTGCCCGCGATGATGGGTCTGGTGATTGAACAGCTGCGCGGCGCAGAGGGATTTGGACATAACGATGCGGGTTGTTCCATCCGCCTGATACCAGGTGACGGTGCCGGTAAGATCGTCATCGCTCAGCGTTTCGGCCCAATCCTCGATCTCCCGGTCGCGCGCCTTGCGCCGTGTCTTGTAGTCAGACCAGTCAGAGGGATCGGTCAGTGAATGCCGGATCGTGTCTTGCGGGCGTTCGTTGCCATTGAGGCGGGCAAGGATCAGTGCGTCCGCCCAATAAAGGTGATTGAGCGTTGCGCCGATCGACCCGAAAAAGGCCCCCCGATCCAACCAGCGCGCGGCATGCGACAGATCGTCGGCAGCACTGATCAGGGACTGATTCTGCCAGCTGTTGTAGCTGGCCATGACACGGCAGAAATCGGATGTAATCATCTCTCTCGCTGTGATGTTTCTGTTGGGGGCGGGTGCCGGGACAGGGCGCGCTCAGCGCATCCCGCGGCCCTTGATGATCGCATCCGCGCCAAAGCGTTTGCGGATGGCGTCTGTCGCGCGTTCGGCGCGGGCGCGCTGGGCCGCCTGCGGGTCGAGGAGGTCGCCCGAGACATCCGACTCGGTCTCGGGGCAAAGATGCGACAACCCGCAGCCAAGGAGCCGGTAAGGGCCTTGATCGCCCAACTGGTCGAAAAGCGCGCGTGCAGTGCGATAGATCCGGTCGGCCATCTGGGTCGGGTCGCGCAGCGAGTGCTGCCTTGACAGGATCCGATGATTGGCACGCTTCAGCTTCAATGTCACCACGCGGCCTGCCAGCCCGCGGGCCTTGGCCCGGTCGGCTACCTTCTCTGCCATTCGCCAGATATGGCCGTCCAGCACGTCCAGATCGGCGGTGTCCTCGAAGAATGTGGTCTCGTTGCTGATCGACTTGATCGGGTCATGTGCAGACACGCGACGGCGATCCTCGCCGCGTGCCAGATGCCACAACCGCTGTCCCATGGAACCGAAGCGGGCGATCAGCGCCTCCTGCTCCCATCGAAGCAGGTCGGTGAAGGTGCGGATCCCGGCACGTTCCAGCTGCTCCTGCGCCGCCGGGCCGATCCCCCATATCAGGCGCACCGGCTTGTCACGCAGGAAATCCGCCGTCTCGGCCCGTCCGATCACCGAGAATCCCCGCGGCTTTTCGAGATCCGAGGCCACCTTGGCCAGAAACTTGTTATGGCTCAGCCCGATCGAGCCGGTCACGCCCAACTCATCCTTCATCCGCTTGACCAGCCGCGCCAGCATCACCGCCGGAGGATGCCCATGCAGACGCTGGGTGCCGGTCAGATCCATGAAGGCCTCGTCCAATGAGAGCGGTTCGACCACCGGTGTCAGCTCGTCCATCAGGGCGCGGATCTGTTTCGACACCTCGGCATAGACCGACATGCGCGGTTTGATCACCACGGCGTCGGGGCACAGCTTTAACGCCTGAAACATCGGCATCGCCGAGCGGACGCCGCGAATGCGGGCGACGTAACAAGCCGTCGAAACCACACCGCGCTTGCCGCCCCCGATGATCACCGGCTTGTCGGCCAGGTCCGGATTGTCCCGCTTTTCGACGCTGGCGTAAAAGGCGTCGCAATCCATATGGGCGATGGTCAGGCTATCCAGTTCCGGATGGCGCAGCACGCGCGGGCTGTTACAGGCCGGGCAGCGCCGGGATGTTCCGGTGCGGGTCAGGCAATCGCGGCAAAGACCGGATGCGGTGTTCATCGGGTGTATCCGGTTGCAAGTCAGGCACGTGGCTGGTCCTATTTAGCCCGACTCGATGCGGAGTGAAAAGGTGACTGAGGCAACGACACGGTTTGCCGGCGCAAAACTGGCCCTGTTTCTGGGGTCACAGCTTTTGGTGATCCGTCGCGACGACCGCCCCGACATCCCCTTTCCCGACCATTGGGATCTGCCAGGAGGAGGGCGTGAAGGAGAGGAATCTCCGCTCGACTGTGCCTTGCGTGAAACCCGCGAGGAGGTTGGGCTTGTTGTGCCGGGCGAACGGGTCGGCTGGGGTGTAAGCTATATGCGCCCGACAGGCCGTATGTGGTTTTTCACAGCCCACTTGGCTGAGGGGTATGTCGACAGGATTCAATTTGGGGACGAGGGGCAGGGTTGGCGCTTGATGGCACCGGCTGATTATATCCGGCATCCCCGAGCGATCCCGCATTTCGCCGATCGGATCGCACAGTATCTCGAAAGTTCAAGTTATCGACGCTTTGGTCTCGATGCGTCCTTACAAAGCCGGGGGTGTGAGTCGACCTGACAAGAAAGACCCCCCGCGCCAAAGGCGGGGGGAGGTAACGAACCTCAGGAAGAGATGGTTCGTTGGGGAGTGTCTCGGGTTTAGAATCGCTCAAAAAAGCCCTCGGCGGTAGGCTGGATATCCAGACCCCGGAAACTCGCCTTTTCGATGTGTTTTTTCCGGCACAGCGGCAAAATGGCGCGTTTCGGGCAGAACGCGCCTGTTTTCAGGTCGTTATGACGGGTACAGCTGACCTTAGGTCAACATCATTGCCGCAACGATCATGCGTGTGACAAATTTTTTATGCTGTCCAGAATGGCCAGAGCGCTTGCACGCGGGTCCGCCGCTTGCACCACAGGGCGCCCGACGACGATATGATCGGCCCCTTGGGCAAGCGCGTCAGCGGGGGTCGCCACGCGTTTCTGATCGCCCAGTGCGGCCCCGGTCGGACGGACGCCTGGTGTCACGATCAGCCGTCCGGCAGCTTCGGGCAATGCCCGCAGCGCGGCGGCCTCGTGCGGGCTGGCGATGACGCCGTCGGCCCCGGCCTCGAAAGCGCGAGAGGCCCGTTCCAGAACCAGATCCTGCACCTCGCCGGGTTTGATCAGCGCCGCATCCAGATCGTCGCGGTTCAAGGAAGTAAGCACCGTAACGGCCAGGATCTTGAGATCCTTGCCCGCGGCGCCTTCCTTGGCGGCGCGCACCACATGCGGGTCGCCATGCACGGTCAGGAAATCCAGGTCGAACTGTGCGAGCCCCCGCACCGCCGCCTCGACCGTATTGCCGATATCGAACAGTTTCATGTCCAGGAAGATGCGCTTGCCATGTTCCTGCTTCAGTTCGTTGGCCAGCGCCAGGCCGCCGCCGGTGAGCATCCCCAGCCCGATCTTGTAGAAGGAAACTGCGTCGCCCAACCGCTCGGCCAGAGCCAGTCCAGCCACGGCGTTGGGCACGTCAAGGGCGACGATCAGGCGATCGTCGGCAAGCATCTTGTCTGTCATGTGGGGGTCCTCCGGCTCGGGTTGCCCGTTCATACTGGGACGATCCCGTCGAGGCAAGCGGGGTGAGGTACCCGCGCCCGCCCGCAGAGGCGAGGCCCGCATACGCCTGCCGCGTTGCTCTGATAGCGCGGATGCCTGGCGGCTCAGGCCACCGCGGGCAGGGCGTGGTCCTGCAGGTGCAGCTGCTGCTTGCCCGACCGGAACTCGGGCATCCGGCGCAGTTGGCGCATCGCATCGCCGACAAAGGCCTGCGCGCGGGCAAGAGGGCTGATCCCTTCGGGCAACTCAAGCGAGCAGAACAGGGTCACGACCCGATCCGCGAGCGTCATGCAGACGCTGGCCGAATGGCGAGCAGTGTCGGGGCAAACATGATACTGAGAGATTTCGACATTGGTAATCTGCATTGGGGCCTCCGTAGCTCCCTGTCAGGAGACCTCAGAAATATTACCAAATCAGGGCGGAAACAGGGGAAATTGTAGCCAATTGGATCAATTTCGGTAAACCCTTTGCGACCCCCTTGAAGATATCGTGGCATTCCCCAGATTGAATGCGAGGCCCAGACCGATGCGCGCCGCCTGGCGGGCGCAGACACCCTTGGGCGCTTGAAAAAGGAGAGAAAGATGGACTTGTCGAAGTTCACCGAGCGGGCACGTGGATTCGTGCAGGCGGCGCAGACGATTGCCCTGCGCGAAGGGCACCAGCGTTTGACGCCCGAACACCTTCTCAAGGCATTGATGGATGACGATCAGGGGCTGGCGAGCAACCTGATCACCCGCGCCGGCGGCGCGCCGTCGCGCGTGGTCGAGGCGCTGGATGTGGCGCTGTCCAAGATCCCCAAGGTCAGCGGCGACGCGGCCCAGGTCTATCTCGACGGTCAGACCGCCAAGGTGCTGGACGAGGCCGAGAAGATCGCCAAGAAGGCAGGCGACAGTTTCGTGCCGGTCGAGCGGGTGCTGATGGCGCTTTGCATGGTCAAATCCAAGGCCAAGGAGGCGCTGGATGCCGGTTCCGTGACCGCGCAGAAGCTCAACGAGGCGATCAACGATATCCGCAAGGGGCGTACTGCCGACACGGCCAGCGCGGAAGAGGGCTATGACGCGCTCAAGAAATACGCGCGCGACCTGACCGAGGCCGCAGCCGAGGGCAAGATCGACCCGATCATCGGGCGCGACGAGGAAATCCGCCGCTCGATGCAGGTGCTCAGCCGACGGACAAAGAATAATCCCGTCCTGATCGGCGAGCCGGGCGTCGGCAAGACCGCCATCGCCGAGGGCCTCGCGCTGCGCATCGTCAACGGCGATGTGCCCGAGAGCCTGCGCGACAAGAAGCTCTTGGCGCTCGACATGGGCGCGCTGATCGCAGGCGCGAAATACCGTGGCGAGTTCGAGGAACGGCTGAAGGCGGTTCTGACCGAGGTCACCGAGGCTGCGGGTGAAATCATCCTGTTCATCGACGAGATGCACACGCTGGTCGGCGCCGGTAAATCCGATGGTGCCATGGACGCGGCCAACCTGATCAAACCGGCGCTGGCGCGCGGCGAATTGCACTGCATCGGCGCCACCACGCTGGATGAATACCGTAAATATGTGGAAAAGGACGCGGCCCTGGCCCGCCGGTTCCAGCCGGTGATGGTCGAAGAGCCGACCGTCGAGGACACGATCAGCATCCTGCGCGGCATCAAGGAGAAATACGAGCTGCACCACGGTGTGAGCATCTCCGACTCGGCGCTGGTCTCGGCGGCGACGCTCAGCCATCGCTATATCACCGACCGGTTCCTGCCCGACAAGGCGATCGACCTGATGGACGAGGCGGCCAGCCGCCTGCGGATGGAGGTCGACAGCAAGCCCGAGGCGCTGGACCAGCTCGACCGTCAGATCCTGCAATTGCAGATCGAGGAAGAGGCGCTGAAGAAAGAGAAAGACGACGCCTCGCAGGATCGGCTTGCCACGTTGCAAAAGGATCTTGCCGATTTGCAGGAGAAATCCGCCGAGATGACAGCGCAGTGGCAGGCATCTCGGGACAAGATGAACGCGGCGCAATCCGTCAAGGAACAGCTCGACCGTGCCCGCGCCGAACTGGAGATCGCCAAGCGCGAAGGAAACCTGGCCCGTGCCGGTGAGCTTAGCTATGGCATCATTCCAGCTCTGGAGAAGCAGCTGGCCGAGTCCGAGAACCGCGAAGGATCGGACCTGATGGCCGAGGAAACCGTGCGCCCCGAACAGATCGCGGCGGTGGTCGAACGCTGGACCGGCATTCCGACCTCGAAGATGCTCGAAGGCGAACGCGAGAAGCTGCTGCGGATGGAAGACGAGCTGCATCGGCGTGTCATCGGCCAGGATACCGCGGTCAAGGCGGTGGCCAATGCCGTGCGCCGGGCGCGCGCGGGTCTGAATGACGAGAACCGCCCGCTGGGCTCGTTCCTGTTCCTCGGGCCCACCGGTGTGGGCAAGACCGAGCTGACCAAGGCGGTGGCCGAGTATCTGTTTGACGACGACAATGCGATGGTGCGCATCGACATGTCCGAGTTCATGGAGAAACACGCGGTCGCCCGCCTGATCGGCGCGCCTCCGGGCTATGTCGGTTATGACGAGGGCGGGGTTCTGACCGAGGCGGTCCGCCGCAGGCCCTATCAGGTGGTGCTGTTCGACGAGGTCGAAAAGGCCCACCCGGATGTGTTCAACGTGCTCTTGCAGGTACTGGATGATGGCGTGCTGACCGATGGTCAGGGCCGCACCGTCGACTTCAAGCAGACGCTGATCGTGTTGACCTCGAACCTCGGCTCCCAGGCCTTGAGTCAACTGCCCGAAGGCGCCGACAGCGCCCAGGCACGGCGTGACGTGATGGATGCGGTGCGGGCGCATTTCCGGCCCGAGTTCCTGAACCGGCTCGACGAGACGATCATCTTTGACCGGCTCAAGCGCGCCGACATGGACGGGATCGTGTCGATCCAGATGGGTCGCCTGGCCAAGCGTCTGGCGCAGCGCAAGATCGTGCTGGAACTGGACGACGCGGCGCGCAAGTGGCTGGCAGATGCGGGATATGACCCGGTTTATGGTGCCCGCCCGCTGAAACGGGTGATCCAGCGCGATCTGCAGAACCCGCTGGCCGAAAAGCTGCTGGCTGGTGAGGTCAAGGATGGCGAAACCATCCCCATTACCGCTGGCGAGGAAGGGTTGATCATCGGCGACCGCGTGGTCAGCTCGAACCGGCCACGCCCGGATGATGCCGTCGTGCATTGAGCCGCCGCGCGAACTGAACCAGAGGCCCGCCAGAAATGGCGGGCCTTTTCCTGTTTGAAACAACCCATTTGGCATCGGCAGGGCGCAAGCGACAAGTTCGTGAACGGGGGCATTTGCCCGGAACGCGGTTCTTTCCTAAGCTTGCGTCACAAGTGCGGACCCTACGCCAAGGAGGTCGCCATGTGCTTTTCGGCTACGGCCAGTTTTGTTGCCGGTGCCGCCCTGATCGCGGGTGGCGCGGTCGCGCTTCGCAGGACAGGAAGTCTCGGGCCGCGGTTTCTGGGTTTCGCGGTCTTTTCCTTGTTTTTTGGTGTGCAGCAACTGTCCGAAGGCCTGCTGTGGCTGACAATGAGTGGCCCTGACCCGGTCCCTTCAGGGGGCGCGGCGCTGGTTTTCCTGTTCTTTGCCTACTGGTTCTGGCCATTCTGGGTGCCGCTGTCCTCGGCCTTGGTCGAGCCTGACCCTTTTCGACGCCGGGTCTTCTGGGGACTGGCGACCTTTGGTTTCTGTCTGGGCGCGACGCTTTTCCTGCCGGTGCTGGTCCGGCCTGAAACGCTCGAAATCTATCTTGTGCAGCATTCGATCCAGTATGAGAACCCGAGCATGGTTCCGGGCGAGACCGCCAAGATCATGGCACGGCTGGTCTATGCGCTGGTCATCTGTGTGCCGTTGATGGGTTCATCCCATCCTCAGATACGCATCTTTGGGGGGCTGATCCTGGCATCGGTCGTGGTGGGCTTTGTCTTTGCCGCCTATGCCTTTACCTCGATCTGGTGTTTCCTCGCGGCGATCATCTCGGGATACATCGTCTATATGGTGACTGCCATCGGGCGCGAGGATGCGCTGGTTGACCCGTCACGGGGCAACCTGACCTGAGGCTCAGCCGCTGGAGGTGCGTTCGTCGCAGGTTTTCTTGGCCTGACTGACGGACAATGTGTTGCCGATGATCCCGACGTCATTGGTCAGGGAGGGGGAGGCGCCCTGAGGCGGCGGGGTGAAGCCGAATGTGACGGCCAGCGCGCCGGCTTGGGCGGTGCTGGGGGACGGGCCTTTCCAGACATAGAGCCGTTGATTGCCGGGCTTTCTCATCTGGTTCAGCGCATGATCCCCGGCCCCGCACCAATAAATCGAATTCTCCGAGAAATCGGCGACGACCTCAATCAAGCCGCCGGGCAGCGGATAGGCGACTGAACGGGATTCGTTTCCCGCCAGCGCGGCCGCTCCGGTCACACTGGCGAGGAGGGTTGCAACAATACAGGCCGGGCGTTTGGTCATGGCGAACTCCTGTCTGATGACAAGAATACGCGTGAACGCCCGGACTGGATCAGAAACCACCGCTTGGTTCGGAGGGCGACGGTAAACCCGGCTGAAGTCTACTCTCCGATCGCCTCGCGCGCGATCTCGTCCAGAAGGGTCTGAACCTCCTGCATCGGTCCCTCTGGGAACTGTCGGAATCCGATGGTGACCTCGTCCGAGCCTGGCTGCTTGGCGACGAAGATGCCATAGGGGCAGAATACGATGTTCATCGGATCGGCCTCCATCACCTTGCGCGACAGCGAGGCCGAGCAGAACGAGAACACCTTTGCATCGTCGAACAGAACCACGTCCGAGCCGACATCGGCGCGGGTGCGTTCCAGCATGTCACCCACATGGCTGACGCTGTCGATCACCAGTCCGCGCCCGACAATCGCGCTTTCCAGGCCAAAGGTGACGTCCTCGAATGTATCAGTGGTCGTATAGGTAACTGCATCCTGAGCGGATGCCGCCCCTGCGGTCAGCGCGATCACCGCGCCCAGTAACATCTGTTTCATTGCTCTCTCCCATAGTAGCCGTGCGGGTTGCACCGTGAACGGTTCGCCTCCAATCTGCATCGGAAAGAGTTCCGCCGCTTTGCGTCACATCAAGATATAGGAGTTTTCGCATGGGTTTCGCCTATAACGCAATCGAGGTGATGGCCTTTGTCTTTGTCAGCGTCATCGGCCTGATGATGCTGACTGCCGTTGTCCTGTTCTTTGTCGACCGGTTCCAGACCGGCGATGCGATCCGGCGGAACTATCCCGTCATCGGACGGTTCCGAAACATCTTTACCGAGTTGGGAGAGTTCTTTCGGCAGTATTTCTTTGCCATGGACCGGGAGGAGATGCCGTTCAACCGGGCGCAGCGGAACTGGGTCTATAATGCCAGCGAGGCCAAGGGGAACACGGTGGCCTTCGGGTCGACCCGCAACCTGAACATTCCGGGCACGCCCATCTTCATGAACGCGCCGTTTCCGCCGCTGGACAACCAGTTCGGCGCGACCGAGCCGCTGGTGATTGGCCCGACCTGTCGCCAGCCCTATTCGGCGCCGTCGATCTTCAACATTTCGGGCATGTCCTATGGTGCGATTTCGAAACCGGCGGTTCTGGCGCTGTCCAAGGGGGCCAAGGCGGCGGGCGTCTGGATGAACACGGGCGAAGGCGGGTTGTCGCCCTATCATCTGGAGGGGGGCGCCGACATCGTTTTCCAGATCGGCACCGCCAAGTTCGGGGTGCGCGATGCCGAGGGCAATCTGAGCGACGACAAGCTGCGCGAAGTGGCGGCGCATCCACAGGTCAAGATGTTCGAGATCAAGCTGAGCCAGGGCGCCAAGCCGGGCAAGGGCGGCATCCTGCCCGCGGCCAAGATCGACGCCGAGATCTCGCAGATCCGCGGTGTACCGATGGGGATGGATGCGATCTCGCCCAACCGTCACCGCGAGGTTGACGATTTCGACGGGCTGCTCGATCTCATCGCCCATGTGCGCGAGGTGACCGGCAAGCCGGTGGGGATCAAGACCTGCATGGGCTCGGCCGATCCCTGGTTCGATTTCTTCCGCCGGATTCGAGAGCGCGCGGATGACAGCGCGCCCGACTTCATCACCGTCGATGGTGGCGAGGGAGGCACCGGCGCCGCGCCGATGCCTCTCATTGATCTCGTCGGCCTGCCGTTGCGCGAGGCGCTGATCCGGATGGTCGACCTGCGCGATCTGTCCGGGCTGCACGACCGGATCCGGATCGTGGCCAGTGGCAAGCTGGTGGCGCCCGGCGATGTGGCCTGGGCAATCTGCCTGGGTGCCGATTTCATCACCTCGGCGCGCGGCTTCATGTTTTCTCTGGGCTGCATCCAGGCGCTGAAATGCAACAAGAACACCTGTCCCACCGGCATCACCACCCATATCCCCTCGCTGCAAAAGGGGCTGGTGGTGCATGAAAAGGAAAAGCGCGTCGCCGCCTATGCGCGTTCGGTCATCAAGGAGGTGGAGACCATCGCGCATTCGGTTGGTGTCCCCGAACCGCGACTGATGCGGCGGCGGCATGTGCGGATTGTCTGCGACGACGGCACCTCGGTTCAGATGGACGATCTTTATCCGTCTGTGAACAGCGCCGCCGAAGGCCTGGAACGTGCCCGTGGCAACTGGCAGTTCGAAGACGGCTTGCGGCGTCTGGGCGTGGTCTGACGGAGACGATTGTTTCAGAACGGCAACGCAGCTGTGATGCGAGTTGCGTTGGACGGTGCCTTGCGACGGGATACATTTCCGGGAAATGGCATAGACGGAGATCCCGATGGCCCATCGCTGGAGTAACGACCTGACCCCCGCCGACGTGACCCCGCGCGGGGCATGGATGAATCGCAGGCAACTGATGGCGGGCATGACTGGCGCGGGGCTGGTGGCCCTGGCTGGAGGGGCGCGGGCCGAGACGCTGGAGCCTAACACTTGGGAAGAGATCACCAGTTATAACAATTTCTACGAATTTGGCACCGGCAAGGATGACCCGGCGGCCTATGCTCATCTGCTCAAGACCGAGCCGTGGTCGGTCAAGATCGACGGGATGGTCGACCGGCCCGGCGACTATGATTATCAGGACATCCTGTCCGAGATGACAATCGAAGAGCGAATCTATCGGTTCCGTTGTGTCGAGGCCTGGTCCATGGTGATCCCCTGGAACGGGTTCGAACTGGCCGATCTGCTGGCCATGGCGGGTGTGCAGGAGGGGGCGAAATATGTCGCTTTCGAAACGCTCTACCGGCCCGAGGAAATGCCCGGCACCCGCTATCCGGTGCTGGAATGGCCCTATCGTGAGGGGTTGAGGCTGGACGAGGCGATGCACCCGCTGACACTCATGGCCACCGGCCTCTATGGCAAACCGCTGCCCAATCAGAACGGCGCACCGCTGCGTTTGGTCGTGCCATGGAAATACGGCTTCAAGTCGATCAAGTCGATCGTGCGGATCACGCTGACGGACAAGGAGCCGCCGACAAGCTGGAACATGGCGATCCCGAACGAATACGGGTTCTACAGCAATGTGAACCCCGAGGTGAACCACCCGCGCTGGAGCCAGGCCAGCGAGCGACGCATCGGGGGCGGTCTTTTCGCCAAACGCCAGCCGACGCTTATGTTCAACGGCTATGAAAAAGAGGTCTCGGACCTTTACCAGGGCATGGATCTTGCGAAATACTTCTGACCCATGGAGCGGGTGAACGCATCGCTGCGCCGGATTCCGATCTGGCTGGTCTATCTGATCGGGGTGTTGCCGGCACCCGTGTGGCTCTGGTTGGGCGCGACGGGGCAGTTGGGCGTCGATCCCACCAAGGTCATTGAGCACCGGCTTGGAGAACTCGCGTTACAGGCGCTGATCCTCGGGTTGGCCGTAACGCCCTTGCGGCGGATAGCCGGCCTGAACCTGATGAGGTTCCGCCGCGCCATAGGGGTGCTGTCATTCTACTATGTCAGTTGCCACCTTCTGGTCTGGTTGGTGCTCGACGTCCAGATTCCGGCCCAGATCTGGGCCGATATCGTCAAACGTCCCTTCGTCACCATTGGCATGGCGGGTTTTGCACTGTTGTTACCCTTGGCTCTGACCTCGAACAATTGGTCAGTGCGGCGTTTCGGACAGGGATGGCGCCGACTGCACCGGCTGGTTTACCCGGCGGTCCTGCTTGGCGCGATACATTTCCTGATGCTGACCAAAGGGTTCCAGATCGAGCCGCTGATTTATCTGGGCCTGATCCTTGCCCTGTTGGCCGCGCGTCTCCCGGTGACACGTCGCAGAATCGCGCATTGAAACCCAGAACCTGGTCGCGGATCTGGGGATGACCGAAGCCAGGGTATCGGTTCCGGCACCAATGCCCCCGCTTCCTGTCCTGATCGCGGTCGTTTGACGGTCGTTCGACCGGGGGACAGGGTCGGGTTTGACTCCATCTTGCGCACAAGAGCCCATTAAGGCTTTGAATATATTGTAGCTTCCTCTTGTTTTGAGATTTTTTGAGATTTTTGTATTTTTGTGCTTGCGACTCTTTTTGGTTGGGCCTAGAACCCCCTTCACCGGC
>NZ_JBXWQU010000039.1:0-16053 GCF_059612545.1 Ruegeria sp. SAZD011 | reverse complement strand
GCTAGCGACAGGTTTGGTATTCGCAGCGTCGCTTTTTCCGACCCGGGCCAATTGAAAGTCAGGTTTTCGACGTGCAACGCCCTCATTCGATACACTCCCCTCGGCTACTTTGACACAGCCCCAACAGTGTTAGAATACTGCTCTCAAACGTACTCCGAAGACCACGATGCCGTCAGAGCTCGGATCGCCGATCGGATTGGCAATATATTGAACCTGAGGCGTGATCTGGAAGAAATCGTTCAGGCCATAACGGTAAAACGCTTCCAGCGTGTACTGATTCAGCGAACTTCCGGGTGCACGTCCCCAATTCAATCCAAGGCCGGCAAAGTCCTTGCCACCGCGTGCCTCGTATGCGGTCGCAAAGCTGATCGAACGATCCAGTACAGTACCACCACCGTTTGCATATCCGACGCGGAACGTACTGTGCCAGGAACCGGAACGGCCGCTTGCGGCAAATGAGATACCATGACCCTCCGGCACGCCGGCTGCAGTGCGTTCATCAACCTGCCAGACTGTAAGCTGCAAGAGCCGGTCAAGGAGTGCCCCCCAATCAGGGGTCCAACCGATTGCGAAATGCTTGAAGGTTTCGCCGGTCTCGAAAAGGTCTTTTGCGCTTCCAGCTGGGTCAGATGGATCGCCATTTGCGTGTGCGAAACCAGCCAGAATGACCCAATTATTATCGACCCGCCACCTGAGTGCAGCACCCAAACCCTGACTGGGGGCCGGAAAGGTTGATTGCTGCTGAAACTCAAGATTTGTAAACGCCGTCCAGGGGTTCGCCAACCCATCGACATTCACATAGTCGGTGACATCGACCTGTCCGATCACGAAACTGCCGCGACCGCTCGCAAAGCGCTGGCGCCAATAGAAATTGGTCAAGACCCAGCCCGCATCGCTGAAGGTGGATGAGAACAGACCGGCATACCCAAGAGAGGGCCCAAGCGCCTGTGTGGACATCCTGTTTCCGATAGCGGATCGGTTCTCGACCTTGAAGACCAACGTGCCGTCGTTCGACGTGTTCTGACCCACAGCTCTCCATGTGCCATAGATGCGAAACGCATTCGAAGATGCGTCAGAAGGTTTTTTGCCGGAATTCGTGTCCAAGTATTGGATTTGATTGTCGATACCGAAGGAGACGCCGGTTCGAGCTTCGAAGTTCTTTCTCTGGGCGATTGCCCCCTCAAGGAGACCAGTTCTCTGACCCTCGGCCTCAGCCGCGAGTGTTCCAGCTACACTGACACGATGGGACAATTTATCAGCCGGTGTGCTTGAGTGCCGCGCGCAGTGCCTTCATGTCCGTCTCGTCAATGTCTGTTGACACGATCGTGCCACCTAGCGGCTCTACTGCCGACGCGAAGTCATCCAACGTCGCGTTTTTGCCCACCAGGACCAGAGCCGATGTATCTCGTTCAAGCGAACCGGCAAAGTCCGCCAGCACAGGATCGTCAAAGGCCAACTCGTCGATAGCGCCAAACATTGCACCAAAGCTGCCGCCCATTGCTGCGCCCGCGGCCGCCCCAGCAGGACCGAACAACAATCCAACCAGCCCACCCGTAATTAGGCCCCAGCCGGTTTCCTCTCCCAGCGCACCATCGGCTGACCAAGTGCTATGAATGCTCAGCAAGCCAAGATGGTTGCGCGACACCACGGCTACGTCATCACACCAAGCGTAGGCCGGAGCATAATCTTCAAGCGTACTAAGTGCCTTGCGAGCAGTTTTCTTTCCTTGAAATTTTACAGCTTTGAAACCGTACATATGATAGTCCCCTTTTTGTCTATTGGGCCTTGGTAAAGTGACCTTGTTGGTCCTTCCAGTTTCCGAGCATTTCCCTGGCAACCGACGTTCTCTGGTTGAGGTTAAGATCCCGCATGGAGGCGTTCTTGTTTCCTGATCCTTGTAATTTCACCTTCGCAACATTGGCCGTTGTGTTTCCAAAGCAGTGCGGCAATCAGAACTCGCTTTCGAGCCGATCCGCCGAGCAGATGAAAGCAAGTTACTGCGCAACTGCTCGGCGGATCGGCTGTCCATGCGGCGCGTCGAGGAGGAGGCTTCCGTCGCGAACGACAAAGCCGCCGTTCACGAGCACGGTCTGCACGCCGACGGCCGGTTGGTTGGCGTTCTCGAAGGTCGCGCGGTCCGCCACTGTCTTGGGATCGAACACCACGATATCGGCGTCCATACCCACCTGAAGCCGGCCCTTTCGGCGCATCTGTGGCACGAAGTCTTCCAAAGTCTGCGCCGGCATCAGAGACATCTTGCGGATCGCCTCGCTTAGCGACAGCACGCCGCGCTCACGCACGTATGAGCGCAGGATCTTGGCGAAGGTCCCGGCCGAGCGCGGATGGGCAAACACGTTGTCCGGCAGTGGCCACTCATCGCCGGTATAGGTCTGAATATTGCCGTCGTCGTCGAAATAGGACCAGAACGTCGCATCCGAAGCGATCAACGTGGCGGGATGCGTCACCGACATGTCAAGCATGGCGAGATCCTCGGACTTGCTTTCATCCAGGAAGTGCCAGGTGATGAAGGTGCCGGGCTTGTTGGCCTGGTAATCGGCGAGTTCGTCCTCGGTCATCCGGTCGGCGCCAAGCTGAAAATTCTCCGAGGTCGATTGCATCCGTTCCCGCCAGTCCGGCCCGGTGAACATGGCGGCGCCGACCACAGTGCTGGCCGCGCCGTAGGGATAGGCCTCGACGGTGATGTTGATGCCCTGCGCCATCGCCTCTTCCACGAGGGCCAGCGTGGCCTCGATGTCCGCCATCGAGGTACTGTTGATGTGGCAGATGTGCATGTGCGCGCCGGTAATCGCCGCGTTGGAAATCAGTTCCTTCAGCGCCTCGAAGGAGCTTTGCGGCTCGATGACGCTGGCATAACGGACATGGGTGTACGTGGCCACGCCATACCTGTCAGCGAGTGCCGCCAGGGCGAAATACTCTTTCTGACCATATCCCGGCGCATAGCCGGCGTTGACCCCGATCCCCAGACCGCCCTCCTTGAGACCCTGTTCCACCAACGACAGGATCCGTTGGGACTGGTCTGGGTCGGCTATCTCCATCTTCCAATCGTTGTCTGCCTGAGCCTCTTGGAAATACTCGACGGTCGCCAGTGGATCATTGTTGCCGAAGGTGGCGATCCGACCATAGGTCCAGCCCGCGGCGGCACCGTAGTTGATCGGCAGGTCCTTGGCCGCCTGCCCGTCGTACCAGTCGCCGATGGGCAGGACGCCGGATTCGAGCTCCAGCGCGGTTGTGACGCCTTGCATCGCCTGCATGCGATAGTCGCCGATGCTCTGCCCATGGGCATGCAAGTCGATGAAACCGGGAGAAACGACATGACCCGTAGCATCGACCACGATATCGCCTTCAAGGGGGAACTCGCTGATCGCCGAGATACGGCCGTCTTGGATCGCTACGTTGCGGATTGCATCGAGACCCGTCTCAGGGTCGATCACACGACCATTCTGAAGGACGACGTCATTGGCCAGCGCCGTGGTGGACGTCGCGACAAATACGCCCAGGGCACTGATTTTTTGAACTATTTTCATTTGGATCATTAGCGATATCTGTCACTGTTGATAGGCTTCAGGAGTCGTGGCGCTTGCGCTCGATCTTAACATGTCGCCGACACATAACTGCATATCGCTGATGGACAGCCCCAGTTGATTTCTGTCCTCAAAGGATAAGTACAAAGAAGCAATGCAAGTGCTTGCAAATCACCGGGCGGAGTGTTCAGACAGAGGACAGCCGAATGATAAATGATGGGATCGCCTTCAACCGAGCACTGCAGCTTCAGGCGAGCACCAAGGCGTAGTGCAGGGCGATCCAGATCATAGGTTCGTGCCTCCTCGCTTGCGCCAGACGCTGCAAATGCCACCCCGGCGCGAATACGCAACGTCTCTCGTCTGCACTCCGTCCAACGCCGCCGGTGGTCGACCTCTTCCGGTTGGGTGCCGATTGCCGACTGCAACGCCCGCGCGCCGATGGCTGTCTTGTCGGCTGTGACCTTGGCCGACCTCAGTTTCATACCGTGTTCTGGTCACGCAGCATGTGCAGTCGGGTTGGTAACCGCGGCCTTCAACGCGGCGCGGCGCTTCCCGGCTGCCTCGGCATGGCGTTCACGCACGTGGCCATAGCCGCGGATATGCTCGGGCAGGTCCAGCAATTCGGTCAGCGCATCAGCGGTGCCGTCCGACCAATTGGTGAGCGCAAAATCGATGTCCGCTTCGTAGTCGGCCAAAAGCTTGCGGGCGAGCTTGGCCTCGGCAGTGTTCCGGAACGGGTCCAGAACCGTGCCACGCAAGCCCCTGAACCGGTTCATCAGGCCAAAGAACCGCAGCGCCGTTTTGCCTTTCACCGGACCCTTGACCGGTTTGCCGCTTTTTGGATCGGTGCCGCCAAAGGGCCAGGCGCCGAAATGGAAGGTCAGTTCAATGTCACCCTCGAAGGTCTGCGACAGGGCTTGACTGAACGAAGGCTTGCCGTAGAGGCGAGCGACCTCCCACTCGTCCTTCACCGCCATCAGCTTGTAGAGCCCACGCGCAACAGCCATCACCGCCGCGTCACCAAGGCCCGCGGCCTCGACCTTTTCGACCATGTTGCGATAATAGCGGGCCAATTCCGCATCCTTGTAAGCGGTCAGTTCCTCGACACGTCGGGCCACAACCTCCTGCAACGTCGGCGCCCGGTGTGCCTCCAGCAGGATCGGCGCGGTCTCGCCGGCAAGGGCGCGCACCGCCTCCGGATCGGCAAAGGCAAGGCGGCCAAGGTCGAACGCCTGCTTGTTGAGAGCAACCGACACGCCGTTGAGCTCGATCGCCCGGTGGATCGCGGCCAGCGACAGTGGAATGCCGCCCTGTTGCCACGAGGCCCCCATCAACAGCATGTTGGCAAACACCCGGTCGCCCATGATCCTTTCTGCGAGGTCCTGCGCATTCATGCCGCGCGCGCCCTCGCCCAGGACCCGGTGCAGCCGCTCGATCTGCTCATCGCCGTTCAGTTGCCAATCGGGATTCTTCGAGAACTCCGCCGTCGGCACCACGGTCGTATCCGTCACCGCCACCGATTTGCCCGGCGTCAGCTTGGACAACGCCTCGTCACCCGCCGCCACCACCAGGTCGCAGCCGATCAGCGCATCCGCCTCGCCCATGGCGATCCGCGTCGCGCGCATCTGGTCGGGGCTGACCGCCAGCTTGATATGGCTGTGCACCGCGCCGTATTTCTGCGCCAGTCCGGTGATGTCGAGGTTGGACGAGAAATAGCCATCCGCATGGGCGGCCACGGCCAGGGTCTGGCCGATGGTCACTACCCCTGCTCCGCCGATACCGGACACCAGGATCGACCAGGACCCGTCGACGTCGCGCGGTGCAGGCAGCGGCAGGTGGCTCACATCGATGGCCAGATCGGCCCGCTTCGCCTTTCGCGGCGTGGCCCCCGAAACCGTCACGAAAGACGGGCAGAAGCCCTCGACGCAGGAGAAATCCTTGTTGCACGAGGACTGGTTGATCACCCGCTTGCGGCCGAAATCGGTTTCCAGCGGCTCGATCGCCATGCAGCCCGAGATCGTCGAGCAATCACCGCATCCCTCGCAGACATCCGGATTGATGAAGACGCGCTTGTCCGGGTCGGCCCATTTTCCGCGCTTGCGCAGGCGTCGGCGCTCTGTGGCGCAGGGCTGATCGTAGATGATCACCGAAACGCCCTTGTGCGTGCGGATGTCCTTCTGGACCATGTCCAGTTCAGCGCGCGGGTGCAACGTGACCCCGACGCCCAGCGAGCGGCCTTCGTATTTCTCAGGCTCGTCGGTGACCAGCGCGATGCGCTCCACCCCTTCGGCGCGGACCTGCTCGATCATTTGCAGGGGCGAGAGTTCCCCATCGTGCGGCTGTCCTCCGGTCATCGAGACAAAACCGTTGTGCAGCAGCTTGTAGGTCATCGTGGCCTTTGCCGCGACGGCCGCACGGATCGCCATCATCCCGGAATGGAAATAGGTGCCATCGCCCATGTTGGCAAAGACATGCTCCTCGTCGGTGAACGGGAATTGGCCCAGCCACATCGCGCCTTCTCCGCCCATGTGACTGACCGAGTTCGTCTTGGTCGGGTCGCGCAGCATCGCCATCGTGTGACAGCCGATCCCCGCCAGTGCCCGACTGCCCGCCACGACCTGGGTCGAGCGCCCGTGCGGGCAACCCGCGCAGAAGGACGGCGGACGGATCGTGCCACCCGCCAACGACGGCGGCGTATCCGGGCGGTTCGGCATGGAAATACCGCACGCGGGGTCGATTTCATTGGCCACGCGCACCAGGACACGCGTCACCAGGTTCGGGTCGATCTCGCCCGTCTTGGGAAAGGCACAATCCGCCGCCGCCGCCGTGTAGGCATACCCATGGAAGGTCTTGCCGACGATGCGCGGGGAGAGGCCCGAACCGTAAAGGATCGACCGGATCTGGTCTTCGAGCAGCGGACGCTTTTCCTCGACGACAAGGATCGTCTCCAGCCCTTCCGCAAAGGCGCGGATCTCGGCATCATCCAGCGGCCAGATCAGGCCAAGCTTCAGCCGGCGCACCTCGATCGTACCGATCCTGCCATCGCGATAGCCCAGCCCCGCCAGAGCCTGGTTAAGGTCCTGCCAGGCCTTGCCGGCCGCCACGATCCCGATCCGCGCCGTCGCCGGACCGTCCTGCCGGTTGAGGCCGTTGGCCCGGGCATAGGCCAGCACCTTGGGCAGCTTAACCTCCCACAAAAGCCGCTCCTGCTCCAGAATCGGAACATAGGGCCTGATCGAGGTGTCCGGCCCGCTGTCCTCGGGAACGGTGATCTTCGGGCTGTCCGGCGCCACGTGAACCGAACCGCCACCCTCGACCACGTCGGTCACCAGTTTCATGCCCACGAGGGTCGAGGCAAACCGGCTCATCGCGATCCCGTGCAGGCCGAAATCCAGCACGTCCTGCGCATTCGCCGGCGCCAGCAGGGGCATGCCAAGCGAGGCGAAATTCATGTCCGAATAGCAGGCCACGGTCGAGGATTTGGCGCCATGGTCATCCCCCACCAGCAAGAGCGAGCCGCCCTTGGGGTTGGTTCCGGCCAGGTTGGCGTGCCGCAATGGGTCCATCGAACGATCCATGCCCGGCGCCTTGCCGTACCAGATCGAAAAGACCCCGTCGACCTTGGCCCCGGGGAACAGCCCGACCATCTGCGCGCCCCAGGTCGCCGTGGCCGCCTGGTCTTCGTTCACACCCGGTTGAAAGTAGATGTTGTTCTCCTTCAGAACCTTTGCCGCCTGCCACAGGCTCATGTCATAGGTCCCGACCGGAGAGCCGCGATAGCCCGAGATGTAGCCGCCCGTGTTCAGGCCCGCTGCCATGTCCCGCTTGCGCTGCTGGATCGGAAGCCGCACCAGCGCCTGCATGCCGGTCATGTAGACCCAGCCCTCCTCCTGGTGCAGCCGGTCCTCCAGCGTCATCTCAAGGCGTTTTGCGGAGAGGTGCTTGTTCATTGGTGCGTTCCTTTCGCAGCCGGGTCACGTCACAAGTTCCGTGATAGCAATTCGACGAACCGGAAGGTTCATCCACGGCTTTAGATCAGGTCAAGCCTTGACCGTGTGTCTCAGTTTTTCAAGGTTCCAAAGTACCATTCCGAGCCATCTTATCCGACGGCCCCAATCTTCTTGCCCGGGTTCAGGATATTGTTCGGATCCAGCGCGGTGCGGATGGTGTGCATGAGGGCAATGGCCGACGAGGTTTTCCCCAATTCGAACCAGGGCAACTTGTCGATCCCTATGCCGTGCTCCGCCGAGATGCATCCATTCATCATCGTAACCCGGTCATAGACGATACTACTTATGTCGTTCTTATAGTGTGACGTGTCCTGACCGATACTCACGACGGCATGCAGGTTGTTGTCTCCCATGTGCCCGAAGCGCGCAAATCGGGTTTTCGGCCATCGCGTGGTCAGTGCCGTCTCCAGATCCTGAACAAAAAGCTCCATCTTGGAAACAGGCAGCGAAACATCGAAAGCCAGGAAGGGAGACAAGTTCCGGATGATAGCATCTATGTCGTTGCGGATTGACCACATGTCCCGTCGATCCGCTTCGGACGCGGCGATGGCCATATCCTCGACAAGGCCATCCTCATAAAGCGCAGCCATCGCGGTTTCGAAGGCTTCCGGATCGCGCGCAGTTCCCGCTTCGCTTTCGAACAGAAGGTAGACGCCAGAGGCAATCGGCAGCGGTAGCCGCCCGGTCCTGTGGCCCGTTGTCATCTCGTAGACCTCTGGCCACATCACCTCGAACGCGGTCAGATCGTTGCCCAACGCCGCTTCGACCCGATGCCGCACCTCAAGGGCCGAGGCAAAATCGGGAACCAGTGCGAAAGCGGTGTTGACGTTCGGCAGTTGCGGGCGAAGCCGCAATTGAGCGCAGGTAACGATGCCAAGCGTCCCTTCGGCACCGATGAACAGATGCTTGAGGTCGTAGCCGGAATTGTTCTTGATCATGGCGTTGGACAAATCGAGGATCTGACCCGAAGAGGTGACGACCTCCATGCCCAGGACCTGTTCGCGCATCATGCCAATGCGAAAGGCTTTTTCGCCCCCGGCATTGGTCGAGATCATCCCGCCGACTGTTGCGCTGCCTCGGGAACCAAGGTCCATCGGGAAAGAGAGGCATGCGTCTTCTGCGGCCTGTTGCAGGTTCTGCAACACCACCCCGGCCTGAACCGTTGCCACGCGGTTGACGGGATCGATGCTTTCGATCCGGTTCATCAGTTCCAGCGAAAGGTACAATTCCTTGCCGGTATGGCGAAGGCCGCCGACCAGCCCCGTGCTGCCGCCCATCGGGATGACAGGCGTCTTGTGCGCCGAACAGATTTCGAGGGCCTTGGCCAGTTGCTCGGTATCGCGCGGACGCAGGATTGGGACAGCCGGCATTGCCTCTCCGGTGACCGAGATCAGACGACCCTCCGCTTCATCGGGCTTGACGATGCGGTCTTCGCCGATTTGCGTCGCAATGGCCTCACAAACCGTTGTCCACATGGGTCAGCTTTTCTTGTCGGTCTCGGGGATCGCCGCGACAGCTTCGATTTCGACAAGTGCACCTGGGATAGCCAGGGCAGAAGTCACAGTCGAACGCGCGGGGAAAGGGTCGCGCCGGAACCATCCATCGAGATAGGCCGCAGCCAGCTTGCCGGCGAGAGCCGCATTCGAGAAGTGATATGAAAGCAGGCAGCGGGCGCGGTCATTTTCAATAGAGAAAACCATGATCTGGTCGATGCCGAGCGTGTCGACCAAATCAACGTAGACCGGCGCGAAGGCTTCGGAGCCGATTGTTGCGAGACAGGTGTCGATCTTGCGGACGGTCAGAGACATGCGAGAGTGATATCATGACCGTGTTTGCCTGCGCATCGAGGAGGCGGCGCGGAATATCGATCACTGATCAGGTTTCTCAGACCCGCTGGCAAAGGACCCGAATTGTTGATTTCTGCTGAGAAGTGACCCAGCAAACAATCAGTATGGTTCCTTTGGACAATAACCCTGCCGTTTATGCCGCAGCAAGTCGACGCCACTCGGCCAGAGCGGCGGCCCGGCTGAGCCTGAATTTCTGTCGGCTGGCGAGGCTGCGCTCCTGGAGCAGATCCTCGACATTGCGCGATGACAGGGGAAATCTGACGTCCAGCATGACTGCCAGACGAATGATCTCTGGGCTGCTGTGGAAGTATTTGAACAGATCACGTTTCGGCATGCCAACAGGCTACGAAACCGCCCTGCCCTGCTCAACCGGGTTCCTTCTGACACCGCCGCTCGGCGATGCCGGGCTGATGAAAGCGCTGAAGATCAAGCTCATGGAGCGGCTGCTGGGGGTCGATCAATAGACTGCGCGCTGAACTCTGTCGTCCTTTCAGAAAAGCAGAAATACCATCAGTGTTCAGCAAGGCATCCCGGACTTTTTTCCGTATCGGTGTTTTGTTAGTATTAACAGCAATCGTGGATACCAGCGGGGAATGTCACATGGCTGTGTTTATGGTCGAGCGTGATCTGAAGGGGATTACGATGGAACAGCTCGCGGCCGCGCAAAAGCGGGCCATCGAATGTTCCAGCGCGTTCGATGAGGACGGGCGCGCAGTACGTTACATCCGTACGACTTTCGTTCCGGGCGAAGACCGGTCGATGTGCCTTTTCGAGGCCGAGAATGCCGCCGATGTCGAGGCGGTGAACAAGACCGCTCAAATCCCCTATGTGCGAGTGGTCGAAGCTCTGGACCTTACCCCCTGAAACAACCTTGCCCGAGCACGTCAACCTAGCAACCTGCGCGTCTTGCGGAAGCGAACTGCCTCCGAATGCCCGGTTTTGCCCTGGTTGCGGCGCACAGCAGAAGCCGCGCTGCGCCAGCTGCGCCACCGAACTGCAACCAGGCGCACGGTTCTGCCACGGCTGTGGAGCGCCCTACGCAAACGGTCAGGCTCGCCCGGCCCCGTCAGCGGCGATGCATGCCGAAGAGCCGGTCGCGGTTGGTTCCAGCAAGGAAGCACGCAAGCATGTCACGATCGTCTTTGCCGATATTGTCGGGTCGACCCGGCTGGTTGCCGGTCTTGACCCCGAAGATGCCCAGCATTTCCTGACCCGCTCGATCGAGGCGCTGTCACCCGCCATCGAAGCCGCGGGGGGCGTTGTCGCCAAGATCATGGGAGACGGGATGTTCTGCGTTTTTGGCGCACCGCTTGCGTTGGAAGACCACGCATATCGCGCCTGCTATGCGGCGATGGATCTTCTGTCTCTTGCCGATCGCCTCGTCGCCCCAAATGGGAGTTCGGTACAGTTAAGGGTTGGGCTGAGTTCGGGCACGGCGGTGGTCAACGTCACCGAAGGCAACGGCCGGGTCAACCTCGACGCGATGGGGGAAGTGGTCAACAACGCCGCGCATCTGGAAGCAGCAGCCGCGCCGGGAACCGTCTTGATCAGCGATGCCACTCGGCGTCTTGCCGGATACGCTATCGACGCGCGAAAGCTGGAAGAAAAAGGCGCCTTTCAGCTGGTTTCCGTGGGGACCAGCCCAAAGGATATCTTGCTTGAAAATGCCTCTGCGCAATCGCCGTTCATCGGGCGGGAACGGGAAATGAACTTTTTCACTGCGGCCGTCGGTCAGTTGTCCGAGGGCGGCGGTGACATCATTTCGGTTCTTGGCGGTGCGGGTCTGGGAAAGACCAGGCTGCTTTTGGAGTTCAGCAGGCAACTGCAACCGACCAATATTCGAATGGCCCTGGCTTCAAGCCGGTCGCTCGATCAGTCCGACCCGAACGCCTTGCTGCGCCGACTGGTGTTGGGATTACTGATGGTCGACCCGAAAGATCAGTCAAAACTGGCACAGAAAATCCCGGAACGAATGGTCCAATTGGACGAAAGCCTTGCCGGGCACGTTGACGATGTGAACTGGTTGCTGCTGTCGGACAGCGAAGAAACGGACCCGCAAAAGGTCGAGCAACGACGCATATCGGCCCTGACCGCGTTAAAGCGGGTGCTCACGACACTGGCTGCGCAGGGTCCTCTGATCATCGCCATCGACAATTTCCAGTGGTCGGACGCATCCAGCCGAAATTTCCTCAAAGCCGTGGCAAGTATGGTGGACACCGAACCCCTGCTGCTGATCCTGTTCGCGCGCGAAGACATGGCAGATTTCCGGCCGATCGTGCGTCAGGTCTTGCAGTTGAGGCCGCTCGACCGAGCGACCTCGGCACAGCTTCTGCTGGATCAGCTGGCTGACACGGGCGTATCGAAATCGGTCGTCGAGCGCGTTCTCGACCGGGCGGAAGGCAACCCACGGTTCCTGACCGAGTTCGCCCGACACTTGGCCGAGCGCGGAGAGCCCGTTGATGGCCGGGACGCCGCGGACGAGATAATCGTCCCCGACAGTGTCGCCGATCTCTTCGAAGAAAGGATTGATCGCCTGCCTGAGGGCGCGAGGCACCTGCTTCAGGTTGGCGCGGCATTCGAACAGCCGGCATCTCTGGAAACTCTCTGCGCCCTGACCGACAAGTCGGAAGACGAAATGAAGAGCCTGCTCGCAACGGTTATCGACAGCGGCATGGTGCGCGAGACCGGGTTTCTGCCCAGAATACTCTACACCTTTGTCAATCCGGTCGTGGGTGAGGCAGCCTATCGATCCCTCCTGCGCCCCGAGCGGCGCCGTCTGCATCAAAAGATCTATGCGTTTCTGGAAGCAGGATATCACGGGCGGGGACGGCACTCGATGATGGGTCGGCAAGCCCTGCGCGCCGGTTTCTTCGAGCAGGCAGCCCAAGCCTATTTCGAAGCGGGCCGTCGGGCAGGTGCCCGACTTGCATATACCGAGAGCATCGACATGCTCTGCAAAGCTCTGCAAGCCGAGACGCGCGTGCTAGGCCGGACCGACGAAATAGACCGCCTCGCGATCGACATCCGCCTCACTCTGCGTGAAGGGCTTTTCGCGAGGTCGCGATTTCAGGATATTGAGACCCGTCTGAACGAAGCCCAAGCGATCTGCGATCGGATTGGCGATACCAAACGGTCTCACCTGGTGCGGCGGCACCTCATCGGCAATGCCGTCGCGCAGGGGCAGCTTGCCGATGCCCTAACCCGTATCGACATCCTGATCACTGACAACAGATATCTGGGTGAGCACCGCGAAGTTGCCGAGTTGCAATTCCTGCAGGCCCAGATACTTGCAGCTCTCGGACGGTTTGAAGAAGCTTTCTTCTCCGCCCGTACTGTGATGGAGGCGTTCCGGACCCAGGCCGGGTCGCCACACGAACTGTCTCCTGTCACTTATGCGCTGGCGCGCATGTGGCTGATCTGGTGTGCGGCCGAGTTGGGGCGGTTCGAAGAAGTGAAATTCGAGGTGCTCGATTGCCAGAACGATCTGGCGCATGATCGCCCGCCGTTTTTCCGGATCCTTTCGGGTATTGCCACCGGGTTGTTCTGGCTGCGGTTCGGCCACACCGAGCTGGCTGCCGAGACGCTGCAATCGGTCCTGTCGCTGACGAAGGAGGATGAGAACCACGCTTGGTTCCATTCCGTTGCCTCCCCGCTTGGTCTCGCATTGATCCGGATGAACCGCGCGGAGGAGGCGTTACCGCTTTTACAGCGGTCGGTGGCGATGGAATCCAGTGGAGGCAGTAGCCGAGGAACGCAGGCCGTTCACCTTGCCGCTTGTTGGGCTGCATTGGGCGACACTCGAAAAGGCGAAGACCAGGCTCGTGTCGCTGTCGCCCGAGCTCGCCAGAATGGAAACCAAGGCGTGTTGGCATACGCACTCCATACGCTTGGCGCGGTACTGAATCAAACCGGGCAACACAAGACAGCCCAAGCCTGCCTGAGTGAAGCCCTCGACATCGCCGAAAATTGCAAGATGCGTCTGCTCGTCGAACAGATTTCCAAGGATATGGCGGGTGGCAGTTCGTAAGCGTCCGGTCCGACGTCGTTCCACGAAGTGATAAATGCGCGTATGTGTGCGCCATCCCGACGTATAAGGCAGACAGTTGTCTCTTCTTGCGACACATCCTGAGCGGCACACACTCCTGTTGTATTGCCAAGGTCGCCACATCCAAGGAGAGAAGGCAGGATGAGCCTTTGGGAAGACCTCCGGGGCTAGTTGGTGGACAAAGTCCACGGGGCGGTAAGGGGGTCAGTGGAACCGGTCGACACGGCGTTGCATCTTGGCACACTGCTGAAATGCACGCACCAATGTGTCAAAGATGTTGGCGGGTTTTGTCGATGAAATGATCATGGGAACCTCCGCTGTATGACACCACGTTAACCTGAGTGGTGGAAGATCTCTGTAATCTGCGTCACGAAAAGCCACAAACGCCGGTCGAAGACCGTGCTTCGACCTAAACTGCACGAACGGCAGAAACAGCTATGGCTGGCATAGGAACATGGTATTCCCCGTCGACTAGGAAGTCCTGCAACTGAGTTTCCCATGTTGCGTAGATTTCCTTCAGGATATCTTCAGGCTGCTTGTCCAGAATGACTGCTGCCCTTGCGGCGAAAACCCTGAAGTGTTTGGCGAATTGTCCCTTGGGTGCCTTGAATACGAGCGGTAGCCGGATACTCGACACCTCGCGGAAGCCCGCCGGCTCGAGGGCCTCTCGCATGGAGTCTTCGGAAGAAAGCGCGAAAGGAGGCGGGGACGGTGGTACGACCGACATGTCTGCAAGCCGCTGCATCGTGCCAAAGACGATCCGGAAAAGTGGCGACTCCGGAGGACCGATCCAATGGCTGAGTGCAACTCGACCTCCAGGTTTCAGAACGCGTGCAATCTCGTTGAACATGGCCTTGGGGCTGCCCACATGCATGACCCCGAAGGAGCAAATCACGGCATCGTACGTGCCGTCGCGTTTCGGGATCGCTTCAGCATCGCCCGTTTCAAAGCTCACGGATGGGAAAGCGCTCCGAGCTGCCTCGACCATCGCTGCGGAGACATCGATCCCGTCAGATTGGGCGCCAAGCGCACTTGCTGCGCCGGCAGCCCGCCCGGTGCCGCAGCAAAGGTCGAGAATGCGCTTTCCAGGGGCCGTTTCGGCCATCGCCAGAAGCGTGGGAATTGCAGCCGTTGTCACCTGCCCCGTGAAGTCGTTGTAAGCAGCTGCGCGCGCGTCCCAGCCTGCTTTTTCAGCGAATTTGAATACTTCATAGGTCATGATTTTCCTCGCATAATTTCTTGGGCTACCCCAAACTGGTACAGGAAGATCGATCCCGTCAGGGTCAAACTGGCCAAAAGAGGGCCAATTCGGCCACCGGTCCAACAGAGGAGGTCCCGTGAATTGATGACCAGGGATTTCACCGCTGATCCTTTGCGGATCGACGTTCTGGCTGCCGAGAGTTGCAGGGGCGCCATTCTCTACGGCCTCTACGACCTGCTGACTTCGGTAGGTTCAGCGTGGTCGTATCTGACCGAAGGCACGCCCACCCCGCCCATGACACGCGTGAGGATTGTTGCGCGCACGAAAGAGCCATTCCGCTGTATCAGCGGCGTACCGGTGATGCCCGATGCGACTCTAGAGGAGGCGAACGACGCCGAGATCATCTGTCTACCCAACTTCAGGATCGGCATGCTGACCCCTCCGAAGGAAGTTTTGGGTTCGGAAATAGACTGGGTCGTCGAACGCCACGCGGCCGGTGCCCGTCTTGCAACAGCTTGCTCTGGCTCGGCGCTTTTGGCGGACGCCGGGTTGCTCGACGGTGAAGAGGCAACGGCGCATTGGTCGATGGCAGAAGTCTTTGAGAAGCGATACCCACAGGTGGCATTTTGTCCGGACCGTACGTTGACCTTCGCAGGCGAAGGTGCCTCGATCGTCATGTCGGGCGGTATGGCGTCCTGGCAGGATCTCGCGCTATACCTGATCGCGCGACACATCGGACCTGAACACGCTGCGAAATCTGCTCGTTTCTATTGCGTGGATCCAAAGCCCGACGGCCAGCGGCATTATGCAGCCCCCATGAGACGCTTGCAGAGTGAGGACGCCGTCATTCAGGAATGCCAGGCTTGGCTTGCCAACGCCTACAGCGAAGACGACGCAGTGGGGCACATGATCTCCCGCAGTGGCCTTCCGCGGCGCACATTCGACCGACGCTTCCGCGCCGCGACCGGATATAGTCCAAGAGACTATGTGCAGTCGCTCCGGATCGAAGAGGCCAAGCAGTTTCTTGAGACGGACGCTAAGAATGTTGACGCGATTTCGGAAGCCGTTGGATATTCGGACCCGCGTGCATTCCGCCGGTTATTCAAGAAGATGACGGGGCTTAGTCCAGCCGAGTACCGACGGCGCTTTTCCAGCAGGGGCTTCCTATCCGCGCGTTGAGGCTCATCTTTGCAGCGTCAGGCTTGGACTCCGAACTGCAGATAGGTTCCAGCGGACCCGAACGCCCGGTCTGGCGCAATTAGAGGCTTACCCCGTATGGAGTGTTGGTCTCAAATTGCCGACCGCTGCCTGCGATTGGAGACATACGCGAGCCGGAGCGGTTTTTCTGTTTTGGTGTTGATGTTGCGTTGATGTAGACGCGGGAAGGTGGGCGGTATGGGAATACCAT
>NZ_JBXWQU010000038.1:0-162516 GCF_059612545.1 Ruegeria sp. SAZD011 | reverse complement strand
AGCCGCCGCAAACATCCTCACAAACGCTGCCCTCGACCCCTACGGAAAAATCCCAGAGTTCAAATACGCAGCCGTAAGGGTCGAGAAAGCCGAAGCGCTGGCGGCGGAATAAAGCCTTTGCGAGGCTCCGCCTCGCGCTCCGGAGTATTTTGAACCAGAACGAAGCAGCACCGCGCATATGCTTCTTTCTGGTCAAAAATACCTCCGGGGGTGAGGCCCGCAGGGCCGAGGGGGCAGCGCCCCCTTTGCGTCTTGCCGGGCTGGGCGGGCGCTTTTAACCTCTGCGCAAGTTGCGCAAAGGAATGCCCATGGCCCGCCGTTTTGTTGATCTTTCCGTCCCGCTCGAAACCGGGATCGTCTCCGACCCGCCGATCATGCTGCCCGAGATCGAGTATCTGACGCATGAGCAGACCGCCGAACAGGTGATGTCCTTTTTCCCCGGACTCAAGCGCGAGGATCTGCCGGGTGGCGAGGGCTGGGCGGTGGAGCGGCTCAGCGTTGCGACCCATAACGGCACCCATCTGGACGCGCCTTATCACCACCATTCGACGATGAACAACGGCGAGCGGGCGATCACCATCGACGAGGTGCCGCTGGAGTGGTGCTTCAATCCGGGCGTGAAACTGGATTTTCGCCATTTCCCGGATGGTTACGTTGTCAGCGCCGAAGATGTCGAGGCCGAGCTGGAACGCATCGGGCATGTGCTTCAACCGCTCGATATCGTGGTGGTCAATACCTCGGCCGGGGCGCGCTATGGTCAGCCGGATTATCTGATCAAGGGTTGCGGCATGGGGCGCGCGGCAACGCTCTATCTGACCGAACGCGGCGTGCGGGTGACCGGCACAGATGCCTGGTCCTGGGATGCGCCCTTTCCGCTGACCGCGCGCGTCTATGCCGAAAGTGGCGATGCGGCGATCATCTGGGAGGGGCACCGCGCCTCGATGGAGATCGGCTATTGCCACATGGAAAAGCTGGCGAACCTGGACCAGTTGCCGCCCACGGGCTTCACCATTTCCTGTTTTCCGTTCAAGATCAAAGGCGCAAGCGCGGGGTTCACCCGCGCGGTGGCGATATTCGAGGATTGAGCGCGATGGTGGAAAAGACCCCGCAGAGCGGCCATGACGGCCCCTATCCCGCCCCGGTCGAAATGCGTGGTTTCACGGTGCGTCCTGAATGGATCGACTATAACGGGCACATGAATGTGGGCTATTACGGCGTCGCCTTCGATCAGGCGCTGGACGTGATGCTCGAAGAACAACTGGGGCTTGGCAAGACCTATGTCGAAACCGCCGGGGCCGGCCCCTATATCCTGCAATCGCATGTCCAGTTCCGACGCGAATTGCTTGAGGGCGAAGCGTTTCACCTGCGGTTCCGCCTGCTCGACCATGATGCCAAACGGCTGATCTATTTCGGCGAGATGTATGCGGACCGGGACGGTGTGCTATGCGCCACGCAAGAGGCGTTGATCATGAATGTCAGCCAGGAGACAGGGCGCGGTGCGACGTTTCCCGATTGGGCGCGCGCGAGGCTGGCGCGGATGCAGGCGGATCATCGGGCGCTTCCCTTGCATCCGGCGGTGGGGGCGGCGTTGGGTCTGCGGCGCTGACCGCAGGCCTTGGCCGGCTTATGCCGCAAGTCTCTGTCGAATGCATCGCATTCGGGGCGGGCCGCTGACACGTGACAGGCACAGGCAAATTCGTGGCAAATTCAAGGCAGGTTTGTCGGGCCTGAAACCGGTCCGGGAACAATCCTTGCACGGTCGCGGGATTGGAGCGCGAGGAGACGGCAATGGCGGGCCGATCGCCGCGAATGCTGCGGGCGAATCGGGCATCATGTTATCGAAAGGGGGCATTGGCCCGGCTGAAAGGCGTGTGGATGTATCGAGGGAACGGGTAAAAGGGAACGAGGGCATGGCAGACACTGGCACTTTCGACCGGCTGAACCGGATCGTCGAAACGGCCCAGGCGCGGTTCGGTCGCCCGGTCAACAAGGTGACCGCGCCCGGCGGCGAGGGGCGCTCCAGCTTTCGGCTGCATTTCGACGACATGACTGTCATCGCGACGTTGCGCCCGGATGCCCGCCGTACCCATCTGGAGGCCTTCGTTCTGGAGCGGCTGCACGGGCAGTGCGATGACCTGCCCGAATGCCTTGGCGTGGTGGGCGAGGTCATGTTCCAGTCGGATGTGGGGCGTCGTCGCCTGAACCAGGAAATCGTGCGTCACGAGGGCAAGGACCGGCTGGACCTTGCCGCAGAGGCGGTCGCGGCGATCTTTCGCATCCAGTGCGCGGCGCGGAGCACCGACTTGCACGAGACGTTGCCGCATCTGGGCGCGCATGACGGATGGGCCACCAGCCTTGTCACTGCGGTGGATGCATTGCAGCCCTATTCGATGGGGATCGATGCGCGGTTCGACCGGGCCGCCGCCGCCGGGCGCCTGGCCTGTCCGGGTCGGCAATTCGTGAAATGGGATTGCCGCGCGGGCAATGCGGCGCTGAACGGGGCCGGGCAGCTGAGGTGGTTCGATTTCGAGTATTGCGGCCTGCGCCACGGTGCCGAGGATTTCGCCTGGCTCCTTGGTGACGAGGCCTGGCCCATCGCGCCCGATCAGATGGTCGATGTGATGATCGATGCCTTCGATCCTGGCTGCGGTCACCGGATCGACGCCTATCTGGACTATCTCTCGGTCTACCTGACCTTTCATTGCGCGCAGCGGTTCAAGCTGATCGTGAAAGAGGCGAGGAAACGCGGCTGGTTGTCCAAGGAGCGAGTCCGCAGATATGACGATGCCGGGGTGCATCCCGAGTTCGCCATGCAGATATGCAGGGTCGGCGCCTATTTCGCCGCGCAATCGCCGGTGACCGCGCCGCTTGCACGTAATTTCGACGCAGCCGTCGACAGTTTCCGGGCGATCCTCAGGGAAGGACGCTCGCTCAAAAGCGCATGACGATGGATGGTGCACCGGATTTCGCGGCCAGTGTTTCGGCCAGCGGCAGGCTCCGGGTCGAGCCGGTCGAACGGGACGAGGCATTCCTCGCCCTGCGCGACCGGTGGCGGGCGCTGGAGGCACGTGACCCCGAAGGCACCGTCTTTTTGTCCTGGGACTGGCTGGCGCAGGTCTTTGCCGACAACCCGGAACGCTGGCGCGTTCTGGCCGTCTGGCATGGCCCGCGCCTGGTCTGTGTACTGCCGCTGAGTTACCGCCTGCACTGGAGCCGCAGTCGGCAGGAGTTCCAGACCGAGATCGAGGCGGGTGGCCGACTGGTTCGGAGCGCGTATACCGGTTTTCTCTGCGAACCGGGATACGAGGATATCGCGATCGACGCGCTGGCCAAGGCCTTGCGGCGGCAACCCTGGGCGCGGATGTCCTTGCGATATGATGGTTCGCGGTCGCGTTCGGCCAAGTTCATGTCCGCTTTTGCAGGCACGGCCTATTCGGTGAGCGCAAGGCAGCATCTTATCAACAACGGGCAGACCGACACCCTAATCTGTCCCCGCGTGACGCTTCCTGCTGATTACGAGACCTGGTTGACCAAGGGGCCCGGCAAGAACACCCGCCAGAAAATCCGCCGCTATTCTCGGCGCTATCTGGTCAGCGGCGACTGCACCTTGAGCCACGATCCGGGTTCGGCACTGAAATCGGATATCGGCGCGATGCTGCGGCTGTGGATGCGCAAATGGGCACCGGTCAAGGGCGCCCGGACAGCGCGGCTGTTGGCGGTGAACTATCTTCGCATCCTTACGACGGCCAGCCAGCTGGGCCTGCTTTACCTGCCGGTCCTGCGATGCGAGGGGCGGGTGATCGGCGCGCTGGGTCACATCCTCGACCCTCGTATGAAACGGGTGCATTTCATCCTTGCCGGCAGGGACGAGACGGTAACCGGCAATTTCATCGGTCCGTTGCTGCATTCGCAGGCAATCGGCTGGGCCATCGACCGGGGCTATGAGGTCTATGATTTCGGCCATGGTAACGAGGCCTACAAGTTCAGCTTTGGCGCGCAGCCCGAGACGGTCTCGTCTTTCTCGATCGTGCCCCGCAGCTTGCCAGGGCCGGTGGGGGTGCTTGACCCGATTTGCCGGCCACAGGCGCTGGCGCGGCTTCTCTCTTTTGTGGGCGCGGGCGAGGTCGACAGTGCCGCCGCCGGATGCAAACAGTTGTTGCAGCTGGAACGGGCTGGCACCGACCTGCGGTCGGCCCTTGCTGATCTGCCCTGAAGCGTGGGGGTCAGTTTCTCGGGCGTGGTCGTGACGTACCGGCAAATACCTGGAAACAAAGATGGTGCATGAAAGTGCCGCCATGTTTTCGACACATTCCCGAACGGATTTGCTAAGATCGGTTTCTGTAAGGGCTGGTCCCGATTCCCGATGTGGATGGTTGCCAAACTAGAGACAATCCGTATCCGTGCGATCCATTGGTTCGCGCCAAAACTGGAAATAGTCGAAATTCTAGGCGGTTGCTGGCGGAAACAATCTGTTGACGCAGAATTTCTTAAAATTATCCAGACAGATGCTAGGTTCGAACATGGCAGAAGTATGGCGGAACTTTGCCAAGGTTATATCCCGTTTGGCCGTGCGTAGGGCACGGGAATCCGGGGTAGGGACGCCGCCGAAAGAACCGGGGCCAGCTGCCTGGTCCCGCCTGTAAGTGAAGAGTTGTCTGCGAGGTCGCGGCGCAGGGGTTCAGCGCCGGACTTCGCTCCAGGTATCCCACGTAGGGGGGGAACATGAAGGACTATATCCACACAGCCTCGCTGGCGGTTCCGGTGCCGGTGGTATCTGGCCAGGCCATTCGGACCAGGAGCGCGCTTGAAGCGGTGCTGCTGCCCGCTAACACGAACGCACCTCTGGAGAAGCGGGGGGGAGCCTTTTCTCCGGTCAAGGGCGTCTATGCGACGGTGGGCAAGCGGTGCCTGGATGTAGCCTTCATTCTCCTTTCGCTTCCGGTTGCGCTTGTCATCATCGGCCTGTGTGCGCTGGCGCTACGGCTGGAAGGGGGCAGCGCTTTCTACCGGCAACCCCGGCTGGGCCGCGGCGGCAAACGATTCCAGATTCTCAAGCTGCGCACCATGGTGATGGATGCCGATGCCCGGCTGGAACGGATGCTGGCAGAAAACCCGGCGATGCGCGCCGAATGGGACGCCACGCAAAAGCTGAAGAATGACCCGAGGATTACTCGGGTCGGAAACTTCCTTCGGTGCACCTCTCTCGACGAGTTGCCGCAGCTCTGGAACGTGTTCAAGGGTGACATGAGCCTGGTCGGACCGCGCCCGATGATGCCCGATCAACTGCCGCTTTATGGCGCAGCTGACAGCTATTTCGCGCTGCGGCCCGGAATCACCGGCCTGTGGCAGGTGTCTGAGCGCAATAATTCCCGCTTCGACTACCGGGCCAAGTCCGATGCCGAATATGCGGCGAGCCTGTCCTTGACGGGCGATCTTTCCCTGCTGCTGCGGACCACGTCGGTTGTGGTGCGCCGTACCGGGTACTGAGTTTAGGTGTAAATTCATAGTTTGGGAGCCTATTTATGGCGTATCATGACAGGGACTTGGCTCCGGAAACTGAAACGGTTGCATTGATGAACGACCAGACCACCGGCATCGGCAAGCGTAGCGCGGCAGAACGTCCGTTCCGCCGCAAGGCCGCCTTGCGGGCCGACGCGGCAGCGCCACGGGTCGAAAAGGTGCTGCCCCCAAAGGCGCTGCCCATCGCCGAACCTGCGCCGACCGGGATGCTGCCCGCCACTTTGCCCGAACTGTGGGATCGTCTGCACGCGACGCCTCTGGGATTGGGGCGTCGACAGGCCGGGCAGATGCCGCTGGTCAATCTTCATCGCTCGGATCCCGCGGCCAAGGCGTTCGACGTCTTGCGCACCCGCCTGTTGCAGACGCTCAAGGCGCGCGGTTGGCACCGGATCGGTGTGGTGGCCCCCACGCGTGGCTGCGGTGCCAGCTTTACGGCCGTGAATCTCGCGCTCAGTATCGCGCGGGTACCGGAAAGCCGGACCGTGCTGCTGGACATGAACATGCGCGAGCCGGGGTTGGCGGGGGCGCTGGGTTTGACTGCGAGGGGGGACATGCGCGCCCTGCTGCGCGGCGATGTCTCTTATCTCGACCACCTGACCCGGTGCAGCGGCACGCTGGCCGTGGGGCTGGGCGCCGGCATTTCGGGCGATGCCTCGGAGTTGCTGCAAGCGCCGGCCTGTGGCGAAGTGCTGGATCTGATCCAGACCGATCTGAACCCGGATGTGGTGATCTGCGATCTGCCCGCGATCCTGGCCCATGATGATCTGGCGGCTTTCCTGCCCCGGCTCGACGGGGTGTTGCTGGTTGCCGACGGTACCCAGACCACCGCCGACCAGATCCGCCGCTGCCAGCAGGTGATCGGCGAGACAACACCGCTTTTGGGTGTCCTCCTGAACCGAGCGCGCGGCTCGGGCGCGGAAAACTACGCGGTCTGACCTTCGTTTTTGCCCGGAACTGCCTTATTTTCGTCGGTATGCCATGGTCTGTTGCCCCGGCATACAGGCATGGTTTCGTAGCAGCGAGTTGAGTGACAGTCATGGGGCCGATCTATTCTTTGGAAGACATCCTCGACATGATCCGCAGGCGCGCGCGGCTCATGCTGGCTGTCATCGTGATCGGGTCAGGGCTGTCATTGGTTCTCGCCATGATGCAAAAGCACGAATACGAGGCTTATGAAGTCATCCAGATCGCGCGCCCGGTGGTCTCCGACGAACTGGCGCGCAGCACGGTCGAGGGGTCCTCGGCGCGGCGTCTGCAACTGATCCAGCAGGTCCTGACGACCCGTGGCACCATGCTGGAAATCATCGACAAATACGGCATCTACGCCGATATTCCCGCGCTCAAGCCGCAGGCCAAGGTGGATATGCTGCGCACCGCCGTCCGGATCGAGGGCGTCGCCGCCGCACGCGAGGGGTTTTCCGACGACGGCACCATCTCGGTTCTGACCATCACCGCCCGGATGCCAACGGCCTTACTCGCGCAACAGGTGGCGTCTGAATTCGGCCAACGCACCGTCGAACTCAGCAAGCGCACGCGGATCGAGAATGCCCGTGCCACGCTGGCCTTTTTCGATGCACAGGCGGCGGCATTGGAGGCCGACATCGAGGCGCTTGAAGGCGAGGTCGAGGATTTCCGCAGCCACAACCAGTTGGCGCTGCCCGGCGTTCTGGATGCCCGGCGCGATGAAATCGCCACCATCAACGGTGGCTTGCTCGACATCGCGCGCGAGCGGATCGAGATCGAGCGCGCGATGCAACTGGCCGATCAGAGCGAACGTCCCGCCACCGCAGAGCGGCTGAAGAAGGACTATCGCGAGCAGCTGGCCACGCTGGACGCGCAGCGGGCGTTGCTGGACAGCCGCAAGCGCGACCTGGAATCCCAGATCGAGACCAGCCCCGAGGTCGAGCGCATGCTGGGCACCTATGATCGCCGGCTGGAGCAGTTGCAGGACCAATTGAATCAGGTCTCGACCCGCCGCAGTGAGGCCGAGATGGGCTTTCTCATCGAGGCCGAACGTCAGGCTGAACGCCTGACCGTTATCGAAGAGGCCGCGATCCCCGATTATCCCGTCACCGAAAGCCGCAAGAAAAAAGCCATTCTTGGCGCGGCCGCCAGTTTCGTCGTCGCCTTTGCGCTGGCAGTGCTGATGGAGATGCGCCACCCGGTCCTGCGCAGCGCTGCACAGCTGGAGCGTGAACTGGGCTTTCGTCCGGTGGTGACGGTGCCATATCTCGATACCGAAAGGCGGGCACCCTCGCTCTGGTCTCGGGTAACGTCCCTGTTCCGTCGCCGTCAGACCCCGGCAGAATAGGCATCGCCTCAGAGCGCCGCCAGCGGCGCAATCTCGGTCCAGTGAAACCGGATCACGGTGGCCGCTGCGACCCCGCCCAGCACGATCGCGATGATGTCGTGGCGCAGGTCGCGCGCGCCGTATTTACCGGTCAGCCACAACACGGCGGGATAGGTGGCCAGCGTGGCCGCCGCCAGAGACAGGATCGCCCCCAATAGACCAAAGGCCCAGATCCCCAGCAGGATTGCGCCCACCTGCATCAGCGCCCGCACCAGCATCAGCGTGAAATAGGACAGGCTGTCGCCCCGCGCCAACGCGACGATGTCATAAGTCACGACGATCAGTTGCGGTATGAAGGCAAGCGAAATCAGCGTCACCATCGGCCCCGCCAGCTGGTAGCGCGGGTCATAAAGAAGGTCGACCAGTTGCGGCCCGGCCAGCGCCACCGCCACCAGCGGCACCCCGACCCCCAGCGTCACACCTGCCCGCAACCGTGCCAGCCGGCGCCAGTTGGCCGGATCGGCATCGGGGGGATGATCGCGATAGACCGGCAGCATGATGCGACCGACTACGGCCATCCCCAGCATGATCGGGAAACTGCCCAGAAAATAGCCGATATTGTAGATGCCCAGCATCTCCATCGGCAGGTAGCTGCCCAGGATCGCCCGGTCGCCCTGGCTGATCACAAAGGTCAGGGCGGTGGACAGGAAGATCCATTTGCCGAACCGCATCAGCTCGGACCGGGCCGCCGGTTCCCAGCGGAAGCGGTTGGCGGCGCCCGGCAACAGGAAGTGGGTCAGGACCAGCTTGGCCAGTGCCGTGATCACACCCCCCAGTGCCAGCGCCATGACCGAGCGCGTGGCGATCGCCAGCGCCGCCATTGCGCCGATGCCGATCAGCTGGCTGGTCAGGTCCAGCACCGTCAACCGGCCGACGATCAGGTGCCGGTGCGCGGTTTCGATCCGGGTCGGGAAAAAGCCCGAGATCAGCAGCGCCACCGCCGCCACCGGTAGATAGGTGGTCAGATCGGGCTCGTCATATATCCGCGACACCGGCAGCGCCAGCAGGCAGGCCACCGCGAACAGCCCGATGCCGCGCGCCACTTGGATGGTCCAGGCGGTATTCAGGAAATCGGGGTCGTCGCCGCGCGGGTTCTGTGCGATGGCCGGGCCAATGCCCACATCGGAAAACAGGTTGAGCCCGACCACCACCACCGTGACCAGCGTCATCAGGCCAAAGGCCTCGGGGTATAGAAGCCGGGTCATCAACAGGTTCGCAGCCAACCTGAGGGCCTGGCTGCCGCCATAGCCAACCATCAGCCACGAGGCGCTGCGCAGGACGCGGGCCATCAGGCCGGAACCGTGGAAGGCGGAAAGAAGGCGGGACATGCGGGATCTCTGCTGGTGGCCTGTTTGGGCCGGTTTTCTCCCACGCTAGGGACGGGGGGCGAGCGGGTCAATCAGAGCGCGCCTTGCCGCGCCGCGCTTGTGGCCCGGGATCCACAGGCGCTGGCTTGACGGGTGCCGGGCGGTGGCCCACCGCTAGGCAGCGATGGGTTCCGCGGGTTAGGAGTGAGGGAACGTTTCTCAACCGGATAACCGCTCTCGTGATCATCGCCTATGTTCTGAACACCTATCCTCAGCCTTCTCACAGTTTCATCCGGCGCGAGATTCAGGCTCTGGAGCGACAGGGGCATCAGGTGGTGCGGCTGGCGATGCGCCGGGCTGACACACCGCTGGTTGATGCGAGAGACCGGGCAGAGGCGGCGAAGACGACCTATGTGCTCGACAGGGGGGCGTTGGGGCTGGGCGGTGTCTTGTTGCGCCGGTTTCTGAACGCACCGGGGCGAAGCCTTGCGGCCTTGCGGCTGGCACTGCGCTGCGGGCGCGCCTCATCCAGCGGGATGGCGCGTCACCTGATTTATCTGGCCGAGGCGGCCGAAGTAGTGGCCTGCTGTCAGGCAGCGGGCGCGGGCCATATCCATGCCCATTTCGGCACCAATTCCGCCACTGTCGCGATGCTGGCGCATGCGCTAGGCGGGCCGGGATATTCCTTTACCGTGCATGGGCCCGAGGAATTTGATGCGCCGGTCGCGCTCAGCCTGGGGGCAAAGCTTGACGCTGCGCGGTTTGCCGTAGGGGTCAGCCAGTTCGGACGCAGTCAGCTCTGCCGTTGGGCGGGGTTCGACACCTGGGACCGGTTGCATGTGGTCCATTGCGGTATCGAGCCCGAGGCCTTTGCCGATCCGCAGCCGGTGCCCGAGGGGCCACTGCGCCTGGTCTCGATAGGTCGGTTTGTCGAGCAAAAGGGGCAGATGGTGTTGGTACGGGCCATGGCGCGTCTGGTGCGACGCCATCCGCAGGTACATCTGGACCTGGTTGGCGATGGCGAGATGCGCCCGGCGCTGGAAGAGGCGATCGCCGGGGCCGGGCTTGAGCGCAATATCACGCTGACCGGCTGGCTGGATCAGGACGGCGTGCGCGCCGCGCTTGAGCGGGCACATGCGCTGGTGATGCCCAGTTTTGCCGAGGGACTGCCCATGGTGGTGATGGAGGCGATGGCGGCGGCACGGCCGGTGGTGGCAACCTATGTGGCGGGCACGCCGGAATTGGTGCTGGCGGGCGAGACCGGCTGGCTGGTGCCCGCCGGTGACGATGCCGCGCTGGCCGAGGCGTTGGCCGTGCTGGCCGAAACACCGGTGGCGCGGTTGCGAGGGATGGGCGAGGCAGGGCGCATGCGTGTATTGAAGCGGCACGCAATCGACGACCAGGCTCGCAAACTGGCTGATCTGGTCGCGGGTTCCGAGGGGTAGCGCCAGAAAATTCGTCGAATTTTCTGGCGCCTCGCCGCTTTACCGGCCCCGGTCCCAGCGGGACCGGGGCCGGTAAAGCGGCGTCCGCACCGTGAGCGCCACGGTTGCATAGACGGCGAAACCCAGCGGGTCGCGCAGCAGGTGCCGGATCAGGCCGCCCATGCCCAGACCGGGTGTACCATCGTTCTGCGGCAGATGAGGATAGAGCCGCGCAACCTCGGCCACGCCTGCATCCTGCCGCCGCCGTACTCGCACGAGATTGGCAAAACCCTCGACCATGGGCCAGTCATAGCCAGCATTCACACGCAGGCGTTCTTGCGGTGTGAAACTCAGCCGTACAAAGGTATCGTCAGAGATGATATCGGGCCAATTCCCCCAGCGCGCGCGCCCGGCGGCATTGACAGCAAACAGGCCGAAGCCGGGAACGCCGGTTGCGACAAAGGGCAGGCGTTGCCAGAACCGCGCATAAAGACGGGTGATCAGGCTCTTTGCCGGGGCGACGCGGGGGGTGCCACTTGCATAGCGCGGCGCCTCGGTATCGAGCGCGGTGACCAGTTGCGTCAGCAATGCCGGGTCCAGACGCAAATCCGCATCCAGATAGGCCCTCAGCTCTCCCCGCGCTGCCGCATCCCCGGCCGTGAGCGCGCCCAGTTTGCCACCCTCGGCCAGTTCCAGTACCTGCCAGTGCCAGCCGCGCGCCGCCGCCTGGTCCGCAAAGCCGCGCGCGCGTGCGGCGGTGTCATCGGTGCAGCCATTGGCCACCACCAGCACTTCGCACCGCCAGCCTGCGGGCAGCGGGTCCGAGGCCAGGAGCGCGCGGGCGCAATCGCCGATCCACGCTGCCTCGTCATGGGCGGGGAGGATGACGCTCAGCCAGCGGCTCACTTCAGAAACTCCACCAGCGCGTCCCAGCGCGGGTTGTCGTCGTCGAGATGGCGCAGGTGACCCCAGCTGCCCCATTTGTTGGGCCGGTAGACATCGGCATAGGCGGTGAACAACCCGCCACCCAGCGCGTGCCAGCCCCGGATCAGGTCGGTGTAAAGCTCGCCCATCTCGGGTGTGTAGTTGAAATGTGTGAGGAAGGCCGCCAGTTCCGCATCGTCCACCAGCGGTCCGCTGCCCACCACATGGCTGCCGCCCTCATACATGATCAGCTCCAGCCCATAGCGGCGCGCGACAGCGGCCTGATAGGGCAGGCGTTCGCTCAGGTTCCCCAGCAGCGTGTCCTCGACCTTGCCGCTGGCGGCACCGTCGCGCAGCTCGGCCCAGGCCAGCGCACTGGCCAGGTCATAGCGGTGCTTTGCGACATAGTCGTCACGCGCAGCACCGCTCAGCCCCTGCGCGTCGGCCTGAGCCTCGGCCGCGGCGCGGCTGTCGGCCAGCCATTGCCGGACCAGCGGCAGCCGGTCCTCCCATCCCAGCGTGCCGCCGAAATAGCCGGTCACCGCATAGGCGTCGAAATGGCTGGCGGGGGTGGCGCGGCCCGGCTCCTCGGCGGTCCAGATGGGCGCGTCCAGGATCATCTCCTCAAGCCCGAGCCAGCCGGTCTGGGTCGAGATCACCCGGATCAGCCGCGCCTCGGCCTGATCCGCGAACACATCTGACCAGATATCGGCCATCTCGACCGCGCGGGCGGCGTAATAGCTGACCCAGTGGTCCTTCTTGTTCCAGCGGGCGCGGGCCTGATCCTCGGCCCATTGCGCCTGGGTGAATTGCCAGTTCCAGACCTCGTTCGACAATTCGACATAGGCGCGCTGTTCGATCCACAGATCGTCGCGCACCCTCTCGGCAAAGCGGCGGATATAGTCGTCATCGGCCAGATGGGGCATGTTGAACCAGCCATCTGCGCCGGTGCGGTTCAAAAGCTCGATCATCACCTCGAGCGGTACGCCTTTCATCGCCCAGGTGAACTCTTCGGACCGGGGACGATCCGCCCAGGCCGATTGTTGCGAGTCGTTGGTTTGCATCCAGTCCATGAAGCGCAGCGCGCGAAAGCCCATCAGCCGGTCCAGCCACAGCGGGTTGAACAGGCCGCCCGCCTGGTGGGCGTCCAGATGCTCCTCTTTCACCACCGAGATGTCGCGCACATAATCGCCGCCGCGATGGGTGCGCTGGATGCGGATATCCACCGATCCGGGGCCGGGGGTGAAATCGAAACTGACGCTGTTCTTGCCATAGCGCACATTTTCGGCGCGGCCCGACACCTCGACCACGCCCTGTCCGGCAAAGCGCAGCACATAACGCCCCGCGGTCGAGACCGCCTCTTCGGGCAGGTCGGTCAGGATCAGCGTCCCGACCGAGCCCAGCTCGGGCGGGATCGCCATCACCCAGCCATTCGGGTCGAGATAACCAGCCTCTTGCAACTGGGCATGATCCACACCGCCCCATTGCCGGGGCAGATGGCCGATCCAGGGGCGGGCGGTCTTGAACACGTCGAGAAAGGGTTGCTGCACCGACCAGTCGTTGACCCCGGCCAGTCCGATCGCCACCGGCACCGGCCCCTCGGGCGCGGGCGGCGGGACAAAGCCCTGTCGTGGCTCGGCCGGCTCCCCCGCCTGTTCGGCGGCGGCGGGTTCGCTTGTGGGTTCGTCCGGGATTGCCACCGGTTGTGGCGCGGGCGGCGCGGGCGCCTCGAACCCTTGCACCACGGTCCAGGCGACCTCTTGCAACCGCTGTGCCAGCGCCGGATCGGGGGTGGCATAGGCCTTGCCCCACCGATCCTCAAGCCGCCGGGGCAGACCCACCGGGCTTTCCCCGGTCACGACGGCATATTGCACCATGGTCAGGAAATAGAAGCCCAGATCGTTGGGATGGATATCGTCGGAAAAGAGCTGCGCGATGCGGTCGACCCCCGGCACTGTCCCGGCCGCAATGGCATCGGTCAGCGCCAGCATCGCCTGTCCGGCGGGCAACAGCTGCATCGGTGGCGCGCCCTCGGGGCGGGTGGTATTGACGCCATCGACGATGGATTGCCACCGGGGCAGGTCCGCCTCGATCCGCTCGCGCCAGGGGAGGTCGTCGCCCTCGTCATAGGGGATATCGGCGCCACTGCCCGAGCGCAGGTCGTGCCACGTCTCTTGCAGGAACACCCGGGTGTCGGGATTGGCGGACAGGGCCAGATCGTAATAGCGCTGGGCCGAGCCGATGCTGTCATTATACTGCATCTGGTTGGCCAGCGGGATCCCCTCGGTCAGGATTAGCACGTTGAAACCACCGCCTGGCAGCACGTCGCGCGCGTTCACACCCTCGGCCTTGGCGCCATTGTCCCATTGATATGACAGCGGCGCGCCATTGATGATCTGCGCCGCAACCCGCACATCGCGCCCCTCCAGCACCTGTGACAGCATTTGCGGATTGGTCGGGCCGAACAGCGAATGGCCGATAAAGAGGATGCCGATCAGGCTGGTGATCCAGCTCATTGCGGGACTCCGGTCTTTGGATAGCTGGTGACGGTCTGCCAGACGATCTCTTGCATCAGGCGCGCGGCCTCTGGCGAGGGGGCAAGGGCGGGGCTGCCATCGGCCCGGTTCAACTGGTGGGGAAGGCCGACGGGAGAGCTCTGATAGAGCACCGCGTAATGGGTGAGCGCGATCAGATAGTTACCCAGATCGCCCATGTGGATGGTGTCGAGCCGACCCTGCTCATCTGTGCCGAACAGCGCCTCGGGCCCGTCGATACCCGGCACGCCGCCGCGCGCCTCAAGCGCGCGCACGAAGCGGGACAGGACCTGGCCCACCGGGATCACATGGGCGGGGTTGTCGGGGTTGCGGGCCAGGTCGCGCAGCAGGATCTCGTTTTCCCAGAGTTCAACCAGGTCGCGGTCCAGGCGGCTGAGCCAGCCATCGGGATCGTCCAGCCAGTGCCAGGTTTCATAGAGAAAAACCCGTGCGTCCGGCCGGCCTTCGCGCGCCAGTCCGGCCCATTTGCTGAAATAGCGGTCGCTGTCGAAATATCTGATCGCATCGGTCAACTCGACCATCTCGGTCAGGATCACCGCGTCATAGGCGCCCGAGCGCAGCGCGGTATCGGCGGGGCGATAGCGGGGATGATCGTTCATCTGCTCAAAGCCGTTGATCCCCTCATCCGGCTCCCAATGCGCCTTGAGCGTGGTGCCCCATCCCAGCTGGCTGGCATAGTCATGCCCGATTGGGGCCAGCTGTTGCAGCATCGCCGGCATGTCCTGTCCCACCAGGCTGTGGCCGAGGTGAAACACTGTCATCGCACCCGCGGGCGGTGGCAGCGGTCGGGCATAGGCAGCATCCACCACGGCGCTGTCGGGCAGGCGCGGGCGCAGCCATCCCCACCAGAGACCGGCCATCAGAATCGCTAGGATCAGGAGGGTGGGCAGAACAGCGCGCAACATGGGGGCTTTCTAGCGTAACCTCATTCGGATTTCACGCGGCAACGGCCAGAACAGTGACAATCAGCCCGCCCCCGCGCGCAAAACGCCCGTGCAGTGTTTCCCCCCTGGAAAAGGGCGGTACATCGGTCTGAAAGGTGGCGGCAAAGCTCTGGCTGACGGGATCGGGCCTGACCGCGATGGCGTCGAACCCGATCAGGGCGCGGCTCAGCCGGTATTGCGCCTTGTAGGCGCATTCCTTGGCCGAAAAGATCAGCTTGGCCCAGTGTCCGGCCATGTCCTGCCTGGCCAGCCAGTCGCGTTCGGCGGGGGTGCACACGGTTTCCAACAGGTCGGGATCCAGTGGCGTGTCGGGTTCCATGTCCAGGCCGAGGAGGCGAATCTCGCCCTCCCATGCGGTGGCGGCCAGACAGGCGGTGTCGGTATGGGTGATGCTGCCCAGCAGCCCCGGCGGCCAGACCGGCGCCCGGTCGGTTCCCATCGGGATCGCCAAAGCCGGGGCGCCCAGTTCGCGCAGCGAGAGGCGGGCGGCGGCGCGCCCGGCGGCAAATTCACGCTGCCGTTTGGCGGTGGCGCGGGACAGGGCGGCCAGTTCTTCGGGATAGGCTTGATGCGGCCCGGCGGGGTCGGTCGCGGCCAGCGCCACGCGCGTATCCAGCAGCGGCGCCGCCAGCATCAGCGCCCCGGTGGCCGCCGCCCCTGTCACCGCACACGTTCCTGCCGGTTGGCCCGCATCGCCCGCCGGCGCGACATCGTGCTGGCGCGTTCCTCGCTGTCGACGGCAGGTGGCGTCGGTTCATCGGGAGCATCGCCTTTTGACAAATGCGCGGCCAGCCCGCCCAGGGTGGGAAAGCGGAAGATGTCGGTGATCGGCAGGGCCGGCACGTTCAGCGCCGCGCGGATCTCGCGATGGGCCTGCACCGCCAGCAGGGAATGCCCGCCAAGGGTAAAGAAGTTGTCATCGGCCCGGATGTCACCGACGCCCAGGATGCGCGACCAGATCGCCGCGATCTGCGCCGCGGCGCCGCTGACGGGTTCCGAGGGGGCGCTGGGTGCGGCGCGCTGCTGCACCGGCTCGGGCAGGGCCTTGCGGTCGATCTTCTTGTTGGGCGTCAGCGGAAACGCGTCGAGCGTCACGATATGTGCGGGCACCATAACCTCGGTCAGGCGCGCGGCCAGATGCGCGCGCAGGGCGACATCCGAGACCGGCCCGCCGGTGGTGACATAGCCCACCAGCCTTGTGTCGCCGCCAATCTCGCGCGCAATCACCACCGCGCCGGTGACACCGGGATAAGAGGCCATCGCCGCCTCGATCTCGCCCAGCTCGATCCGCTGGCCGCGGATCTTGACCTGATGGTCGCTGCGCCCCAGGAAATCGAGCTGCCCGTCCGCCCGCCAGCGGACCAGATCGCCGGTGCGGTACATCTGCGGCGCGGCGGTCACCGTGAGCCCGGCCTCGGCGGCAAACGGATCGCGCGGGAACCGCTCGGCGGTCAGTTCGGGGCGCTGCCAATAGCCGCGTGTCACCCCCTCGCCGCCGATATGCAGCTCTCCGGGCACGCCGATGGGGCAGGGTTGTCCGCTGCCGTCCAGCACATAAACGGTGGTATTGGCGATGGGCTGGCCGATATCGACCGTGCCCTCGGTCCGGGGCGGCACCAGCGCACAGGTGGACCAGATCGTCGTCTCGGTCGGCCCGTACATGTTGAGAATGCGGGCGCCGGTCGCCTCGCGCAGATCCTCGACCAGATCGCCGGGCAGGGCCTCGCCGCCCAGCAGCAAGTGTTTCACCCGGCCAAGCGCCATGCGCGCCTCGTCGTTCATGGCGATCATCCGCGCCATCGAGGGGGTGCATTGCATATGCGTCACCCCATGGCGCACGATCTGCGCGGCCAGCGAGAAATCGTCCTCGGCCAGCGCGCTGGGCGCGCGCACCCGTTTCAGGACCTCGGCCAAGGGTTTCAGCCCTTCGAGCACGACCGCAGGGTCGATGCCATAGTCGATGAGGCAAGCCACCTCATCCACGCCGATGCGTTTGAGCTGTTCGACGCGGGCCACGGCATCGTTGATGGTGCCGAACAGCCCCGAGTCTTCGAAATACCGCTCGAAAGCGAAATCGAGGATCGCCTCCAGCTCGTCGCCGCTCAGCACGCCCAGATCCATTTCAAAGGCGTTGGTCACCCCTTTGGGTTTCTTGAAGGCGGGGAAGGCCCAGGCATATTGCTTGATCAGCCCGGCGGCCGAGCGCAGGTAATCCTTCATCGGCTCGCGCGCGATGCGCGCGGCCTCTTCGCGGGTATCGGCCAGATAGGTGTGCAGCATCAGCGTCACCTTGAAATCGGCCGGGTCATGGCCCGCCTCGCGCAGGGCGGCGTGATAGATGCGGATCTTGTCGGCCACCTCGTCGATGCTCTGGCCCAGAAGGTGGGTCAGCACGTTGGCGCCGATGGATCCCGCCTCGCGCCAGGTCTCCGGGTTGCCCGCCGTGGTGACCCAGAGCGGCAGTTCCTTCGACACCGGGCGCGGCTGGGTGACGACCGAATGCATGCTGCCATCGGCCTTGGCGAACTCGACCGCCTCGCCGCGCCAGAGCTTGCGCAGGGTTTCGATGGTTTCGAACATGGCGGGCTTGTTGCGCGGCGGGGTGTTTTCCGGGCGCAGGATGAAATCGTCAGGCTGCCAGCCCGAGGCGATGCCAAGCGCCGCGCGCCCGCCGGTCAGGTTGTCGATCACCGCCCATTCCTCGGCGATGCGGGCGGGATGGTGCAGCGGCGCCACGCAGGAGCCCGCGCGCACGCTGAGATTTTTTGTCACCGCAGCGACCGCCGCGCCGGTCACCGAGGGGTTCGGATAGGGGCCGCCAAAGGCGTGGAAATGCCGTTCCGGCGTCCAGACCGCGTTGAACCCGTGCGCGTCGGCGAATTTCGCGCCTTCGAGCAGCAGTTCGTATTTCTTCGGCCCCGGCCCGTCGTCATTGCCCCAATACATCAGGTTGAAGTCGATCGGCCGGTCACTGACCGCGATTGGGCCTTTCGAGACTTCGGCGCGGTTCTCGTCGGAACTCAGCACCACCTTGAAGCCGCGCGCCAGCGTCCAGAACAGTTCCAGCACCGAGATGTCAAAGCTCAGCGAGGTGACCGCCAGCCAGACGCCACCATTGACATGATCGATACGGTCGTCCATCCCGGCAAAGAAATTGACCACATTGCGATGCTCGACCATCACCCCCTTGGGCGTGCCGGTCGAGCCCGAAGTATAGATCACATAGGCCAGATCGTCGGCGCTGGCACCGCCATCGACATTCTCGGGCTGTCTGGCATTTGTCAGCGGGCCAAGGTCGAGGATCTGCGCCTGCGTGTCGGGCAGGCTTTGTGCGCGGGCGCCATTGGTCACGATGATCGCGGCGCGGCTGTCGCTGACATAATGGGCGATGCGGTCGGCCGGATAGGCGGGGTCGAGCGGCACATAGGCGCCGCCCGCCTTGAGCGCGGCCAGCGCCGCAATCAGCAATTCGGGGCCGCGGTCGAGATAGATGCCGATATGGCTGCCGGGTCCTGCGCCCATTTCACACAGGCGGGCGGCCACCGCATTGGCGCGGGCATTGAGGGCGGCGTAGCTGAGCGTTTGCCGCTCAAAGACCAGCGCCGGGGCCTCGGGTGTGCGGGCGGCCTGATCCTCGAAAGCATGGTGTATGGTCAACGCCCGGTCGTAATCGCGGGCGCTACGGTTCCAGTCGCTGATCATGGTCGAGCGTTCCGACGCCGGCAGAACCGGCAACGCGGAGACGGTATCGGTGTCGCGCGCGCGGCCCATCGCATGCATCGCGGTTTCCAGCCGCCGGGCCAGGATCTCGGTCTGGCGCGGGTCGAGCCGCGCGGCATCGGCAAAAAGCGTGGCCTGCCCCCGGTCCAGCGCCACGGTCAGTACCGCCCCCGGAACCGGCCCGGCGCCATCCAGCGCCAGCGCCACTTGTGGTATGGTCCGGTGGGAAATGCGCGGGTCGCGCAGCATCAGGTCGGCGGGGGGCGCGCCCGTGGCGCGGGCGGCTTGGGCCGTCTGTTCGACCCAGCCGATCAGGTCGGCGCGGGTCGAGGTCAGCGCCGCCTGCAAAGGCACCCAACCGCTGACATAGCCGTTTGCGGCGGCCTGCTGCATGGCGCCGGTGGTCAAGGCCAGATCGCCGTAGTCCTCGCCGCTGCTCCGCAAGGCCCAGACGACGACCGAGGCCATCAGAGCGGCTTCGCCCAGACCGTGTGGAACCGAAAGACGGTGCGGCGCGGGCGTGCCGGCCGTGTCACCGATGGCCAGCGGCACCGGCAGCGGCCGCATCGCAGTGAGGGCGACACGCCAGTGCCGTTCGGCGGGCAGGGCGGCAGCCAGCGCGCGGCCCAGAGCCTCGCCCTCGGTGGCAGAGAGTGCGGGCAGGCGCTGCCCCTTGGGGGCAAGTTCGGCCAGATCGACCGGCAAGCCGTCCAGAGCGCGCAGCGCACCCAGCATCAGATCGCCTTCGCCACAGGCCAGGTGGAGGCTGTCGGCAGTTGTGGAAAGAACGGTTCCGGGCAGGGCGCCCGAACGTCCCTCGGCCCGGGCCTGTCCAACAGCCAGCACCCGCCCGCCAGCCACGATCTTGGCGCAGGTCAGCGGGTTGGCATAGTCGCCGAAATCAAGCGCGCGCACCAGCGCGGCCAACGTCGCGGCGGGTTTGGTGAAGTCCAGCCGCCCGGCGGCGGCGGGCCGGGCGTCGCGTCCGAAATAGCTGCGCTGGCTCAGATCCTGCGCTTGCCGTTCGAGCCCCTGTTCCAGCTGGTCGGCCACGCGCGCGAAACTGTCCAGCGCCGCGCCATAGCACTTGGAGTTCAGCGAGAACGCGGTGTCATCCTCGGCGATGTCGAACATCTGTTGCGCCAGGATGTCGCCCTCGTCGATGCCGCCCTCGATCAGATGCCAGGTCACGCCATAGCGGGTTTCGCCCGCCATCAGCGCCCAGGCCGGCGTGTTCAGCCCGGCATAGCGCGGCAGCGGTCCGTCGTGAAAGTTCACGGCCCCCCGGCGCGGCAGGGCCAGCACCGCCTGCGGGATCACCCGGAGATTGGCGATCGACAGCAGCCAGTCGAACCCGGCGCCCGCCAGATGCGGCTCCAGCTCCGAGATCTCGCGCATATGGGCGAGGCCCTTGCCCCGCGCCCAGGTGGCGATTTCGGCATCGGTGGAAACGACGGCGGCGATCTGGTGCCCGCGGTCGAGCAGCATCTCGCTGCAACCGATCAACAGGGATTCGTTTCCGATCACGACATGGGTCAGGCTCATCTGCTGTCCTCCGGGATGGCGGTAACTGGGGCGGGGGCGGTACGTGACCGGCCCAAAGCGGCGCGCAAGGCATGGCTGACCAGATCGGTCAGGAAACGGTCGGGATCGGCCTGCGGCTTGGCCTGCACCAGACGGCGCAGGCGCCAGATCGCGGCCCCGGTCACCAGCGCCAGCGTGGCACCCGCCGCATAGGCCCGCCCATGGGTCTTGAGGTAATAGTGAAGCCGGGAATCGAACCAGTATTGCGGGGTCCGGTTCCAGCTTTTCATGCCGGTGCTGGCCGAGCCGATATGCACCACACCCACGTCAGGCAGGTAATGCGTGCTCCAGCCTTCGGCCTGGGCGCGATGGCAAAGATCGGTTTCCTCGAAATAAAGAAAGAATCGCTCGTCGAACCCGCCGGTCGCCGCGATCACCTCGCGCCGGATCATCAGGCTGGCGCCCGAGGCCCAGTCGACCCTTGTGCGCCGCGCGGGCAGGGGGGGCGCGATGATATGGTCGCGCAGCAGGCGGCTCAGCGGGCCGGTGCGGGCGGCCGCCTCGAACTCGCCCGCGGCGGTGGGAAAGCGAAAGGCAGTGCGGTGCGGATCGTCGTCGATGCCGCGCACGGCGCTGGCGGCCAGACCGGCATCGGGGGTTTCCAGCAGGAAATCGCGCAGGCCCCGGATGCAACCCGGATCGGGCCATGCGTCCGAATTCAAGAGGTAATAGAAATCGGGTGCGGCCCCGTTCGACAGACCCGCGTTCATGCCCACGTTCATCCCGGCGCCAAAGCCGCCATTGCGCCCGCTTTGCACCAGCCGCAGCTTGCCGCTGGCCAGCCAACCATAGTCGGTGGCGGCCTTGGAAAGCTTGTCGAACGAGCCATCGCCCGAGGCATTGTCGACCACCACGATCTCGCCGGGCAGATCCTGCATCTCGCGCATGGCGGCTTCGCAGGCGCTGATCGTCAGGTCGGGCGTGCGGTAGTTCAGGATGACGGTCAAGACGGTTGCGCTGCTCATGGTTTCACTCCGCCGCATGCGGCAGGGCGCCGGGGCTGTCGATGGCGTTGAGCTGGCCGCGCAGATGTTCGGCCAGGACCGAGACATTGGGCACCAGCACCATGCTGTCATGGTCACCGGGCACCTCGATCACCTCGAGTTCCGCGATCCAGCGGCCCCAGTCGTTGTCGGGATAGACATAGTGGCGCTCATGATTGACCCAGTTGCCGCCCGACACCTGCCAGAGCCGTTCCAGCGGCGGCCGGAACAGTACCGTCGCACCCTCCCATGGCCGCGGCGCGTAACCCGCTGCCGAGCGCAGGAAGGCGGCCTCGATCCGCGTGTTGTTGAAGGCACCGGCGCCGCCGTCCTGAACCGGGCCGCGCCTGCGCTGCACTTCCCAGGCAAAACGCGCCTTGACCCAATCGACCAGGTAGCGTGGTCCGCGCTGGCGGAACTGTTGCAGCTTGATCAACGCCTTGTCGCGGCGGCCAAGGGGTGGGCGCTGCGGCAGCGGGGTATCGAGCAGTACGAGCAACGCCACCTCTTCGCCCGCGTCGCGCAGTTGTTGCGCAATCTCATAGGCGATGATGCCGCCGCCCGAGAAACCGCCCAGCAGATAGGGGCCATGCGGCTGTACCTGCCGCATCTCGGCGATATAGTCGCGCGCCGCCTCGGGGATGGTTTCATGCGGGGCATCCTCGCCCACCAGCCCGCGCGCCTGAAGGCCATAGACCGTCCGGTCGCGGCCCAGCATCAGCGCCAGATGGCGCAGGTTGAGCACATTGCCGAACATGCCGGCCACCACGAAGAACGGGCTGGCATGGCCAGCCGCCGCCTGATGCAAGGGCACCACATGGGTCAGCTCGGGGGCGGCGGCCTCGGCTGTTTCCGGGGTATCGCCCGCGCCGCTGTGGCCCAGCCGCGCGTCGATCCGCTCGGCGATGGCGGCGACGCTGGGTGCTTCGAACAGGAGCGAGATCGGGAACTCCACTGCAAAGGCGCGGTTGATCTGCGCAAAGAGGCGGACCGCGATCAGGGAATGGCCGCCAAGGTCAAAGAAACTGTCCTGGGTGCCGACCTTGCTGACCCCCAGAAGGGTTTCGAAGAACCCAGCCAAGGTCTTTTCCGTCTCGGTCGCGGGCGCCACATAATCGGTGTCCAGTTCGGGCCGGTCAAAGCTCTGCCCGGTTTCCGCCGGGGCGGCGACCTGATCGGCCTCGGCGATCAGCCGGGGCAGGTCGAGCGAACTGACCACCAGTTGCGGCAGCCCGGTGCCCAATGCGCGCACCAGCGCCTCGGCGCCTTCTTCGGCGCGGATGCCCTGGGCGATGTTGTGGTGCAGGCGCTGTTCCTCGGGCGAGAGCGGCGTCGATTTCCGTGCGGGCTCCAGCCCCAGTGTGGCGGCATCCGCATCGGCGCGTTCGGGATCGCTGAGGTCGATGGTGCCCGAGGTGCGTTGCATCTGGAACCCTTCGATCTCGACCAGAACGGCGCCCGAGGGATCGGTCAGCGTGATGTCAAAGGAGGCATGCCCCGCCACCGCGGCCTGATCGGGCGTCAGGCGCATCCAGCTGCGGATTTCGGCCGTCAGCGGCGCATGGACCCGGATCGCGCGGTAGGACACCGGCACCCAGAGCGTTTCGCCATCATAGCCGGCGGCCAGTTCGATGGCCCAGCCAGTGGCCAGGTCGAGCAGGCCGGGATGCATCCGGTAGCCTTTGTCGAGATCGCCGCGATAGGCATCGGGCAGGGCAAGCCGGGCCAACCCTTCACCCGTACCGCGCGCGGTGGCGCGGAGCACCTGCCAGCGCGGGCCGAATTGCAGATGCCGTTCCTGCGGACTGTGGAGCACCGTGTCGGGCGCGGCACCCTCTGTCTCGGGGCAGCGGCTGGCGATGGCGGCCAGGTCGAGCGGTTCGGCCTGTCCCTCGGGCGCGGGCACCAGTCGGGCCTGCGCGTTCTGGGCGTAGCCGCCGCCGGGCAGCGCGCTCCAGACGGAAAAGGCGACGTCGTCCGGCGCGTCCTCCAGCCGGACCACCACCTCGCGCGGGGTGCCGTTCACCCTGAGCGGGCGGAAGAAATAGAGATCGCGGATGTCATAGGGGTGGGTGATGCCCTGCGCGTGCAGCGCCTGCGCGGCCAGTTCCAGATAGCCGGTGCCGGGTAGCAGCGCGGTGCCATCGGCGGTGCGGTGTTCGTCGAACACCCAATCCTCGGCGCTCAGTCGCGAGACGAACAGGCGGTTGCCCGCTTCGTCGAACCCGGCCTCGTGCAGCAGCGGCAGTCCGGTCGGGCTGCGTTCGGTGTCGTGACCGGTGCCCAGCCGCGCGGCGCGGGCATCGGCGGCCATGCCGACATCGGCCCAGACGCCCCAGTTGACCGCGACCACGCGGGTTGCGCCGCCCTGCCGGCTGTCGGCAAAGGCGTTGAGATATTCGTTGGCGGCCACGTAATCGACCTGCCCCGCCGGGCGGCTGGCGGTCGAGGACGAGGCGCAGAGGACCATCAGTTCCAGCACCCCGTCGGGGAAGAGCTGGTCCAGCACCCTCAGCCCGGTCATCTTGGGCGACAGGACACGGTGCAGATCGGTCTCGGTCTTGGCCAATGCGGGGCCGTCCGCGATATGGCCCGCGGCATGGATCACGCCGGTAAGCGCGCCGAACCGGTCCTCGGCCTCGCCCAATGCACGGCGCATCTGGTCGATATTGGCCACATCGGCGGCAATCGCCATCACCTCGCCACGTTCCAGCGCCTCCAACTCGGCCAGGGCACGGATGCGACGGCTGGTACGGTCGGCGGGGCTGTGCCCGGACAGCCAGGTGGCGCGGTCGGCGGGCAGCGGATCACGCCCCAGCAGGATCACGTTGGCGCCGTGCTGGTCCATCAGGTGACGGGCCAGCGTCAGGCCGATACCGCCGAAACCGCCGGTGATCAGATAGGTGCCACCGTCGCGGAAGGCAGGCCCTGCGTCAGTCAGCGGCGCCGGGCGGTAACTGCGGCCAAACCGCTTGCCATCGCGCCGGGCGGCAATCGAGTTGCCGGGTTCAGCCAGCAACTCTTCGAGCACCGCCGGGGTCAGGTCCTCGTCCTGTTCGGGTGCCGCACCGCGCAGTCGCGCCCAAAGCGGTGGGCGCAGACGGGCGGGCAGTTCGATATCGATGGTCGCGCAGGTCAGTCCCGGCATTTCATGCGGCAGCACCCCCATTGGTCCGGCGATCGTGGCCTTTTCGGGATAGGCCAGCCCCTCGTCGCGCAGCCGCGCTGCGCCCGAGGTAAAGGTGGTGATGTGCAGCGGTCCGGGCAGGTCCACCTGCCCCAGCGCCTGCGCCAGCCAGGTCAGGGCAAAGAAACCGTGTTCCATGTTTCGGTCATGAAAGCTGGAGCCGGGGCGGAACCGCTCATCCTCGGTCACCAGCCAGAAATGGCCGATCCGGTCGGGCAGCCGCTGCTGCTCGGCCAGATCGCGCAACAGCAGGTCATAGCCCATCCGCCCCTGTTCGGGCGCGAGCGTATAGCTTCCATCATCAAGGCGCGCATAACTGTCGCCCGAGCGGACCCGGGTGACATGATGCCCGACACCCTCCAGCCTTTGCGCGGCTTCCTCGGCCAGCCCGGTCTCGTCCATGAAGAACAGCCAGTTGCGCGGGGCGGCCTCGGCGAGCTCGGTGGCGGTGTCGATATCGCAATCGGCCAGACGCGGACGCCAGACCGGGCGCCAGCCCCATTGGCTCAGGTCGTCGCTGCGCACAGGCAGGGCGCGCGGCGCCTCGGCCTGCCGGGTGCCGGGCTCGATGAAATAGCGGCTGCGCTGAAAGGCATAGGTCGGCAAGGGCAGGCGGCGGCGATGCGCCTCGCCCCAGATCTGGGGCCAGTCGGCCTCGACCCCGCAGGCCCAGAGCCGCCCGATCACGCCCAGGAAATAGGCATCATCGGCAATCTCCTGATCGGGGTGGCGCAGGCTGCTCAGCACCTGGCCGGGCGACACGCCAGGCGACATCTGTGCCAGCGAACTCAGCGCCTTGCCCGGACCCACCTCCAGGAACACCCGGTCGCGACCCTCGGACAGCGCGTCGATGCAATCGGCGAAATGCACCGTGTTGCGCAGCTGTCCGACCCAGTAGTCGGGGCTGGTAGCCTCTGCCTCGGTCAGCACCTGGCCGCTGCGGTTGGACTGGATCGGGATTTGCGGCGCGCTCAGTTCCAGGCCGCGCAGGAAATCGCCGTATTCCTTCAGGATAGGCTCCAACATCCGCGAATGCGCGGCAATGTCGATCTGGATGCGCTGATACTCGACCTCACGGGCCTTCAGCACTTCGGCCAGCCGGTCCAGCGCCGCCTGCGGGCCGCTGACGGCGGTCAGGCGCGGCGCGTTGACACTGGCGATGTCCAGATCCTCGCCGATCAGCGCCTGCGCCTCGTCCAAGGGCAGCGAGATCGACAGCATGCCGCCCGGCGCCACGGTGTCAAACAGCCGTCCGCGCAGCAGCACCAGGTCGATGCAATCCTCGAACCCGATCACACCGGCCAGACAGGCGGCGGTGTTCTCGCCCATGGAATGGCCGACCAGTGCTGCGGGCCGTACGCCCCAGCTGAGCCAGAGCTGCGCCAGCGCGTATTCCACGATCATGATCAGCGGCAATTGCACTGAGGGTTGTTGCAGCCGGGAGTCGGCCTCGGCGGTATCGCCATCGGGCAGCCAGATGGCGCGGATATCGTAGTCGAGGCTCTTTTGCAGATGCTCCAGCCCCCGATCCATCCATTCGGCAAAGACCGGCTCGACCTCGTAAAGGTCGCGCGCCATGCCCGCATATTGCGCCCCGCCGCCGGGGAACATGAACACCACATCGGCCCCGGCCCCCAGCGCGTCATGGGTGAACACCCGGCGCGGATCGCCCTGCTCCAGCAGGTCGGCGGCTTCAAGCGCGGTTTCGGCCACCAGCACGCGGCGTTTCTCGAACCCGCGACGGCCCTCTTTCAGCGTATAGGCCACATCGGCCAGATTGACGTCCGGATTGGCGCGCAGCCAGCCGGCCAGCGCCTTGGCATTGCCATCGAGCGCGGCGCGTGACCGGGCCGACAGGCACAGGATCTGGAAGGGAAACTCGCTTTCGTCCGAGGCGGCGCGCTCGGGCGCCTCCTCCAGGATGACATGCGCGTTGGTGCCGCCCACGCCAAGGCTGTTCACCGCGCCCCGGCGTGGCCCCTTGTGCGGGGTCCAGTCGCTCAGCCGGTCATTCACCCGGAACGGGCTGGTCTCGAAATCAATCGCCGGATTGGGCGCCTCATATCCCAGCGACGGCGGGATCTGTTTATGATGCAGCGCCAGCGCGGTCTTGGCAAAGCCCGCAACCCCGGCTGCGGTGTCGAGATGGCCGATATTGGTCTTGACCGAGCCGATCCTGCAAAATCCGCTCTCGGCGGTCTGTTCCCGGTACGCCTGGGTCAGGGCCGACACCTCGATCGGGTCGCCCAGATAGGTGCCGGTGCCGTGGCATTCGATATAGTCAATGGTCTCGGCTGGCACATCCGCCGCCTTCAGCGCGGCACTGATCGCCTGCGCCTGACCGCCGACCGAGGGCGCCAGATATCCGGCCTTGTCGGCGCCATCATTGTTGATGGCGCTGCCCTTGATCACTGCCCAGATATGGTCGCCATCGGCCAGCGCGTCCTTGAGCCGTCGCAGCGCCACGACGCCTGCGCCCGAGCCGAACACGGTGCCCTGCGCCCTGTGGTCGAACGCATGGCAATGGCCATCGGGGCTGAGGATCTCGTTTTCCTTGTAAAGGTACCCGCGCCCCTGCGGCAATTCGATGGTGGACCCGCCCGCCAGCGCCATGTCGCACTCGCCCTCGCGCAGCGCCTTGCAAGCATAGTGGATCGCCACCAGCGAGGTGGAACAGGCGGTCTGGATGTTCACGCTCGGCCCGTGCAGGTCGAACACATGGCTGACCCGGGTCGACAGGAAATCCTTGTCGTTGCCGGTATGACGCAACAGGAACATGCCCACATCGTCGACCAGACCGGGGTTCGAGCAGATGTTGAAATAGAAATAGCTGCCCATGCCGCAGCCGGCATAGACGCCGATGGGCCCGGCGATGGTCTCGGGCGGGTGGCCGGCATCCTCCATCGCCTCCCAGGCGGTTTCAAGGAATTGCCGGTGCTGGGGGTCGAGGATGGCCGCCTCTTTTGGAGAGAAGCCAAAGAAATCGGCGTCGAACCGGTCGAACCCGTCCAGCGGCGCCGCCGCGCGCACATAATTCGGATCAGCAAGCCGGTCGGGGCGCTCGCCCGCCTCCAGCAGCGCCGCGTCATCAAGGACGCGGATCGATTCGATCCCGGCTTTCAGATTCTGCCAGAATTCCGCCGCCGATTGGGCGCCGGGAACATGGACGGACATGCCGACGATGGCGATGTCTTCCTGTTCGAACTGTGTTTCACTCGTTGCCATGGCCAGACCAAACGATCCCGTTCGTTCACATCAGCCCGCCTACCCACGCCCAATCTAGAGAGCGCCGCAGGGGGCGGAAAGTCTCGAATTTTATCAATCTTATCCGTACCGCGCATAACCACCTGTATTCGTGACACAAAGTTTAACGGGTTTGGAATATGTTCGCTCCAAGTTTTGGAACAAACCCAGTTCTTTCTGAATTTTGTGGCCTGAATGGGGACAATTGGTGGTTATTTCAGGCGGCTCTGGGGCGGGTCTCACAGAACGGGACGGGTTTCGTCGCTTGGAACATGTCGGCCAAGGACGGGCGCGCGGGCCTGCTTGTCTCGTTTGGGTTCGGTCACCGGGCGCCGCAGACGTTCAACATAGCCTAGGACCGCCCCGGCGCAAAGCCAGGTAAAGGGCGTCAGCGTGTCGTTCAGCAGCATGTCGGTCATCGTGGCGGCCAGGATCAGGGCCAGCGGGGCGGCGAAATCCGAGATCTCGGCCGATTTCATTTTGCGAGATTGCCATGTCATCATGGCAATTGGTGCTGCCAGAAGGCCCATTTTTGCAATGTAGCCAAGCCAGCCAAAGGTACCGAAGGCGATGATCCACGCGCCGTCCGGGATGGTGATGATCAGCCCGGTCTCGTCATCCAGAACCAGGTTGCGGTTCCAGCCCCCCCAGCCGAACCAGGGTTTCAGATGGGCCCGGTCCAGCAATTGCTCCTCGTTGGTGAAGCGGAATTCCAGCGATTGCGCGCGATCAGAGCTGATCGCGGCGGCGCGTTCCAGGATGGCATCCAGCGGGATGACCCCGATATTGCGCAATGCCGGATAGGCGATGGCCAGCGCCGCGATACCCAGCGCGATGCGCAGCACGGCCTTGCGCCGCAGAAACAGCACCACCGGCGTCAGCGCGATGCCATAGCCAAGCGCGGCCAGGCTCTTGCAGGCGTTGAGCACGAGCAGCATATAGACCAGCGCCCCGGCCCAGCGCTCGCGCATCTTGGTGCGGCTGTGCCGGGTCAGGGCGGCCACCGACAGCACCGCTGTGGTCATGAAGAAGGCCAGCCACAACCCGTGCGGCATGAACACGATCGGGCGAAAGCCGCCCTCGCGGATCATCTGGTTGAAATCATGCTGGAAGAAGCCGTAGATGTAGATGTTCAGCACCGGGGCGAACAGGATTTCAAAGATCGAGGGCAGTGAATAGGCCAGGCCCGCCACCGCCATGGCCAGTACCAGATTGCGCAGCCCCGCCTCGTCCGCCAGATGCGCCCGCCCCAGAAAGAAGGGCAGCAGGATGATCAGCTGGCTCAGGATGATCGACAACAGATCGCGCAGGCCCATTCCGGGCACGTAATTGGTAAAGAAGCGGATCGGTTCGGCCTGCATCGCCATTTCGAAGATCAGCGGCTCGCGGTTGGTCAGCACGGTGGGCACCGCGCACAGGACAAAGCTGAACAACAGCACCCGCACCGGCCAGCTGTCGGGGATCAGCGGCACCCGTTTGCGCGCCACAAAGAGGCAGGCGAGAAAGGTACCGACAGCGGCGATGGAATCCTTGTTCATCGACGGCACCAGCGGCAGGTCGAACTCTGCCACCGGCGGCAGGATCAGGTAGGCACCCAGAATACCCCATATGATGGCGCGTTGCAGCGGCAGGCGCGTGAACAGGAACGCGCAGGCAATCGGCCACAGCATCAGCATCAGATAGGCGACGGGATTGGGCATCTGCTCCTGCCTTGTGGGTCGCATGTGGATGGGCAAGCCTATCAGGGCTCGGCCCGCTTGTCCCGGGGGTAGCGCGCGAATGCGGCGATCCGGTGGCAGGATCGGTTCGCTTTCGCAGCAGGGGCTGGCCTGAGGACGCGTCGGCGGCTAATCAAGGCGGGGGCAGTCGGAGGCGGGTCGATGGAATTCAGTTTTGGCGAGGACAAGGTGACGGTCAACATGCCGACCCGCGACGCCCTGATGGGCGAGGTGGGGCGCCGGTTTCGCGCGGGCGAGGGGTTTGCGCTGGCGACGATCAACCTCGATCATCTGGTCAAGCTTGGCAGCGACCCTGTCTTTGCCCGCGCCTATGCCGGGCAGGATCTGGTGGTGGCCGATGGCCGGCCCATCGTGGCGCTGGCGCGGTTGGCGCAGCGCCCGGTCGAGCTGATGCCGGGCTCGGACCTGGTGCGCCCGCTTTGCGCGCTGGCCGCGGCCGAGCGGGTGCCGGTGGCGCTTGTGGGCAGTTCTGAGGTGGCACTGGGGGATGCCAAGCGCGTGCTCGAGGCCGAGACGCCGGGGCTGGAAATCACCTGGACCCATGCCCCCGAATACGGGTTCGACCCCGAGGGCGCGGCGGCAGAGGCGATCCTGAAGGAACTGGCCACGCGACGTATCGGCCTATGTTTCCTGGCACTGGGCGCCCCCCGACAGGAACGGCTGGCGCTGCGCGGGCGGGCCCTGGCGCCGGGCGTTGGCTTTGCCTCGGTGGGGGCGGGGCTTGATTTCCTGGGCGGTCACCAGCGCCGCGCGCCGCTGTGGATGCGGAAGCTGGCGCTGGAATGGCTGTGGCGGATGCTGACCGATCCGCTGCGCCTTGCGCCGCGCTACGCGCGTTGCGCGGCGATCCTGCCCGGCCATATGGTGCGGGCGCTGCGGCTGCGCGGGCGCTAGGCTCAGAACCCCAGCAGCCCGGCCTGGTCCACAGCACCTGTCAGGAATGTGTCGGCGTCGCTGACCGGTTGCCAGCCCAGCGCGGCTTGTGCGCCCGAGATGTCGAACCGGCTTTGATGCGCGCGCGACAGCCAGTCGGCGCGCGAGGGGCGGGTCAGCCCGCCGCGCCCCAGAACCCGGGTCTTGAGCTGGAACTTGACCCAGTCGGCGGCATACATCAGCGACAGGTTGCCGCCGCTCACCCGGATACGGGCGCCCAGCCGGTCATGGATGGCGTCGAAATAGTCGCGCGCGCTCAGGATCGGCGGGCCGACCAGGTTGAAGGCGCGGCCTTCGATCCCCTCTGCCTCGGCGCAGCGGATCAGCCCATCGACGCAATCGCCGATCAGCACAAAGGGTAGCGGGTTGCGCCCGTTGCCCCACAGCCGCACCGCCCCGGCGCCGTGCCAGCGCCCGATACCCCAATGTTGCAGCGGCCCGCCCGCACCCAGCACGATGCCGGGCCGCGCGATCACCAGCGGCAGGCCGCTCTTGCGGTGCAGTGCCATCAGGCGGCTTTCGCATTCGGCCTTGGAACGGGCGTAGAGGTTGCGGTCTTCCATCTCGCCCGGCAGCGGCGTGGCATCGGTGATCGTCAGCGCCGGATCGGACATGTCGAAACTGGCGATGGTGCCGGTATAGACCAGCCGCCGCACCCCTGCCGACAGCGCCGCCTTGCCGATACCCTCGGCCACGGCGACGTCGTTTTGCAGGCAATCCTCCCAATTGCTGTCGGTGGATCGGGCAAGGTTGTAGACCGTGTCGATCCCCGCCATCGCTTGGGCCAGCCCGTCTGTGTCGCGGAGCGATAGCGAGACCGTCTCGATCTGATCGGGCAGATCGGCAAACGGTCCCTGCCGCCCGCGCGAGATCACCCGCACATCGTTGCCGCGCGCCACCAGTTCGCGGGTCAGCGCCCGGCCGATGAAGCCGGTGCCACCGATCACCATCGCGCTGGGCGCCGGTTTGCGGCTGGGTTTGGCGGGCACCGGCGTGGGCCAGTCCACCTTTGCCAGCACCGCATCAAGTGCTGTCATCACCGCCACGGCGGAACTGCCCGACCAGCGCGGATCGGCGGGGGCATTTCGCGCTACCGGCTCCCAGATGCCCTGGGCGAGGCCGCGAAAGCTGAGCGCGTAAGGCGATTTGCGATTGAACGAGGTCAGTTGTCGGGCCGCGTTTGTGCTGCCCTGGGTCAGGTGCTGACCGGCCAGCGACAGCTGGCGCAGCAGCGGGTTCGCCACCAGATCGGCGGTGTTCTCGGCGTCGATGATCAGCGTGTCGGCGGCCAGGTCCAGCCGCGCCCGCGCCGAGGACCCGCGGATCGTCACCGAGCGGTCATCGGCGGTCTCGACCAGTGACAGGATCAGCACCAGCTCGACCTCGCCCGCCCGTGCCAGGATACGCCAGCCCTGCGGCCGGGTGCCCGCGCCGGGCAGCGCCACCGGTTTGGACAGCGCCACATGTTCGATCTCGGGCAGGCCGAACAGGTCGATTACCAGGCTCATCAGATGCGGTCCGAATTCCAGCATCAGGTTGCGAGTGTCGCGCAGCGGCCAGATGCCGAACGGCCCCGCCCTGAGCGGTCCCAACGGATAGCACCAGCGGATCTCGGCGCCCGAGACGCGGCCCAGCGCGCCGCGCCGAATCTCGCGTTTCAGCCGTGTGTACGACGGCAGGCCAAGGAAGTTGTGGCCCGCGTGAAAGCGGCGGTTCGCGGCGCGCGCGGCATCCTCGATCTCTTGCGTCTGAGCGGCGTTCAGCGCCACCGGTTTCTCGACCAGAACATGCAGGCCCGCGCGCAGGCATTGCAGCGCCAGCGGATGATGCAGGTCGGGCGGCGTCAGGATATGCACCCCGTCGCACAGACCAGCGCCGATCAGGTCCTCCAGATCGCCAAAGGCACGCGCGCCATGGGCGGCGGCCAACCCCTCGGCCAGGTCCAGATTGGGGTCGCAGACGGCAGTCAGTTCGACACCCGGCACCGCGCGCAAGGCATCCGCGTGCCAGGCGGCGATATAACCGGCGCCGATCAGTCCGATGCGGAGGGGGGACGTGGTCATGACACTCTCACTGATACTCGATGATCCGGGGGCGGCGGCGCGCAAGGTGCGTCAGCCAGTATTTGCCCATGCCGATCAGGTTGGGGAATTTCGACAGGGTCAGCAGCAGCGCCTGTTTGCGGGCCTCGGCGGCGGGCATCCCCTCGGCGCGCAAGCCCTTGGTGCTGCGCAGCCACGACAGCGCATAGAGCAGCGCCACCAGCACCGGCACCGCCGGGCCCTTGGCGGCGCCAACCAGCGCAATCACCGGCAGGACAAGGCCCCAGGCCAGCACCCGACGTTGTTCGGTACGAAAATGTCCGGGGTGACGTAGGCCAACTTGTGCAAAGCCATGGCCTGCACGAACGGCACGTCGCCACCATTGTGCAAAGCGGGTCATGGCGGCGTCATGCCGCGTCATCTCCAGCGGCAGGCGTTCCAGCTGCCAGCCGGCGCGCGCCAACCTGAGGCAGAAATCGTCATCCTCGGCGGCGATCACCGTGGGGTCGAAGCCACCCGCCTGTGCAAAGGCCTCGGCCCGGACCATCATGTCGCCGCCGCAGGCCACGATCGGCCCGGCTGGACGGCGCCATTCATGGTCGCAGATGCGGTTGTAAAGGCTCGCCTCGGGCGCGATTTCCGAGCGCCAGCCGGTGACAAGGCCCAGCGTGTCGTCCTGGCTCAGCCGTGCTTCGGCGGCGGCCAGCCAGCCCGGAACCAGCGCGCAATCGCCGTCGATGAACTGTACAAAGGGGGCCGGGTCCGTTGCCTGTGCGGCCTCGAACCCCGCATTGCGGGCGCGGGCGGCGCTGAAGGGGATGGACATGTCCAGTTCCACCACCAACGCGCCCGCGGCGCGGGCGGCGGCGACGCTGCCATCGGTCGAGCCCGAGTCCACATAGATCAGGCGGCGTGCCTGACCGCGTGCAGCGCGCAGGGCACGGAGCAGCCGGTCGCCCTCGTTGCGGCCGATGAGAACCAGATCGACACTCATGAGAGGCCCTCGTCGCTCAGCACCGCTTCCAGCAGGTCGCAGGCATGGTCCCAGCTTTGCCCCTGGGCAATCTGGTGATTGCGCGCGGACATTGCGCGCCATTCGACATCGGACAGCGACAGGATACGTGCGGCCCCCTCGGCCAGGGCAGCGGCATCCCCAACATCGGCCAGATAGCCGGTCACCCCCGGCTCGATCAGGTCCTCGGCGGCGCCCACGCGGGTTGAAACCAGCGGCGTGCGGCAGGCCATCGCCTCGAGCAGCGGCAGAAAGAACCCTTCGGCGGTGCTGGCACAGAGAAACACGTCGCAGGCGGCATAGATGTCGCGGATCCGGTCCTGCGCGGGGCGCAAGTGACAGTCAGCACCAGGGGGGAGCGGCATATCCGGCGCCACCGGTTCGGCGCCAAAGGCCACCACATGCAGGTCGGGGAAGCGTTGCCGCAGCAGGGCAATCGCGGCCAGCGCGGTTTCCGACCCCTTTATCGGATGTGGGCTGTAGAGAAACCCGACCGTGGGACGGGTCGCCTTGCCCCGTTCAGGTGCGTGGAACTGGGTCAGGTCGATGCCATTGGGCACCAGCCGCGCGTCGCTGCGGCCATAAGTTTGGCGCAGAATCCCGTCCAGCCAGTTCGAGATCACGATGGGGGTCAGCGGCAGGTAATAGGTGGCGCGCGAGATCTGCCAGGGCAGGAAATCATGCACCTCGTGATGCTGGATCAGATAGAACTTGCGCCCCTTTTCGGGCGGCATCGCGGCGGCGGCAAAGGCGGTCTCCCACCAGGTCGCCACGATCGCGTCCGCATCGGGGATCTCATCCGGGTCGATTTGGAAATCGGCCCGCGCGGTTTCGATCACCGGCAGGTCCAGCGTGTCGAGATGGCCGGGTGGCTCTGGCGGGTTGGGGGTCTGTCCGCGCAACAGCGCGCGCAGTTTCTGGCGGCGGCTGGGCTGTGCCCGGGCCGGAGTGACGATGGTCACCTCATGTCCGCGCGCTTGCAGCATGCGGGCATAGATCGCGATCACGCGCAGGCCGCCCGAAAGATTCGAGCGTGGGCTGAGAAACGTGATGCGCACCGGGTCTGCTCTCCTTGGTCTGATCCGCGCGGATTGCCCTGTCCTAGCATGGGTGCGGGCACGGGTATGGCAAAATCTCTCTTTGCGCTTCGATATCGTTGCCGGGGTACGGTTTTGCGACGCGACTGTGACCAATCCGGGGCAAGGCGGCATTCTTTTTAATTTGACACCAAAATTAATTCGCGCAAAGCTCTGGCAACAGCTGGGGAGGCAACATGTTCATAGGGCTCGATCTGGGCACATCGGGGGTGCGCGCGGTACTGGTGCGACCGGATGGCAGCGTGCTGGAGAGTGCCGAGGCCGGATTGCAGGCCAGTCACCCGTATCCGGGTTATAGCGAGCAGGCGCCCGCCGACTGGGTCGCGGCGGCGCGCTCGGCGCTGGTCTCGCTGGCGCAGCGCCATCCGCTTGCGATGGAGCGGGTCGAAGGGGTGGGCCTGTCGGGGCAGATGCATGGCGCGGTGCTGCTGGATGAGACGGGCGCGGTGATCCGGCCCGCGATCCTGTGGAATGACAGCCGCAGCTTTGTCGAGGCGGCCGCGCTGGACGGGACCGAGGCGGTCCGCGACCTGTCCGGCAATATCGTGTTCCCGGGTTTCACCGCGCCGAAACTGGTCTGGCTCGCCCGGCACGAGCCGCAGATCTTTGCCCGCGTGGCCAAGGTGCTGCTGCCCAAGGATTACCTGGCCTGGTGGCTGACAGGCAAGATCGGCACCGAGATGTCCGATGCCGCCGGAACCGCCTGGTTGGATGTGGGTGCGCGCGCCTGGTCCGACCGGTTGCTCGAGGCGGGCGGCATGCGTCGCGACCAGATGCCGGACCTGCGCGAGGGGACTGGGATTGTCGGACCTGTGCGCCGCGACCTCGCCGCAAATCTGGGTCTGCCCGATGGGGTACAGGTGGTGGCAGGGGGCGCCGACAATGCCGCCGCCGCCTGCGGCGTGGGCGCATTGGCCGAAGGTGACGGCTTTGTCTCGCTGGGCACTTCGGGCGTGCTCCTGGCGGCACGAAACGGGTTTTACCCGGACCCGGCCAGCGCGGTGCACACGTTTTGCCACGCGGTGCCGGGGCGTTGGTACCAGATGGGCGTGATCCTGGCCGCGACCGACAGCCTGAACTGGCTGGCGCGGATCACCGGCGCCGAGGCCGCAACCCTGACGGGCGAGCTGGGCGCGCTGGGCGCGCCCGGTCCTGTGCGGTTCCTGCCCTATCTCTCCGGCGAGCGGACGCCGCACAACGACGCTGCCATACGCGGCGCCTTCCTGGGCCTCGACATCGCCCAAACCCGCACCGACCTGACCCGCGCGGTTGTCGAAGGCGTGAGTTTTGCCCTGCGCGACAGTCTCGACGCGCTGCGCGCCACAGGGGCAGACTTGCCGCGCCTTCTGGCCATCGGCGGTGGCACCCGCTCCCGCTTCTGGGTGGAACTGCTCGCCACCGTGCTGGGCCTTCCGATCGACTTGCCGCAGGCGGGCGAGAACGGCGCCGCCCTTGGCGCCGCGCGCCTCGCCATTTGCGGCGTCACCGGGGCCACGCCAGATCAGGTGATGACCCGCCCACCTATTGCCGAAACCATCGACCCGCGCGCCGACCTGCTGGAGGCCTATGCTCAGGCCCATGCCGATTTCGCCGCCACCTACCCCAAGTTGAAAGCCATGCCATGACCGAGTTCTTCGCCGATATCGCCCCCGTCCGTTTCGAAGGACCGGACAGCGCCAACCCGCTGGCCTTTCGCCACTATGACCCCGACGAAATCGTCATGGGCAAGCGGATGGAGGATCACCTGCGCTTTGCCGTGGCCTATTGGCATTCCTTCGCGTGGGAGGGGAACGACCCGTTCGGGGGTCAGACCCTGATCCGCCCCTGGCAGCCGCAAGACGACATGGCGCGCGCCAAGGTCAAGGCCGATGCGGCGTTCGAGATGTTCGATATCCTGGGTGTGCCCTATTTCTGCTGGCACGATGCCGATATCCGTCCCGAAGCAGCGACATTTGCCGAAAGCTTGAGGAATTTCGAGGAAATCATCGACTATTTCCTTGCGAAAATGGAAAGCCGCAAGACCCGGCTGCTATGGGGTACCGCAAACATGTTCAGCCACCGCCGCTGGATGGCGGGTGCTTCGACCAACCCCGACCCGGACGTGTTCGCCTATGCCGCGGCGACCGTCAAAACCTGCATGGACGCCACCCACCGGATGGGCGGACAGAACTATGTGCTCTGGGGCGGGCGCGAGGGGTATGAGACGCTGCTCAACACCGATATGGGGCGCGAGCTGGACCATATGGGCCGGTTCCTGAACATGGTCGTGGATTACAAGCACAAGATCGGCTTCAACGGCGCGATCCTGGTCGAGCCGAAACCGCAGGAACCCTCGAAACATCAATATGATTTCGACGCTGCCACCTGCATCGGCTTCCTGCGCAAATACGGGCTGGAGGGCGAGGTGAAGCTGAACCTGGAGCAGGGTCATGCGATCCTGGCCGGGCATTCGTTCGAACACGAGATTGCGGTGGCTGCGGCCGAGGGCATGCTGGGCTCCATCGACATGAACCGCAACGATTACCAGTCGGGCTGGGACACCGATCAGTTCCCCAACAACGTGCCCGAGGTGGCGCTGTGCTATTACCACATCCTGCGGGCGGGCGGGTTCACCACCGGCGGCACCAATTTCGACGCCAAGCTGCGGCGCCAGTCGCTCGATGCAACCGACCTGATCGCCGCCCATGTGGGCGGCATGGATATCTGCGCCCGCGGGCTGAAAGCTGCCGCCGCGATGATCGAGGACGGGGGGCTGGAGGCCGCGCTGCGCGACCGCTATGCCAGGTGGGACAGCGACCATGGGCAGGGCATTTTGGAGAGCGATCTGGACAGCCTCTTTGCCCGCGTGCTGGCGGGCGAGATCGCCCCGCAACCGCGTTCGGGCCGGCAGGAGATGCTGGAAAACCACGTGAACCGCTTTGTCTGACAGGGGCGGCATCCGTCGGCACGTGCTGGAGGAGGGCGATGTTTCGGTCGCGATCCTGAACCGGGGCTGTATCACCCAGGACTGGCAGGTGCCGCTGCGTGGCGCCCGGGTGCCGGTGGTGCTGGGCTATGCCGACCCCGCCGATTACGCCCATAACCCTGCCTATCTCGGGGTGATTGCGGGCCGGGTGGCCAACCGCATCTCGGGCGCGGGGTTCATGCTGGACGGGGTGCGGTACGACCTGCCCGCCAACGAGGCGCCGAACCATCTCCACGGCGGGCTTCAGGGGCTGCATGCGCGCCTGTGGGACATGGAGGCGGACGGTCCCCGCGCGGTACGGCTGACGCTGTTATCCCCACATGGCGAGGGCGGATACCCCGGGCGGCTCGACCTGACGGTGACGATCCGGCTGGAGGGTGACGCGCTCACCTATGACGTGGCGGCGACCAGCGACCGGCCGACCCTGCTGAACCTTGCGCAGCATTCCTATTATTCGCTGGGGGCCAAGACCTGCCGCGATTTCCGCGTGACCCTGCCTGCCAGCCGCCATACCGTCAACGATGCGGCCAAGATCCCGACCGGAGAGATCGCCCCGGTCACTGGGCGCCCCTTCGACTTCCGCGCCGGGCGCAGCATCGCTGAGGCCGATCCCGCAGGGCAGGGGCTGGACATGAATTTCTTGCTCGACCGGGGGCAGGTACGGGTAACCGGCAACGGGCTGGTGCTGGAGATCGAGACCGACCAGCCTTGCCTGCAACTCTATACCGGCCAGTACCTGAGCGCTGAACACAGCCCCCTGCCTGGCCAGAGCCATGCGCCCTTTGCGGGCCTCTGCCTGGAGCCGCAGGGCTATCCCAACGCGGTGAACATGCCGGGCTTTCCCTGTCCTCTGGTGACGCCCGAGCAACCCTATTGCCAGCGCACGACAGTACGCATTTACGAAGAGGACGCGGCATGAGACGGCTGATCGCGCTGCTGACCATCACGGCCAGCCCGCTGCTGGCCGAGCCGCTGCCGCGCGCAGATGCGGTCTTTGCCGAACCCGATATGGAGGCGGTACGGCTGGGCCAGCTTCTGTTCTATGACCCTATCCTCAGCGGCAACCGGTCTGTCGCCTGCGCCAGTTGCCACCATCCGCACTTCGGCACTTCTGACGGGGTGTCGCTGGGCCTCGGCGACGGCGCGCTGGGGATCGGGCCGGAGATGCGCCTCGACCCGGAAAACCCGCCGGAACAGCGCATCCCGCGCAACGCGCCGGCGCTCTTCAACCTTGGCGCCGAAGAGTTCACGCATTTCTTTCACGACGGACGCCTGGAAAGCGACCCCACCCGTCCCTCGGGTATCCGCACGCCGCTGGGCGCGGATATGGAACAGGGCTTTGTCTCGGCGCTGGCCGCGCAGGCGATGTTCCCGGTGCTCTCGGGGGACGAGATGGCTGGGCATTACTCGGAAAACGACGTGGCCCAGGCGGTACGGCGAGGGATGCTGACCGGTCCCGGCGGGGCTTGGGCGATCCTGGCGGCGCGCATCGAGGCGATCCCGGAGTATCGGAGTGCCTTTGACATGGTGATCGGGCCGCGACCGGTGACATTTGCCGATATCGCCAATGTGATCGCTGATTTCATGGTGTTCGAATGGCGCGCCGATGACAGCCCGTTCGACCGCTATCTGCGCGGGCAGGGCGACCTGCCCGAGGCGGAGAGGATGGGCATGGACCTCTTCTATGGCAAGGCGCGGTGCGCGACCTGCCACGCGGGCCAGTTCCAGACCGATCACGGGTTTCACGCCATCGCCATGCCGCAGATCGGGCCGGGCAAGGCGGCCCGGTTCGAGCGCCACAATCGCGATATCGGGCGGATGCGGGTAACGGGCGATCCGGCCGACGCTTATGCCTTCCGCACGCCCTCGCTGCGCAACGTGACCGCAACCGCGCCTTATGGGCATAGCGGCGCCTATGCCGACCTGCGTGCGGTGGTCGAACACCATCTGGATCCGGTGGCCAGTCTCGAGGTCTATGAATTTGCATCGGCGCTCTTGCCGGGGGGTGGTTTTGCCAGCGACCGGGCGGTTCTGGACGATCCGGTCGAGATGGCGGCGATTGCCGACGCGAACCGGTTGGAGCCGATCCGGCTGACCGAAGCGGAGGTCGATGCGCTGCTGGCCTTTCTCGATGCGCTGACAGATCCGGTGGCGTTGACCGGACGTCTTGGCATACCGGACACTGTCCCCAGCGGTCTCAAGGTGCCGCAATAGATTTTTCGACGAAAAATCTATGCCTCCGGCGGGAGTATTTTTGGCGAAATGAAGGGGCTAGCGCCTTGCTTGCAGGGATGTGCCGTCGCGGACCAGGGTCAGGGACTGGTCAGGCGTGAGTTCAAGCGGGGCGGATTGGGTGCCATCGGGCCAGATAACCCGAATTGAGATGTCTTGCGCATCGCCCAACCCGAAATGTTGGAACCCCGCCGCACCACCTGCATGACCGCCGCCCACTGTGATCTCGCGCAGCTGTGGCGGGGCCGAACCGGCCGTGACCTCGATCCAGGCGCCGATGGCGTCGCGGTTGGGGCCGGGTTGTTCCAGCGCCAGCGCCAGCCAGTGGCCGGTGTCAGCGGTGACATTCTGCCAGACCTCCAGCGGTGCGCGGCGGTTGACCACCGCGATGTCGAGCCGCCCGTCGCCGTTCAGATCGACCAGTGCGCCGCCGCGCCCGCGATGCAGGCTGGCGATACCGGCGCGCTCTCCGGCTTCGGCAAAGGTGCCGTCGGGTTGCTGGATCAGCAGGTTGTTGGGATCCTCCATCGCCGCATCGGGCATCTGTTCGACATTGCCCTTGATGATGAAGACATCGTCCAGCCCGTCATTCTGCACATCGCCGAAACCGATATGCCAGCCGGTCGAGGGCCGCCCGTCGCCGCCGGTATAGGGGCGGTGGGCGGTGGTGCCCGTGGCATAGGGCACATCCGTGAACTCCGCGCCGTTCCCGGTCATCCGCTGCAACCGCTGATCGCCCATCGAGGACAGGAACACCTCTTGGTTCCCATCGCGGTCCAGATCGCGCTGGGCGATGCCCATGCCCCAGAGCTTGTGGCTGATCCAGCCGTCGGCGGGGCCGAGAAGGCGGGGCGTGGACCCCATCGCCCACATCTGTTCCTCGCCCTCCGAGACATAATAATGCCGGTCGTTGCTGATCCGCAGGTCGGCGCGGCCCTGCCGCGCCCAGTCGCTGAACAGCATCGAGAGCGGGCAGTACCCTGGCGTGAGTTCGATGGGCGGGCCGTACCGGTCGCCCTCGGGCCGGTAGAGGAGGTTTACGTCGCAGGTGCCGAACGGTCCGTTTGGGTTGCTGCGGTCGACATAATTGCCAAAGGCCAGCGTCGGCAGGCTCTGCCCCGCCTCCCATGTGGCGGAAAAGGCAGTGCTCCAGCGGTCACCGCTGGTGAAATCGAGCCCCTCGAATGGGGCAAAGCTGCAATCTGCGCCCCCTCGCAACAGCCGGTTCGGCCCGACCCGCAGCACCGCCAGATCCATGGTCCCGTCGCCGTCGATATCCAGCGGGTAGGCGCCGGTCATGCCCGGTTGGGTGAGGGTTTCGGGCGTGTCCGCCTCGAACCGCAAGGTCCGGGCGTCCGAGCGGTTGCGCAACAAGGTGGCAGGATTCTCGCCGCCCGCGGCCAGCAGTTCGGGCAGTCCATCGCCGTCGCAGTCGAACACCGCCAGCCCACCGCCGACGAAATGCTCCCATCCGCCCGCATAGATATGCTCGGGTACTGGCACAGGGCGGAACACCGGGTCGGCCAGCGCGGGGGCGGCAGCGAGAAACAGCGCGAGGAGTTCAGGCCGCATCTTTGTCCAGCCTATCCAAGGCCAGTTCCGACACCTGATCCAGCGCATAGGCCGCCGCCCCGCGCGCCCACATCAGATCGCCCCATTTATGCACCACCACCTCGGGCGGGGCCTTGTCCACCTGCACGATGGATTTGCGCATGGCATCGATCACCGCATCGGCATAGAGATGGTCGAGCTGCATCTGTTCACCGGCAAGGATGATCAGTTCGGGGTCGAAGATGTTGACCAGATTGGCCAGCCCCATGGCAAAGATCTGGCCCGCCCGGTCCAGAATGCTGCGCGCGGTGGCGTCACCCGTTCGGGCGGCATTCAACAGGGTTTCGACCCGTGTTCCGGCGTCACCCTCAGCCGAGAGACCGCTGACCAGCGTCGCCTCGCGCAACAGCGCGTAATCGGCGACATAGGCCTCGAGACAGCCGCGCTGGCCACAACGGCAGAGCGCGCCGTTCAATTGCACCTTGGTATGACCGAATTCGGCGCCACAGCCGCGCGTGCCGCGATAGAGCGCGCCGCCGATCACCATGCCCAGGCCGACGCCGCTTTCGATGGTGACGACCAGAAAATCCTTGTGCTCGCGCCCCAGGCCAAAGGTCTGTTCGGCCACCGCCACCAGATTGGCGTCGTTGTCGATGAAACATGGGGTGCCGAGTGTCCGTGTCAGCAGCGCGCCGAAATCGACATTGCGGGTCGAGAGAGACGGTGACCAGTGCACAAACCCGTCGGTCGCCTCGACGATGCCGGCGATGCCGATGCCGACGCCTGAAACCTCGTCCGCGCGGCGTCCGGCGACGGTTGCCAGATGGCTGACCGCATCCCGGATTGCCTCGGCCAACACCTCGGGGGCGTTGACGGGGGCGGGCAGGTCACATTCTTCGGCAGCAAGCTGTTCGCCTTCGAAATCCAGAAGCACCAGCGACAGTTTATGATGCGAGACCTTGACCCCCGCCACCAGATGCGCGGCGCCGCGAATCTTGAGATCGACGCGCGGGCGACCCCGGCGGGAATCCGGTCCGGCCTCGTCGCGCTGAACCTCTTCGATCAGGCCATGCGACAGCAATTCGGCGGTGATGGTGGTGACCGTCGCGCGGCTGATGCCGGTCAGGTCGGACAGTTCGATCCGGGGGATACGACCCGCGTGCCGGATCTGGCGCAGCAGGGTGCGGCGACCATATTCCCTTTGCATCACAGCCATTTATACGTGTCCTTCCTGCCTTTTCCCGTCACCGGTTTCGGGATCCTAGCCAGCGGACGATGCCGGGCCAAGCCCTTTGCGACAAGTCCTGAGCCTCAAGCCTAACTTATTTAATTTGACATTCAAATTAAAATGACACACGATCCTTGCACCGGCCCCGCCCGAGGCAAGGAATGGCGTGCGGCTGCAACCGATTTGGGAGGACAGAATGAAACTCTATGCAACCGCATCCGCGGTGATCGTCAGCGCCATGCTGGGAACCGTGGCCATGGCGGCCGATGTCGTCGTGGGCGTCAGTTGGTCGAACTTCCAGGAGGAGCGCTGGAAAACCGACGAGGCCGCGATCAAGGCCGAGCTGGAATCCAAGGGCGCGAAATACATCTCTGCGGACGCGCAAAGCTCGTCGGCCAAGCAGTTGTCGGACGTGGAAAGCCTGATCGCGCAGGGCGCCACCGCGCTGATCATCCTGGCGCAGGACGCGCAGGCCATCGGCCCTGCGGTGCAGGCGGCGGCAGACGAGGGCATCCCGGTCGTGGGCTATGACCGCCTGATCGAGGACAGCCGCGCCTTCTACCTGACCTTCGACAACGTCGAGGTGGGCCGGATGCAGGCCCGCGCCGTTCTCGAAGCCGCCCCCACCGGACGCTATGTCATGATCAAGGGCTCACCCACCGACCCGAACGCGGATTTCCTGCGTGGTGGCCAGCAGGAAGTGCTGCAAGCCGCCATCGACAAGGGTGACATCACCATCGTGGGCGAGGCCTATACCGACGGCTGGCTTCCCGCCAACGCACAGCGCAACATGGAACAGATCCTGACCGCCACCGACAACGGTGTCGACGCGGTTGTCGCCTCGAACGACGGCACCGCCGGCGGCGTTGTGGCCGCGCTGACCGCGCAAGGCATGGAAGGGCTGCCGGTCTCGGGTCAGGACGGCGATCATGCCGCACTGAACCGGGTGGCCAAGGGCACCCAGACCGTTTCGGTCTGGAAGGATGCCCGCGATCTGGGCCGCGCCGCTGCGCGCATCGCCGTGTCGCTGGCCGAAGGCACCAAGATGAACGCCATCGGTGGCGCCGACGACTGGACCTCGCCGGGTGGCACCAAGATGAACGCCATGTTCCTCGAACCGCTGCCGATCACCAAGGACAACCTGTCGGTTGTTGTCGACGCTGGCTGGATCACCCAGGAAACCCTGTGCCAGGGCGTGACCAACGGTCCCGCACCCTGCAACTGATCCTTTCCCAACACGACCGGTCTCACCCTGCTTTGGGGTGAGACCCCCAAAATCGCAGGACATCCCATGACTCATTCCGAGGCGGAGCTGTCCCCGGCACATCCCAAGAAATCCTTTGTTCAGACGCTGGAACTTGATCTGCGCCTTCTCGGCATGATCGGTGCCTTCGCGATCCTGTGCATCGGCTTCGACCTTGTGACCGGCGGCCGTTTCCTGACACCGCGCAACATCTTCAACTTGACCATCCAGACCGTTTCGGTCGCGATCATGGCCACCGGCATGGTGTTCGTCATCGTCACCCGTCATATCGACCTGAGCGTCGGCGCCCTGCTGGCGACCTGCTCGGCGGTCATGGCGATGACCCAGACCGAGATCCTGCCCAACATGCTGGGCCTGGGGCTGGGCCATCCGCTGATCCCCTGGGTGACGATTGTCTTTGGCATCCTCGTCGGTACGCTGATCGGCGCCTTTCACGGCTGGCTGGTGGGTTATCTGACCATCCCCGCCTTTATCGTGACGCTGGGCGGCCTGCTGATCTGGCGCAATGTCGGCTGGTACATGACCAGCGGCAAGACCATCGGCCCGCTGGACCCGACCTTCATGAAGTTCGGCGGCATCAATGGCACGCTGGGTGCCACCTGGTCCTGGGTTGCCGGTCTGCTGGCGCTGGCCGCCGCGCTCTACGGGCTGTGGGCCAGCCGCAAGAACAAGCTCCGTCATGGCTTCCCGGTCAAGCCGCTCTGGGCCGAGGGGGTTCTGGCGGCACTGATCTCGGGCGCGATCCTTGGCTTTGTCGCCATCCTGAACGCCTATGAGGTGCCGCTGGCCCGGCTCAAGCGCGATTTCGAGGCACAGGGCCTGACCCTGCCCGAAGGCTATACCGAGGCCTATGGCATCCCGATCTCGGTGCTGCTGCTGATCTTTATCGCGGTCGGCATGACCATGCTTGCGCGGCGCACCCGGCTTGGCCGCTATATCTTTGCCACGGGCGGCAACCCGGATGCGGCGGAATTGAGCGGCATCAACACCCGGTTGCTGACGGTCAAGATTTTCGCCCTGATGGGTGCGCTCTGTGCCATCTCGGCGGTGGTGGCCTCGGCCCGCCTGACCAACCATTCCAACGACATCGGTACGCTGGACGAACTGCGTGTGATCGCGGCGGCCGTGATTGGCGGCACCGCGCTGGCGGGCGGGTTCGGCACCATCCACGGGGCCATCCTGGGCGCGCTGATCATGCAGTCGCTGCAATCGGGCATGGCCATGGTCGGGGTCGACGCGCCCTTGCAGAACATCGTCGTGGGCGCGGTTCTGGTACTGGCGGTTCTGATCGACATTCTCTATCGCAGAAAGACGGGGGCACGGTGATGATTGACAGAACGGGAACACCCTTGGTCGAGATGCGCGACATCTGCATCTCGTTCGGCGGCGTACACGCGGTCGACCATGTCAGCGTCAATCTCTATCCGGGCGAGGTCGTGGGCCTCTTGGGTCATAACGGCGCCGGCAAATCGACGCTGATCAAGATCCTCTCGGGCGCCTATCGCATGGACTCGGGCGAGATCCGCATCAACGGAGAGCGCGCCGAGATCCACAATCCCCGCGACGCAAGGCGTTACAATATCGAGACGATATATCAGACACTGGCGCTGGCGGATAACCTCGATGCGGCCTCGAACCTGTTTCTGGGGCGCGAGTTGGTGACGCCCTTCGGGCTGGTCGATGACGACGCGATGGAGGCCGAGACGCGCAAGATCATGGCGCGGCTCAACCCCAACTTCAAGAAGTTCAACGAGCCGGTCTCGGCCCTGTCTGGCGGTCAGCGCCAGTCGGTCGCCATCGCCCGCGCGGTCTATTTCGATGCCCGCATCCTGATCATGGACGAGCCGACCGCAGCGCTTGGCCCGCATGAAACGCAAATGGTTGCCGAGCTGATCGAGCAGCTCAAGGCGCAGGGCATCGGCATCTTCCTGATCAGTCACGACATCCACGACGTCATGAAACTCTGTGACCGGGCCAGCGTCATGAAGAACGGCCAACTGGTGGGCACGGTGGACGTGGACAAGGTCACCGATGACGACCTGCTGGGCATGATCATCCTGGGCAAGCACCCGGGCGAGCAGGCCGAGGCGTGACCATGACGGTTCTGGTGGCAGATGTGGGGGGCACCAATACCCGCGTCGCGCTGGCCAGCGCCGGGCAGTTGGTGCATCTGACCCGGTTCGCCAATGATGCCTATGGCTCTTTCGCCGAGGTTCTGGACGCCTATGCGCGGGGCCGCACCTTGCCGGGCCTGCGCGGTGTCTGTGTTGCGGTGGCCGGACCCGTGGCGGGTGGACGGGCCGAGCTGACCAACCGGAACTGGCATTTCGACGCGGCAGAGCTGGCCGCGCCATTGCCGGGGCAGGGGGGTATTCCGGCGCGGCTGATCAACGATCTGGTCGCGCTGGGCCATGCGCTGCCGGGGTTGACGGCGGCGCAGCTTGACGTGATCCGCGCCGGTGCGGCGCAGCCCTCGAACGATCAGGCGCTGGTGGCGGGGCTTGGCACCGGTTTCAACACCTGCCTGCTCAAGGGCGGCGCGGTGGTCGAGGCCGAACTGGGCCATGCCAGCCTGCCGCTGGCCATCGCCGAGGAACTGCGCGCGCAGATCGGCGATGCGGCGGGCGGGTTTCGCACCAACGAATGCCTGTTCTCGGGTCGGGGCCTGTCGCGGTTGCACCAGATCCTGTCAGGACAGGAGCGGCGCGGACAGGACATCCTGGCGGACTATGCCACCGGCGGCGACCCGCAGGCGGCGGCCACGGTGACGCTGACCGCGCGGTTGCTGGGACTTTTCGCACGAGAGCTGGTGTTCCAGTATCTGCCGTTCCGGGGCATCCACTTCGCAGGTGGTGCTGCGCGCGGTATCCTGGGCTCGGCGGCCCGGACGGAATTCCTGTCGGCCTTCGAGGCGGATGGGCGTTTTGCCGACCACCTTGACCGGGTGCCGGTGCGTCTGATCGCTGACGACGCCGCGGCGCTTAGCGGCGCGGCCCGGCTGATGGAGGAAAGCGCATGACCGCCCCCTTGTTCCGCTGGGGCATCCTGTCGACGGCCAAGATCGCGCGCGAACAGGTGATGCCCGCCATAGCCCGATCAGAAACCGGCGTGATCCACGCCATCGCCAGCCGCGACGCGGGCCGGGCACAGGCACAGGCGGCGCGGTTCTCGGCCGCGCGCTGGTATGACGGCTACGACGCGCTGCTGTCCGATCCGGATGTGGACGGAGTCTATATCCCGCTGCCCACGGCCCAGCATGCCGAATGGGCCATCCGCGCGGCCGAGGCGGGCAAACACGTGTTGTGCGAGAAGCCCATTGCGCTGAAGGCTGACGAGATCGACCGCGTCATCGCGGCGCGCGATGCCACGGGCCGGGTCGTGTCCGAGGCCTTCATGGTCTGGTATCACCCGCAATGGCACAAGGTGCGCGACCTGATCACCAGCGGCGCCATTGGCCCGCTGCGGCAGGTCACCGGCGGCTTTTCTTATCACAACACGGACCCGGACAACATGCGCAACCGGCCCGAATTGGGAGGTGGTGCGCTTCCCGACATCGGCGTCTATCCGGTGGTGACGACGCTTCTGGCAACCGGGGCAGAGATGCGCCGGGCCGCGGCGCGGGTCGCGTATTCGCCCGAGTTCGGCACCGATATCCTTGCCCGCGCCACGGTTGGCTTTGACGGGTTCGATCTGGATTTCCATGTGGCGACCCAGATGGCCGCCTATCAGTCGATGCGCTTCTTTGGCGAGATCGGCTGGATCGACGTGCCGACCCCGTTCAACGCTGGTCTCTACGGGTTTGACGAGGTGGTGCTGCACGATCAGAAAGCAGGGTCGCGGCAGGTGTTTCGCTTTCCGGGTATCAACCAGTACGAGGCGCAGGTGGATGCTTTCGTGCATGCCACTCGGGGCGCGGGAGAGGTCTTTCCGCTGGAGATGTCGCGCAGGGTGCAGGAGGTGATCGACGCGATCTATGCTGCGGGCACGCCCCGCCGCGCCTAGCGCGGCACCGTTTTCCGGCCCGGAAAACGGCCCGGAATTCTTGCAGAATTCCGGCGCTCAGCGTCCGATCGCATAGGCCTGCATCAAGCGGGGCGTTGCCGCCGCGCGCAGTGTGCCGTCTGACAGGCGGCTGGCGGCGGTGAGGCGGCCGACGCTCCAGGGTTCGGCCACTTCGACCCGGTGGCCGCGTGCGCGCAGGTCGGCAATTGCCGCCTCGCCAAGGGCCGGTTCCACCATCAGATGCCCGGGTTGAACCTCGCGCGGGTAGAACGAGCTTTGGAAATGGTTGGTATGGAACAAGGGTGCGTCAATTGCCTCTTGCAGGTTCAGCCCGCCATACACCAACCGCAGGAAATAGATCAGTTGCCACTGGTCCTGCTGGTCGCCGCCCGGCGTGCCAAAGGCCAACTCGGTCCCGTCCGGCCCGCGTGCCATCGAAGGCGACAGCGTTGTGCGCGGGCGGCGTCCCGGCGCCAGCGAGGTCGGCAAGCCCTCGTCCAGCCAGAACATCTGTGCCCGGCTGTTCAGCGGCATCCCGAGCCCCGGAACCACCGGCGCGCTTTGCAACCAGCCGCCCGAGGGCGTGGCCGAGACCATGTTGCCCCAGCGGTCGATCACGTCAAGATGCACGGTATCGCCCTTACGCTGGCTCAGATGCGCCATGGTGGGTTCTCCTGCGCCGGTTCCCCCGGCCGAGGTATAGATTTCCTGCGCATGGCGCAGCGCGGCCGCCACCCAGCCCTCATATCCCTCCACCAGCCCCGGGCGCTGTTCCGTCGAGGCCTGCGTGCCGATCAAGGCGCGCCGCGCGTCGGCATAGCGGGCGGACAGCAGGGTGCACATGGGAATGTCACTGTGTTCGGGGTCGCCGTAATAGGCCTCGCGATCGGCGAATGAGAGCTTCATCGCTTCGGTGACCAGATGCACGAACTCGGCGCCATTGAGGTCGAGCGAGCCCAGGTCGAACCCGTCGAGCAGATGCAGCGATTGCAGCAGCGCCGGGCCTTGCGTCCAGGGGCCACCCTTCCACACGGTCCAGTCCTTGTAGCGGGTCGAGATCGGCGCCTCGTAGCTGGCCTGCCAGTTGGCCATGTCCTCGCCGGTCAGCACCCCCTTGCGGCGCCCGCCTGCGGCATCCATCACGCAGGCATGGCGCAGATAGCGGTCGATGCTCTCGGCCACGAAACCGCGATAGAAGGCCGCCCGCGCCGCCTCGATCTGCGCTTCGCGACCGCGCGCCGTTTCGGCCTCGGTCAAAAGGCGGGTCCAGGTGTCGGCCAGGGCCGGGTTCTTCATCAGCGCCCCGGCGCGCGGGGCATTGCCGCCCGGCAACCAGGTCTCGTAAGAGCTGGGCCATTCTTCGCGAAAGAACTCCGCCAGACCGGCGATAGTGGCCGCGACCCGGGGCAGGGCGGGATGCCCGGCCCGGGCATAGTGGATGGCCGGTTCCAGAATGTCGCGCAGCGGCAGCGTCCCATAGTCGCGCAGCATCAGCATCCAGGCGTCGAAGGCACCGGGGATGACGGTGGCGAGCAGGCCTGATCCCGGAATGCGCGTCAGCCCTTCGGACCGGTAATGCGCGATGGTGGCCCCGGCAGGTGCGGTGCCCTGGCCGCAGACCATGGTGGGCACCACATCGCCTGCCGGCTTGATCAGCATCGGCATGTCACCCAGCGGGCCGTTCAGATGCGGTTCGACCACATGCAGCACAAATCCCATCGCCGCCGCCGCATCAAAGGCATTGCCGCCACGCTCCAGCACCCCCATACCGACCGCCGAGGCGATCCAGTGGGTCGAGGTGGCAACCGCAAAGGTGCCCGCGATCTCGGGCCGGGTGGTAAACCGCATCGCTCAGTAATCGCGTTCGAAGAAGATGCCCAGCGAGGTGTCGCCGGAATTGTCGACCATGCCCTTGAGCGTCAGGTTGTCGGTCACGTCCAGGTTCAGGTTCACCTCGGTGTCGCCTTCGATATTGACGGTGAAATCGGTGTAGAGGTTGTCACTCAGATAGGCCCCGGCGCCCAGACGTCCAACCCCGCCCGCGTCCGTGCCGATTTCGATCGTGTCTGTACCTGTCTTTTCCCTTGCGCCTTTGGCGACGTCGCCTCCATGGCCGGACAATGTCGCCAGCGAGGCGGCCATCTGCGCGATGACAAAGGGTGAGAGCTGCGAGAACTGGTTGCCAAAGAGCAGCATCGCCAGCGCCTCTTCCGAGGGGCGGTCGGGATCGGCTGTCACCCGGACTTCGGGTTGGTCCAGCGGCCCGATGATCCTGAGCGTGGCCTGACCTTCGGAGGTGGTGGCGGTCGAGGCGAACTCGACAAACGGTGTCAGATCGCCTTGCAGGGTGACAACGCCCTTGGTCAGTTTCAGACGACGACCAAGAATGTTGAAATCACCCCGGATCAGCGCGATCTGGCCCGAGGGAACCACCGCCGCGCTGGTGCCGCCAATATGGATGCGCCCGCCCATCTCGGCATTCAGACCCCGGCCACGGGCATAGACCTTGCCGGGCGCGTTGATAGCGATGTCCAGCGCCATGGTCGAACTGCCGCCGCCGCCATTGCCGGTATCGACCAGCTTTGCCCGCTGGCGCGTGGCGTATACCGCGGCCGGTTCGCCGAGATGTGCCATGCCTTCCGGGATAGGAGCGGCACCGACTGCGCCCGAGGCGGTGTTGAGATTGATATTGGTTTCGCCCACCTCGATCTGCCCGGCCAGCCGGCTGTTGCCGGTGAGCGGCCCGGACAGGGTGATCTGCCCGCCCAACACGCTCTCAAAGGAGAGGTTGTCGGTCATCACCAGATCGTTCAGCCGTACCGCGATCTGCCCGTCAAAGGGCGGCAGCAGCGAGACAGGACCGGTGACGGTAAAACCGCCCCCGGCGCGGACGCCGCCACGGATGTCGATCCGGGCGGCACTGTTGGCAAGGGTGACAGTCCCGCCGATGCCGGTGATGGTCTGGCCCAGGCCGGGGATTGCAAGCGCCGAGTCGGCAGTGGTTATGGTGCCGCTCAGCGCCCCCAGTCCCGGCTTACCGCGCAGCGCCAGATCGAACCGCGCGGTGCCGTCGATCTTGTTGGGGGCCAGCGCCCTGTTGGCGGCGCCCAGGCTGAGCTGGCCTTGCGCGGTCATGTCTGCCGTACCTTGCCCCTCGTCGAATGTGCCGGCCACATCCGCCGTGATCCCGGCGGGGCCACGCGCGTTGCCGCTGACCGTCCAGATGCCGCCCGTGCGGGTGGCGGTTCCGGCCGCTTTCAACGCCCCGGCCAGATCTGGGACAAAGCGCTCCAGCCGCGCCAGTTCGGCGTCAAATTCCAGATCGGCGGCGCCATTCGTATCGACCGTACCGTTCAGCCGGGCAAAGGAACTGTCGGGGCCCAGCAACTCGATATCGCTGCGCAGGCCGGTTTCGGTGGGTGAAAGGGTGCCGCTGAGCTTCAGCGGCCCCGTGACAGAAGGGGTCACGCGCGAGAGATCATCCAGACGGGCAGCGAAGCGCAGGTTGCTGCCGGTGCCGCGAAAAGCGCCCGAGGCCTCGGCGCTGAGCGCGCTGCCGTCCAGGTCGAAATGGCGGATATCCATCCCGCCCGCATCGCGGCTGCCGTCGAATTCCAGCCGGGTCTGTCCGGCGATCAGCGCGTCGACCTGGGCAATGCCGGTGCGCAGGTCGACACCATCGAGCGCGAGGCTCAGATCAAAGTTCTCGCCGTTCAGTGCGGTGCGCCCCTCCAGCCCGGCGCGGATCTGCCCGCCAAGCTCCAGACCGGCAAGCCCCGAGAAGGGCGCGAGATCGGGGGCCGTGATGCGTGCGGTGCCGTCAAAGGCCAGGGCGCCGGTCAACCCGGTCACCTCGCCCTGCACCTCGGTGCTGAGCACCGGCGCGTCAAGCGTGAAGCGGCGCAGGCTCAGGTCGTCGCCGGCGCGGCGCGCGTCGAGGTTCATCCGGATCGCGCCAGTCAGCAGTGGGTCGATATCAGCCATGCCACTGGAGAGGCCCCGGCCACTCAGATCAACGGTCAGGTCGAACTCCTCGCCCAGCCGGGTGGCGCTGCCGGTGATCTCGGCCACCACGGCGCCGCTCAGCGGGCGCCCGGCCAGTCCCGAGAAGGGGGCAAGGTCGGGCGTGTCGATCCGCAGGTTGCCATCCAGCGCCAGAATGCCATCGGGTTGGGTCACCTTTGCCTCGGCCTCGATTTGTCCCGCTGCAGAATCGAGGGTCAGCGCGCGCACCGTCATACCGGTGTCGTCGCGCAGCGCGTCCAGATGCAGGCGACTGGCGCCCACCAGCAAGGGATCGGCCTCGGCCATGCCGGTCTTCAGGTCGCGCCCCTCGACGTCCAGCACGAAGTCGAAGCTACCCGACAGAGGTGCGCCGTTTCCGGTCAGCCGCGCCTCGGCCTCGCCGCCCAGATCGCGTCCCGCCAGTTCCGAGAAGCGGCCGAGATCGGCAGCGGTCAATGCAACGGTGCCGTCCATCTCAAAGCCGGAGGTCAGCCCGTCGATCACCGCATCGGCAGTGGCGGTGAAATCGGCTCCACGCAGGACAAGACCGGTCAGCGAAAGCGCCCGTTCGGGTGGCAGTTCGAAACCACCCGTCAGCGTGACGGCCTCACCCAGAGCGCTGTTCAGCGCCGGGTCGGCAAACGCCATCCCGTCCAGCGCGGCCTCGATCTGCCCGGCCAGCGTGGGGCCGCCCGCCGCCGGGGTCAGGGTGCCGCTGGCACCGATCCGGGCGCGGTCGAGCCGCAGATCGGGCGTGTCGAGCGCCTCGGCGCTCAGGTCCAGAACCCAGCCATCTCCCTCGCTTCGGTCATAGCGACCGCTCAGCTGCGCTGCGCCCAGTGTGATCCGCTGGTCGGGCACGGGCAGGGTGACACTGGACCCGTCGGGCGGGGTGATGCGCCCGTCAAGCGCCACGCGGTCCAGCGTGCCGCCAGGGGCCAGAGCCAGCGCGCCGCTCAGGTCGAGCGCGTCCGAGCGCAGGTCGAACCGGTCGATCCGCATCGCCCCATCTGCGAGCGAACTACCATCGACGGCGAACCGGGTGTCGGTGCCGAAGAACGGGTCAAAGGCGGGATCCAGCAGCGGCGTGACATCGCCGCCCAGTTCGGCGGCAAAAAGAATGCCGGGGGCGGTCTCATCTCCGGTGCCGCGCAGCCGCACCTGTCCTGTTACCCGTTCGACCGCGTCGCTGCTTAAACCGATATCGGCGGTGAAATCGTCGATCGGCCCCGCGCCCTTGGCGTTGAAAAGCAGCGCGGGGGCATCGGGGATCCCCAGAGTGGTTGCGATCAAGCCACCCGCCGCCTCGGTCAGGGTCAGATCCAGTGTGATCTGCCGGGTCTCGTTGGCAAAGCCCGCCAACAGATCGATCTTGTCGCCGGGCCGGTCCAGCCGGGTTACACTCAGCGCGGTATCCAGTGCTCCGTCGGCCAGGGTCAGATTACCCCCGATCGACAGCGTCGCGGCCACGCCCAGCAGCGGTGCGCCCAGTGTCAAAGTCTCAACCCCAAGCTCTCCAAGTTCCACCGCGACCGGCAGTTCGGGCACCTGGAACGGGGTGGCGGCGGCATCGGGCAGTTCGACCTCGGCGGGCGCGGGCAGGGGCGGGCGGGCAATGTCGATCTCGGCGGCGGTGAGCGTGTTGACCGAGAAGCGTCCGCGCAGCAACGCCAGCCGGTTCCAGTCCAGTTCCGCCGCGCGGATGGTCAACCAGACCCCGTCGGCGTCGGCGACGGTGATCTCTTCGATGGTGGCGCGCGCACTCAGCGCGCCCGAGAGACCACGCACCCGGATGTTGCGCCCCTCGCCCGACAGCGTGTCTTCGAGAAAATCGACAAGCAGGCCGCCGCTTTCTTCCAGGCTCTGGGTTTCGGCCACGGCCGTAGACAGGGTGAGCGCGAAGGCCAGCGGATATACAACCGGTTTCATCAGAATGCCTGCCCGATCCCCAGATAGAATTGCAGCCCGCCATCGGTCTTGCCGCTGGTGGGATAAGCGAGGTCCAGCCGCAGCGGCCCCAGCCCGCCCAGATCATAGCGGATACCCAGCCCGGCACCCGCATGGCTGTCCGAGCCCGACGTGATGAAGGACGAGGCCCCCACCGATCCGAAGTCGTAAAAGCCCACCAGTGAGATCTTTTCGGTCACCTTGCCCCGGATCTCGGTCGACAGGCCGACAAAGGACTTGCCGCCCGCGGTATTGCCACCGACCGGGAGGCCCAGGCTCTCGTAGGGTTGGCCGCGCACGGTGCCGGCGCCGCCCGAGAAGAACAGCAGCTCTGGCGAGATATCGGATTGCGACGGACCAAAGACCGAACCGAGTTGCAACCGCCCGGCCAGCACGAAACGGCCTTCGGTGTTGAAGTCCCAATAGGCGCGGCCATCGGCGGTCAGCCGGGCCCCCGACTTTGTGCCTGACAACCCGATGAACGGGTCCAGCCCGGCATTGATGTAAAAGCCCCGCGTGGCGCTGACCTTGTTGTCGCGCTCGTCCCATTCCAGGGCCGTGCGCAGCCCCAGATACCGGAACTTGCGCCCGGTGCCATAGGCGTCGTCCGCATCGCCATAGCTCAGGCCGATCCCGGCCTCGGCATAGAGCGTGTCCGAAAAGGTGCGGCGCGCGCCGATGCCCAGCACCGCGCGGGTAATCTGGTAATGGGTGCGGTTTCGCCGTTCCGCCTCGCCGATATAGAAGATGCTGTCATCCGGCCCCAGCCGGTCGGGTCGGTCGAGGCGGAAACCGATGCGTCCGTCGATATCCTCGGTGCCGCCGATGTTGCGCACGGTCGCCTCAAGCCGCAGACGTTCGGCGGCGCCAAACAGGTTGCGGTGGATCCAGATCGCCGACAGGTCGAGCCCGTCGCGCGAGGACAGTTCGGCGCCGAATGTGATGCGTCGCTTGGGCAGGTCCTCGAACGTGGCGTCGAAATCGAGCGTGCCGTCGGGATTGGGGGTCTCGTGTTCGGTGACCGAGACCAGCGCAAAGGCGCCGGTACGGCGCAGCCGCGTTCCGACCCGTTGCACCTGGTCCGGCGAATAGACCTCGCCGCTGGGAAAGCCCGCGATGCGCGCGATGGCCTTGGGCGTCACGTCGCTGCCGCCCTGCACATACATCTGGCCAAAGCGCAGTTTGGGACCAGGCAACAGGCGAATGTCGGCGTCCAGTTCGGCGGGGGCATGGCGCACCCGAATCCGCTGGTCGCCGATCCGGACCTTGGCGTAACCGGCCTCGCGCCAACCGGTGATACCTGTCTGCGCCGCGGCGCGGATGGCGCCGGTGGTGGCAAGCTGACCGGAGGCAAAGCCTTCGGGCAGGCGGGTTCCGGCACTTAGCGGTTCCACCCGCGCTGTGCCAAAGCGGAAGGCGGGGCCGGGATCGACCGCGATCTCGATCCGCCCGATCTTTTCAGGTGTGAAGAACGGGTCGATCCCGGCGGCCTCGCGCCCGTCCAGACGGATATGGATCACCGGGCTGAAATGGCCCGCGTCATACAGAACCTGAACCAGGGTACGGTAATCCGAGAGTGCCGCTGACAGCAGTTCCAGGGGGCTGTCCTGGCCACGTGCCGGCGCCGAAAGGGCAGACGAGCTTTGGCGCAGACGATCCTGCAACTCTTCCGAGGCGCCGGGTGCGGTCAGCACCGCTTCGAGGGCGAGTGTGGTTGTGGGCAAAAGGGCAATGGCCGCGGTGGCGAGACCGCGCAAAAGCACACCCAAGGGGCCTGTCAGTTTCATGCCACGGCTCCAGACTGCTCGGCCTTACGGATTACGGGCCTCCCCCCAAGGATGACTCGCCGGTTGCTGTCTGTGTAGCACAGCGAGCGAGGGGAGCGGAACGGCATAATCCGGCATCGGCGGAACTGCCGCGCCGGGAGGGAACGGGCAGGCAGGCGCCCTGCGCAGGCGCTTCATTTCCGGGCGGCAAGGGCGCGTCAGCGGGTGGCGGCGCGGTACCAGGCGATGATCGCGGCGCGATCCTCGGGTTCCATATAGGTGACATTGGCGGGGGGCATGGCATGGCTGACCCCGGATTGCAGATAGATCGCCCGCGCATTGCGGGCGATATCGCCTTCGGTTTCCAGCAGCACACCCTTGGGCGCCCAGAGAATGCCCTCCCACACCGGTTCGCGGGCATGGCACATGGAACAGCGCCCCAGCACCACGTCATGCGCCTCGGCAAAGCCGGGCGCGGCGGCCAGCCGCTGTTCCGTGGCGGTCAGAGGCTGCGCCTCGGCCTCTTCCAGCGGCTGGTGCATCGGTGCGGTCGAGAGCCAGATGATGGCAAGGAACAAAAGGGCGGTCACCAGCCAGGTCCAGGTCGGGTTGCCGGTGCGGGCATGCAGCGAGTTGAAATAGTGCCGGATCGTCACCCCCATCAGGAAAACCAGCGCCGCGATGATCCAGTTGTACTGGGTGGCAAAGGCCAGCGGATAGTGGTTCGACAGCATCAGGAACAGGACCGGCAGCGTCAGATAGTTGTTATGGGTCGAGCGCAGCTTGGCGATCTTGCCGTATTTCGGATCGGGCGCGCGTCCGGCCATCAGGTCGGCCACCACGATCTTCTGGTTGGGGATGATGATGAAGAAGACGTTGGCGCTCATGATCGTGGCAGTGAAGGCGCCCAGATGCAGCATCATGGCACGGCCGGTGAACACCTGGTTCAGCGCCCAGCCCATCACCACCAAGAGGCCAAAGAGCAGCACCATCAGCAGGGTCGGGCGCTCGGCCAGCCCGGATTTGCACAGCCGGTCATAGACCAGCCAGCCAATCGACAGCGTTGCCGCCGAGATCGCGATGCCCTGCCACAGCGCCAGCTCCGCCTTTGACTGGTCGATCAGATACAGCTCTCCCCCCGCCCAATAGACGATCATCAGCAGGGCAAAGCCGCTGAGCCAGGTCGCATAGCTCTCCCATTTGAACCAGGTCAGGTGTTCGGGCATGCGTTCGGGCGCGACCAGGAACTTGCGGATGTGGTAGAACCCGCCGCCATGCACCTGCCATTCCTCGCCATGCGCTCCGGGCGGCAGGTCGGGCGCCTTGCGCAGACCGAGGTCGAGCGCGATGAAATAGAAGGACGATCCGATCCAGGCAATCGCGGTGATCACATGCAGCCAGCGCACGCCAAAGGCCAGCCAATCCCAGAACACGGCTAGATCATACATAAGGGTGGTCTCCGATCCGTTTGCGTCAGACTAGGCAAAGCGCGTTTTTTCCGGTATTCCAGCATATTGCCAAACTGTATCAAAATTTCCGGAACAATGTCCTATCTCGATAATATCCGAACCTTCGTGCGGGTCTATGAACTGGGCAGCATGTCCGCTGCGGGCCGCGACCTGCGGATCTCGCCGGCGGTGACCTCGGCCCGGATTTCACAGCTTGAAGAGCATCTGAACGTGCGGCTGTTCCAGCGCACCACCCGCAATCTGACGCCCACCGAACAGGGACGCGCCTTTTACCCCGGCGCGGTGGCGGTGCTGGATGCGGTGAACGAGGCCGAGGCGCAGGTGATGCACCTGACCGAAGCACCGCGCGGTTCGCTGTTTGTTGCGGCGCCGCTGGGGTTGGGGCGGCGGTTGCTGGCGCCGAACGTGCCGGAATTCCTGGCCGAGTATCCCGAGATCGACATTCGCCTGCGGCTGACCGACCGGACCATCGACCTGACCACCGAGGGTCTGGACCTGGCCTTTTTCCTTGGCCAACCCGAGGACAGCAATCTGCGCATTCGCAAGATCGCCGATTGCCGCCGGGTTCTGTGTGCCGCACCGGACTATGTCAAGCGGCGGGGCCTGCCCGCCGCCGGGCAAGACCTGATCACGGGGCGGCACGAATGCCTCAACCTGCGTTTTCCGGGTGCGACCGAATTCCAGTGGCTTTTGCAGACCGCCGAGGGGCCGCGCCGTTTTGCGGTATCGGGGCGGCATGAATGCGACGATGGCGATGTGCTGACAGACTGGGCGCTGACGGGGCAGGGGATCGCGATGAAGCCGGTTTTCGAGGTGGCCGAGCATCTCAAGGCCGGTCGGCTGGTGCCGGTGGCGATGGACACACCTCCGGTGCCCGTACAGATGGCCTGTCTCTATACGCACCGGCGACATCAGGACCCCAAGACCCGGCTGTTTATGGAGTTCATGATAGAACGGATCGGACGGGCGGTGAAAACGGCCGAGAAGGTCGCCGCCTGAGACCGGGGCGCTCCCGCCCCCGGATCGCTGCCCTGACGGGCAACTCCCGGCGTTGGGCCCGGCGCCGGACCTGCGGTCCGGCGCGGTCGGTCAGTGGCGAACGGTCATACCCGTCGCAACAGCGCCGCGCCAGGGGCGCGGCGCCTGGCCCAACGGGAGGAGGGCATCTTTGATGCCTGACCGACGGGCGGGAGGGCCCCGCTTCTTCAACGACCGTGCCTAGCTGCCGCGATAGGTGGAATAGCCAAAGGGCGACAGCAGCAGCGGCACATGGTAATGCGCCTCGGGGTCCGACATTCCGAACCGGATCGGCACAATGTCCAGGAACAGCGGTTCCGCCCCGGCCTGGCCGGTTGCGCGCAGATAATCGCCAGCGGCAAACTCCAGCTCGTAAGTCCCGGTGGCAAAGGTCTCTTGAGGCAGGATTGGCGCGTCGGTCCGTCCGTCCGCATTGGTGACCATCCGGGTAATCTCGCTGCGCGTTGTTCCCGAGATGCTGTACAGGCTGATCCGCAGCCCCGCGGCGGGGCACCCACGGGCGGTGTCCAGAACATGTGTGGTGAGATATCCGGTCATGGCGGCCTCCTTGTGCGTTCCCTTGCCTCGCATATCCATATTGCCCGGGGCAAACCCGGAAATCACGAGAGAGTTTCTGTCTTGATTTGAAGATGGCCGCTTGTCCCGAGGACCGGCTCACGGCACCTTGAACCGGGCACCCCGCAGCTCATCATGCCCCTGGCCGGTCCAGTGCGCTCTTTCCAATTTCCGAAAGCTGCGTCAAATCGCATTTGATAAACGGAACCCGCGTTCTGGGATATGGACAAAAGCGGACCTCATTCTCAATCAGGCAGGACCCAGCCATGACATCTCCCCGCTATCCGCGCGACATGATCGGTTACGGCGCGACGCCCCCGCATGCCAATTGGCCCGGCGGTGCCCGGATCGCTGTGCAGATCGTGCTGAATTACGAGGAGGGGGGCGAGAACAACATCCTGCATGGCGATGCCGCCTCCGAGGCTTTCTTGTCCGAGGTGGTGGGCGCCGCGCAATGGCCGGGTCAACGCCACTGGAACATGGAGACCATCTATGAGTATGGCGCGCGGGCCGGGTTCTGGCGCCTGTACCGGCTGATGCAGGACCTGCCGGTCACGGTCTACGGCGTCGCCACCGCGCTGGCCCGCTCGCCGGATCAGGTAGCGGCGATGAAAGCCGCGGGTTGGGAGATTGCCAGCCACGGGCTGAAATGGGTCGAACACAAGGACATGCCCGAGCCGCAGGAGCGCGCCCAGATCGCCGAGGCGATCCGCCTGCATACCGAGGTGACGGGCAGCCGTCCGCGCGGCTGGTACACCGGACGATGCTCGATGAACACCGTGCGCCTCGCCGCTGAGGCCGGGATGGATTACATTTCCGACACCTATGACGACGATCTGCCCTATTGGAAACGGCTGGGTGGGCGTGACCAGTTGATCGTGCCCTACACGCTCGACTGTAACGATATGCGCTTTGCCACGCCGCAGGGCTTCAACTCTGGTGATCAGTTCTTTGCCTATCTCAAGGACAGCTTCGACGCGCTCTATGCCGAAGGGGTCGAGGGCGCGCCCAAGATGATGTCCATCGGCCTGCATTGCCGCCTGATTGGCCGCCCCGGTCGGGTGATGGCGCTGAAACGCTTCCTCGACTATGCGCAGGGGCATGCGGATGTCTGGTTTGCCACCCGCCTGCAAATCGCCGAACACTGGGCGCGCGAACATCCGCCGGTGGCGCGCACCCGTCCCTCCGAGATGCCCAGGGCCGATTTCGTGGCGGCCTATGGCGGCATTTTCGAACATTCTCCCTGGATTGCCGAGCGCGCCCATGGGCTGGAGCTTGGCCCCGCCCATGACACGGCGGGCGGGTTGCACAATTCGCTCTGCCGCATGTTCCGCTCGGCCAGTGCCGAGGAAAGGCTGGGCGTTCTAACCGCGCACCCGGACCTGGCGGGCAAGCTGGCACAGGCGAAAAGGCTGACGGCGGAAAGCACCTCGGAACAGGCCTCGGCCGGGCTGGATGCGCTGACCGACGAGGAACGCGCCACCTTTACCCGGCTCAATACCGAATATGTGGCGCGCTTCGGTTTTCCCTTCATCATCGCGGTGCGCGACCATGACAAGGCCTCGATCCTCGCCGCCTTTCAGCGCCGCATCGGAAATGACCGCGAGACCGAATTTGCCGAGGCCTGCCGCCAGGTCGAACGGATCGCCGAGTTCCGCCTGCGGGACGTGCTGCCGTCATGAGCCGCCGCATCAAGACGGAACCGATCACCGTGGCGGGGTTTGCGCCTTTTGGTGACCTGATGTCGGTCTCAGGCGCTCCGGACAAGATCATCAATCAGGGCCAGTGCGGGCGCTATCACGACCGGGCGTTGCTTGATTTCAACGACGGACGCGCGGGTATCAGTCTGTTCGACGCCAATCCGCGTGCGCTGCCCTATACGCTCGACATGGTCGAGCGGCACCCGGACGGCAGCCAGGCCTTCATCCCGATGAGCCATCAGCCCTTTCTGGTGATCGTGGCCCCGGACGAGGACGGCCGCCCCGGTACGCCACGCGCCTTTGTCACCGAAGCAGGGCAGGCGGTGAACTATCATCGCGGCACCTGGCACGGAGTGCTGACGCCGCTTACGGCACCCGGCCTCTTTGCGGTGGTCGACCGCATCGGCGCTGGCGCCAATCTGGAAGAATTCTGGTTCGACGACCCATGGGAGGTGGTCGCCGGATAATCGAAGCCGCCCGCGAAAGAAGAGGCGGCAAGACCCCCATGATCCACACAGGGAGGACAGTGATATCATGGCCGACACTTCGATAGGGACTGCGGATCAGCTCCGCGATCCGAATTACACCCCGCCGCTGGCAAAGGCGGTGCCGCTGGGTATCCAGCATGTGCTGGCGATGTTCGTCTCGAACGTCACGCCCGCGATCATTGTGGCAGGGGCGGCGGGTTTCGGCTTTGGCTCGAACTCGCCCGATTTCCCGCAGCTCCTTTATCTCATCCAGATGTCGATGCTGTTTGCCGGCGTGGCGACGCTGTTGCAGACGGTGACCATCGGTCGGGTCGGCGCGGGCCTGCCGATCGTGCAGGGGACCAGCTTTGCCTTTCTGCCGATCATGATCCCGCTGGTCGCGGGCAAGGGGCTGGATGCGCTGGCGGCGCTGTTCGGCGGCGCGATCATCGGCGGCCTGTTTCATTTCTGTCTCGGCTTCTTCATCGGGCGCATCCGTTTTGCCCTGCCACCGCTGGTGACCGGTCTGGTGGTGACGATGATCGGTCTGGCGCTGGTCAAGGTCGGCATCCAGTATGCGGCGGGCGGCGTGCCCGCCATCGGCACGCCGGAATACGGCTCGCTTCTCAACTGGTCGGCGGCGCTGGTGGTGATCCTGGTGACGCTGGGGTTGAAGTTCTTTGCCCGGGGCATGCTGTCGGTCTCGGCGGTGCTGTTGGGGCTGATCGTCGGCTATGTCTATGCGCTGATGGTGGGCATGGTGACATTCGAGGCGATTGGCACCAGCTGGAGCCGGGCGGCGGGCTTTGCGCTGCCGGTGCCGTTCAAATACGGGTTCGAATTCTCGCTGGCCGCCGTCATCGGCTTTGCCATGATGGCAGTGGTTTCGGCCATCGAGACGGTGGGCGATGTTTCGGGCATCACCAAGGGCGGCGCGGGGCGCGAGGCAACCGACAAGGAAATCGCCGGCGCCACCTATGCCGACGGTCTGGGCACCGCTGTTGCGGGCCTCTTCGGCGCGTTCCCCAACACCTCGTTCAGCCAGAACGTGGGCCTGATCGCGATGACCGGGGTGATGAGCCGCCATGTGGTCACGATCGGGGCGCTGTTCCTGATCCTCTGCGGGTTGGTGCCCAAGGTGGGCGCGATCATCCGCACCGTGCCGATCGAGGTTCTGGGCGGCGGGGTCATCGTCATGTTCGGCATGGTGGTCGCCGCAGGCGTCTCGATGCTGTCGGACGTGCACTGGAACCGGCGCAACATGGTGATCTTTGCCATCGCGCTGTCGGTCGGGCTGGGTTTGCAACTGGAGCCCGGTGCGGTGCAGCATCTGCCCGATACCGCGCGTATCCTGATGACCAGCGGGTTGTTGCCCGCCGCCGTGATTGCCATCGTGCTGAACCTGGTCCTGCCGCAGGAACTGGGCGAGGAGGCGACCGAGGAGGTTTCGGGCGGCATGGCCGGACACGGGCGCAAGTAAGGGGTTTCATCGGGCGGGCCACTCCCGCCCGGTTCCGCCGCATCGAAGATGCGTTGGCCCCGGTTGGGCCGGGCGCGCGGGGCCTGCCCCGCGCGTCGATCGCGCCAAGGCGCGATGCCTCCGGCGGAGGTATTTTCGAACAGAAGAAAGCTGCGGGTGGATATGGGCAGGGTTATCCGGCCATCAGACGGGCGATATCCAGCATCCGTGCCGAGAAGCCCCATTCATTGTCGTACCAGCCGAACACCCGGACTTGCCGGTCCCCTACCATGCGGGTTTCGGGACCGGCGATGACCAGCGATTCAGGGCGCGCGCGCAGGTCGGAGGAGACCAGCGGTTTGTCGGTCCAGCCGAGCACAGGCGAGGCGTTGACTGCTTCGCGCAGGGCGGTCTCGAACTGCTCGGGCTTCATTGTGCTGGCAAGTTGCACGACCAGATCAACAGCCGAGACGCTGGCGGTCGGAACCCGGACCGCCGCACCCGAGATACGGCCGGCCAGATGCGGCAGCACCTCGTCGATCAGATGGGTGGCGCTGGAGGTGGTGGGCACCATCGATAGCGCCCCGGCCCGGGAGCGGGCCAGATCGCCCCGGGGCGCGTCGACCATCGGCTGGCTGTTGGTGTAGCAGTGGATCGTCGTCATATGCGCGCTGACGATGCCCGCGATGTCATCGATCACCCGCGCCAGCGGTGCCAGCCCGTTGGTGGTACACGAGGCGTTCGAGACGATACGGGCATTGCCCAGAAGCGCCTCGTTCGCGCCCAGCACCACGGTGATTTCGGCGGCGGGCGAGGGGCCCGAGATCAGCACCTTGCCAGCTCCGGCACCGAGGCCCCGGGCGGCGACGTCCGATGTGCGGGCAATGCCGGTGCAATCGAGCAGAACGTCCACGTCCGACAGGTCGACCCGTGCGAGGTCGGCGCTGTGGGTGACCGGAATGGTCAGGCCATCGACGATGAGGCTGTCGGCGCCGGTGGCAACGCTGCCGCGCCAGGGGCCGAAGGTGCTGTCATATTCGAAGAGATAGGCGCAGGTTTCGAGCGGTGCGATATCGTTGATCAGCACCAGGTCGATATCGGTGGCCCGCGGCGCAGCCAGCAGCTGCCGCAGGATGGTGCGGCCGATGCGGCCGAATCCGTTGATCGCGAGTCTCATGGGCAAGCTATGGCAGGAGCTTTGACCGATCTCAATGCCCAGACACGGCTTGCCTCACAGACAGTTGACCCTGGCAAAGAACTCGCCCGAAATTTCTGGTACAGCGTCTTGCGGTCCACCATTCAACGGGTCTCCTGCTACGCAACCGCGACCGCCGGGCCAAAGATGGACAGGGCGAGAAGGGTGGACAAGACGCGATGCCGCTTCTTGGTGAAACCTCCGGTGCAGCCCGAAACCCTGTGATGTTCCGAGCAGATTGCACAGGGTCTGAAAAGCCCCAGCCGGCGCGCGCCGGGGAAAAGAACACAGGAAAAGGGACGCTGGCATGCCCCTGACTTTCAAAAACTGCGCGCTGATCCCGGTCGGGCGGGCACGATCGGTCTCACCCCATGAAACGTGGGTCGCCTGTTGCCCAGGCAACACCATCGCCCCGATCCATCGTTTCGATCAAGGCCATATCATCGTCATCAAGGGCAAAGCCGAACAGATCAATGTTCTGTTGCACCCGCCGGGGGTTCAGGCTTTTGGGCAGGACCGCGAACCCCCTTTGCACGCCCCAGCGCAACAGGACCTGTGCTTCGCTCACACCGTGTTTCATGGCCATCGCCTTGAAGGGAGAATGTTTATCGGTTCCGTCTGCCTGCATCTCGGCAGTCTTGCCGCTGGCTTGCCCTGGTTCCGCACGCCAGGTGGAGAGGGGAACGAGTGAGCTGTAGGCGATCGGAGCAATGCCGTTTTCGGCCATGAAAGCCAGAAGTTCGCGCTTCTGACTCCAGGGATGCAGCTCGATCTGGTTGTATTCTGGCATCGGCAGACCCGCCGCCCGGATCTCTTCGATATGGGCTTCGGTATAGTTGCTTACCCCGATGGCGCGGGCCTTGCCCTGAGCCTTGAGATCGACCAGCGCCCGCCATTCGTTCAAGCGTTCGGCGCCGCCTGACGGGGCGTGGATCAGGTACAGGTCGACATGGTCGAGCCCCAGTGCCGCGCGCGACGCCTCGAACGCGGCAATGGTTTCGTCATACCCCTTTGGCGTGTCTCCCCAGGCCGGGTTGCCGGGCCAAAGTTTCGTCGTCACGAACAGGTCCGCGCGGTCAAGCCCGGTTGCGGCAAGGCCGTCGCGGATGCCTTGGCCCACGCCGGCCTCGTTGTGGTACCCCGCCGCGGTGTCGATATGGCGATACCCGGCCCCGATAGCGGTCGCGACTGCTGCTGCGGCGTTCTCGTCGGCAATGAGGTAGGTACCGAAACCGACCAGCGGGAGGCCGTTTGCTGTCATGGGGGTCTCGTTAAGTGAGTTGGTCATCCCTGTTCTCCAAGAAGTCGTTCGGGGGTTTGAAAAATTGCTCTATTAGAGAAGTAATAGTGAAAACAGGCTGCTGTTTTTGACAATTTCTCTCAAAGTATTGTCATATTCTCTAACTACTCGTAAAAATAATGTCGTGTGCCGGTCTGTGGTAAACCTGCCTTGCGAGACGTTTATGGAGGTCCGATGCACTCGGGACTTGTTAGGTTGGCGGGTGAACTGGCTGCGCCCGAGGCGGCAGGGGGCGTTACCCAGCTTGGCTTGGGTGGGGCTGTGCTGCTGCGGCGCACCCAGCCCTCGGCTATCGAGGGTACACTGTACCGGCCTTTGCTCTGCGTGATTTTGCAGGGTGCCAAGGATGTTTCCGCCGGAACTCTGTCGGTGCATTGCCCGGCGGGGAATGTCATTATCGTCAGCCACGATCTGCCGGTTCTGTCGCGGATCACCCGGGCTTCTCTGGCCGAGCCTTACATCGCCGTGGTGCTGCGACTGGATCTTGGCATCCTGCGCAGCTTCTTCGATCGGATGCCGGACATTGCTGGGGGTGAGGACAATGCGGCGGCGCTTCTGTCTTGTCCGGCGGATGGTGAATTGTTGGATGCTATCGTTCGGCTCCTCACGCTCGCCCGGCAAGAGATCGCGGCACCGCTGCTTGGTCCGATCCTGCTGCGCGAGATCCACGCCCGGCTATTGTTGTCGCCGCAGGGCGCTATCCTCAGGCGTTTCCTGAACCGAGAGGACCCGTCAAATCACGTCGCGCGCGCGATTGCCTCGATCCGCGCCTCGATCGAGGCGCCGATGAAAGTGTCGGCGTTGGCCGAGCATGCCGGCATGAGCACGTCGTCGTTTCATGCGCATTTCAAGGCGGTGACCGGTTTGACCCCCGGACAATACCAGAAGGATATCCGCCTGCTCGAAGCGCGGCGCCTGATCCTGGACAGCGATGCGGCGGTGTCTTCGGTTGCGTTCGACGTCGGCTATGAAAGCCCCGCGCAGTTCAGCCGCGATTACGCCCGCAAGTTCGGATGCCCACCGCGAGAAGACCGCAACAGGGCACGAGAGCCGGACTCGGATCGGTCAACGGCGTTCGTGTCGCAGCCCGCCGCGGTCAACTGAGGACGAATGGCAGATGCCGGATACCCGGCATCCTGCGGGTATTAGCGCCGCGGCAGCGCCATGTGCCGGTTCACATCCTTGTAGAGCAGATAACGGAACGGCCCCGGTCCGCCTGCGTAACAGGCCTGCGGGCAGAAGGCGCGCAGCCACATGTAATCGCCCGCCTCGACCTCGACCCAGTCCTGGTTCAGCCGATAGACTGCTTTGCCCTCCAGCACATAGAGCCCGTGTTCCATCACATGGGTTTCGGCAAAGGGAATGACGCCCCCGGGCAGGAAGTTCACGATGGTGACATGCATGTCGTGGCGCAGGTCGTCGGGATCGACGAAACGCGTCGTCGACCAGCGCCCCTCGGTGCCCGGCATCTCGTTCGGGGCGATATCCTGTTCGCGGGTCACGAAAGGTGTCGGGGTCTCAAGGCCCTCGACCGCCTCATAGGCTTTGCGGATCCAGTGGAACCGGGCAGCGGGGCCTGCATGATTGCGCAGCCGCCATGGGTAACCCGCCGGGATATAGGCATAGCCGCCGGGTTCCAGCACATGATCGGCCCCGTCGAGGGTCAATGTCACCGCCCCCTCGACCACGAACAGCACCGCCTGCGCGCCTGCATCGGTCTCGGGGCGGTCGCTGCCGCCGCCGGGTTTAACCTCCATGATGTAATGCGAGAAAGTTTCGGCGAAACCACTTAGCGGCCGGGCAAGAATCCAGGCCCGCGTTTCCTCCCAGAAAGGAAGCTTGCTGGTAACGATGTCGCGCATCGTGCCCCTTGGGATGACCGCGTAGGCCTCGGTGAACATGGCCCGGTCTGTCAGCAACTGCTCTTGTCCGGGATGGCCGCCTTGCGGGGCGTAATAGGTGGGAGATGCCATGGGTGCCTCGTCGTGTTCTCTGCGCCAATCTGGGACGGGGACGACGGCAGTCCAAGTGCGGATGGTCAGATAGGAACCTTCGTGTTTATTTGAAGATTGCCGGGGCCGGGGCATCCGGACGCGTTGGCGTTCGGGTCGAGGCCGTGTAATCATCCGGCAAATCCGCCGGAATTGAGGAGTGAGCGATGAAACTGGTTGTGGCGTTTCTGCTGGCTGTTGGACTGTGCGGGGGGGCGGCCGAGGCCAAGCCAATCTCGCGCATCATCGCCGAGCTGGGGCTGGAGCCCGAGGATTTCCAGTTGATGGGCGCGGCTTCGCGGCAGTTGATTGTCGATGGAAAGCCCGTGGTCGGGCGCGAAAGCGGCTGGGAGAACGCAACGACCGACTCGCTGGGAACCGTTCGGGTCGACGCGGTGCAGGGTGATTGCGCGGTGCTGCACCATGTGATCCGACCAAAGGGCGCGGCAAATGCGCGGGTGATCGGCACCCGGATGTGCAAGGGCGCCGATGGTGCTTGGGTGCTGACGCCATAAGACGGCGTATCGGTCACGTCAGCGCTATTCGGGGTTGTCCGGCTCCTGACCCTTTGGCGCCGCTCGCGCCGTTTTTGGCGCATGGTCGTTCCAGGCCTGGGCAACCTGTGCCGTGGCGCGACCCCCTGTTTCGTGACAAGGTGCTGTCACGACATGATCGGAGTTCGCTGGAAGGGAAGTTCGAGTCCTCCCGATGAAAAGCACCCAGTTTGAACCGAACTGACGGTGATGGTAGCGCTGTCCAAGGAGCGCAGGGAGACGGGGAAACACTCAATGACATTTCAATTGGCGGGTGACGGGCCCAAGATTTACGAAAAAGTCATGGTGCCCCTTTGGTTCGGCCGATGGGCCGAGGCTCTGATCGACCAGCTCTCACTTCGCAGTTCGGAACGTGTCTTGGATGTTGCCTGCGGCACGGGGGTGACAACCCGATTGACCAAGACAAAGGTAGGGTCAGGCGGCAAGGTAGACGGCCTCGACATCAATGCTCCGATGCTCGCGCAAGCGAAGGAACTGGCCGGTGATCTCGATATCGCCTGGATCGAAAGCGATGTTTGCGACATCGGTCTGCCCTCGGAGTCCTACGATGTCATCCTGTCGCAGCATGGATATCACTACTTCCCTGACAAGCCGCAGGCGCTCCGAGAGTTCTTGCGGCTTCTTGTTCCGGGCGGTCGTCTGGGTTTCTCGATCTGGGATGGGCACAGCCCGTATACAAGCGCTATTTGTGCTGCGGTTGAGCAGCACATTTCCCCAGAGATTGCGAGAAAACAGCGGTCGCAACGGGAAACACCGTCCGCAGACGAGCTGAAGGACCAAGTGAGCGCCCAAGGGTTCTCCGATGTCGTCGTTTATCGTCAGGAACTGATGATCGACGTGCCGCTTGCGCGCGAATTTGTGCCATTGCATTTGCGTTCGATGCCCATAGCACGTGCGTTCACCGAGCTCTCAGAAGATGCTCAGCAAGCACTCATAAACGATGTTGGGGACTCCCTGGCGGATTATGCCCAGGGCAACCGGCTGGTCTACCCGGACGCCGTGCACGTCGCGATTGGCTTCAAATAGGTATCCGCATGGTGGTTCTCGGATTGAGCTGACTTGGGTCCGGCCGCAGCCAAGGACCGCTTTGCCCCGTTACCGGGGCCTCGGAGCCGGGCAGCGGCAACCAACGGCTTCCGCGCCACCTGCCCAACGGCGCTCTGTGCCGCGCGATCCCGAGGCGATTGGAACGTGCCTTCAAGCGTGTCGATGCCTTTGGCCATTTGCTCTATTGCCGCAAATCGAGACCGGGGCTAGGCTCGCCGGCAGCAAGCGTTTTTCACAGGGAAAGACACCGGATGAAATATACCGAAGAGCATGAATGGCTGCTGGCTGAGGACGACTTGATCGTAGTTGGTATTACCGCCCATGCGGCCGAGCAGTTGGGCGATGTGGTGTTCGTGGAGCTGCCCGAACCCGGCACCGAGGTCAGCAAGGATGACGAGATCGTGGTGATCGAGTCGGTCAAGGCAGCCTCGGATATCCTGGCGCCGCTGGATGGTGAGATCGTCGAGGTGAACGGAGCCCTGGCCGACAATCCCGGCATGGTCAACGAGGATCCGATGGGCGAGGCCTGGTTCTTCAAGATGCGGCCCTCGGACCTGTCGCCGATGGACGATTACATGGACGAAGCGGCCTATACCGACTTCATCAGCTGATCTGGGGCCTTCGCGCGCGGCAGGCGGCCGTTTTCCGCGCCGGAAAACGGCCCGGAAAACCCTGTTTTCCGGCACCGCACGCGTGGCACCTCACCGGCCCGATCACATTCGGGCCGGTGACGTTTCGTCACGCGGCTGGACATTCCCGCGCGGGCCAAGTCATCCTCGATCCAGACATTCCCCCCGTTGTCCGGGGGCAGGGGAGGCCAAGCCATGAACATGACGTTTGCGATGCGCGACGAGAACCGCAAGCTTCTCGACCGGGTCGCGGCGATGATCCGTGACGAGATCATGCCGCTGGAGGATGAGTACCACGCCGAAATCGCCAAGGGCGACCGCTGGCAATACACTGACCGCCAGACCGAGATCCTCGAAGGGCTCAAGACCAAGGCCAAGGCCGCCGGTCTGTGGAACTTCTGGCTGACCGACAGCGACCGCGGTTTTGGTCTCACCACCGTCGAATACGCCTATTTCGCCGAGGAGATGGGCAAGACACCGCTGGCGGCCGAGGTGTTCAACTGTTCCGCCCCCGATACCGGTAACATGGAAGTGTTCGAGCGCTACGGCAGCGAGAAGATGAAGCAGGACTGGCTGGCGCCGCTTCTGGAGGGTCAGATCCGCTCGGCCTATCTGATGACCGAACCGGATGTGGCCAGTTCGGATGCCACCAACATATCGATGTCTTGTGTCCGTGATGGCGATGATTACGTGCTGAACGGCGAGAAATACTGGGCCTCGGGCGCCGGTGACCCGCGCTGCAAGGTCTATATCGTGATGGTGAAGACGGGGGGCGAGGACGCGCCCAAGCACCAGCGCCATTCGATGATCGTGGTGCCCGCCGGGACCGAGGGGATCGAGATCCTGCGCCCGATGCTGGTATTCGGCCACGATGACGCGCCGCATGGCCACATGCATCTTCGGTTCACCAATGTCCGCGTGCCGGCCGAGAACATCCTGGTGGGCGAGGGGCGGGGCTTCGAGATCGCGCAGGGGCGTCTGGGGCCCGGCCGCATCCATCATTGCATGCGCTCGATCGGTCAGGCCGAGATCGCGCTGGAACGCATGTGCAAACGCGCGCTCGACAAGGAAGCCTTCGGCAAGAAGCTGGCGCATCTGGGTGCCAATTACGACATCATCGCCGAATGCCGGATGGAGATCGAGATGGCGCGCCTGTTGTGCCTCAAGGCCGCCTGGATGATGGATCAGGGCGATGCGCGCGCCGCGGCACCCTGGATCAGCCAGATCAAGGTGGTGGCGCCGCGAGTGTCGCTAAAGGTGATCGACGAGGCGATGCAGATGCATGGTGGGCAGGGGATCAGCCAGGACACGCCGCTGGCCGCCGCCTGGACCGGCCAGCGCACCCTGCGCTTTGCAGATGGTCCCGACGCGGTGCATCGCCGCCAGATCGCCCGGACCGAGCTGAAGAAATACACGCAGGAAAAGGTCTGACATCCGTGACGGCCCCGGTCTATTTCACCGAAACCGAACCGGGGCTGTTTGTCGGCAACGATCCCGCGCGTGGCCCCTGGTCGCCCGATCACTGTCATGCCGGGCCGGTCACCGGCCTGGTGGCACGCGCGGCCGAGGCGGCCGCCGGGCCGCACAAGATGCTGACCCGGCTGACGCTCGACGTGCTGAAACCGCTGCCGCTGGCGGGGCTGCGGATCACCACCGAGATAACGCGCAACAGCCGTACGCTCACCACAACCCGGCTGGCCCTGCACGATGACGAGGGTACGCTTTGCCTCACCGGAACCTCGATGCATCTGGTGCGCAAGGAACTGGGAGAGGTGCCCACCGCAACGGTGCCGACCCCTGATTTTGACCGCGCGCGACCCGGTCCGGCGTTGCTGGTGGGCAAGCTGCATGACCAGCCCGCCTTTGGGCAGTTTATCGAGATGGCCTATCCCGAAGGCGAGGATCTGGGGCCGGGGCCGAAAACCGTCTGGATGAAGGCGCCGCATTTGCTGGCCACCGAGGCGCCGTCGCCGATTCAGGCGATCTGTCCTCTGGCCGATTGCGGCAACGGCATTTCCTGGAACGAACCGCCGGTGCGGTTTGGTTTCATGAACACCGATCTGACCCTGCAAATCCACCGTGAACCGCAGGGCGACTGGTTTGCGGCCGAGGCCGTATCGCATTGGCAGCCAAACGGGATCGGCATGTCGCAGGCGGTTCTCTATGACACGGCCGGGCCGGTGGGGATGGCCTTGCAGACGCTGGTCCTGCATCCGATGGCGAAATAACGCCGCCGCCGCGCAGGCCCGGATTGTCAGCCCCGCGTCCGCGCCCTATCGTCCGGCCCATGCGCCGGATTGCCCTTGCCCTTTCTCTGTTGCTCCCCGCGCCATTGATGGCGCATCCGCATGTCTTCATCGACACCGGGTTCGAGCTGATCTTTGCCCCTGACGGGGCGCTGACCCATGTTCGGGTCACCTGGGCCTATGATGATTTCTATTCGCTGGTCATCCTTGAGGAACTGGGAATGGACCCCGATGGCGATGGCAGTCTGACACCCGAGGAAGAGGCGCAACTGGCCGGGTTCGACGCGCAATGGATCGACGGCTATAACGGCGATCTCGATTTGCGCTTGGGCGATCAGCCGCTGGCGCTGTCCGGCCCGCTGGAGCCCACCGCCACCACCGAGGCGGGGCGGATCGTGTCGACCCATCTGCGCGCGGTTTCCGATGGCAGAATGGGGTCGGGGGCATCCCTGTCGCTGCGCCCCTATGACGAGACCTATTACACCGCCTACGAGGTTGCGCGCCCGGTCACCCTCAATGGGCGCGACGATTGCCTGCTGGAGCGGTTGGAGCCCGATATCGACGGGCAACTGGCCGAGATGCAGGAGATGCTGTTGCGCATCGACGCCGATGCCGATCTGGAGGAGATGGATATCCCCCTGATTGGCGCTGAATTCGCCACCGAGATCCGGGTTACATGTCCCGGCTCGTGATCGTGCCGGTCGCGCTGGTGCTGGCCCTCTTGGGCTGGTTCTGGGTGAGCGGCGGTTTCGACCAGCTGGCGATGTGGGCGGCGGGCGAGCAACGGGATTTTCAGAACCAGATCGCCCAGGCGCTGCGCGGCTTGCGCAGCGGGCAGGGCGGGGCGCTGTTGCTGCTGTTGTCGGTCTGTTTCGCCTATGGGTTCTTCCACGCCGTGGGGCCGGGCCATGGCAAGGTGCTGATCGGCGGCTATGGGCTGGGCCGGCGGGTGCCGGTGCTGCGGCTGGCGGCAATCGGGCTGGCATCGAGTCTGGGTCAGGCAGTCACCGCGATCGCGCTGGTTTATACCGGGGTAATGGTGCTGGATCTGGGGCGTCAGCATCTGGTCGGCGTGACCGAGCGTGTGATGGCGCCTGCTAGCTATGCCGCCATCGCGTTGATCGGCTGCTGGCTGGTCTGGCGGGGTGCCCGGCGGCTGCTGGCTGCGCGACAGACCACGCATGAGCATCACCATCACGACGGCGAGACCTGTTCCCACTGCGGGCACAAGCACGGCCCCAGCCTGAGCGAGGTCGAACAGATCGGCACCCTGCGCGAGGCGCTGGCGCTGATCGCCAGCATCGCCATCCGCCCCTGCACGGGCGCGCTGTTCGTTCTGATCCTGACCTGGCAGATGGGCATCGCATTGGCCGGAATCGCTGGAACACTAGCCATGGCGCTGGGCACGGCCAGTGTGACCGTCGGGGTGGGGCTCGCTTCAGCGGGGCTGCGTGGCGGGGTGCTGGGCGCGGCCTCGGCCTGGCGGTTCGCGGGGGTTGCCCTGCCGATTGTGGAACTGGCCGCCGGTCTGGTCGTTGCGACCCTTGCCGGCGGGTTGTTCCTGAGAGCGATCTAGTCGCCGCCGGGCCGGCGCTTAGGTGCGGCGGGTAATGAAATCGCGCACCAGATCGACCATCACCGGGGCCAGTTTCGGGGTGATGATGTGACCCATGCCCTCGATAGGCTGAAACTCCGAACCCGGAATATGGGCGGCGATCTCTTCTCCCATCTCCAGCGGGATCAGCGTGTCTTGCTCGCCATGGATCACCAGGCAGGGCAGGCCGAGCTTGCGCAGGCCGGGGCGCCGGTCGGGCGCGTGCAGGATGGCCAGGACCTGCCGGTTCTTGCCTGCCGCATCGACGCCACGCGCCCAGGCGCGTTCGGCCATGGCGCGGATATCGGCCTCGGGCATCGGATAGCCGGGGCTGCCCCACAGCCCGTGTTCGGCAACCTGCGCCTCCAGATAGTCCGGCTGTGTCACGTCGCGCACGAGCAGGCTTGAGGTCAGCGCCAGCAATGCCTCGCGCCCCTCGGCAGCGCGTTCGGTAAAGGGGCGGCAGGCGGTCATCACGATGGTTGCCGACAGCACCCGGTCAGGCTGGTCGATGCAGAGCTGTTGCAGCACCGCGCCCCCCATCGAGATGCCAAAGAAATGCGCGCGTTCGATCCCCAGCGCATCCATCAGGCCGGTGACATCGCCGACCATATCCTCGATTCCATAGGGTTTGGGCAGGTCCGCGCCCGCGCCAAGTGCCGCCAGAATTTCGTCGGCGCTGTCGGGCACGTCTGGTGCCGGGCAACGCTGCGACAGGCCTACATCGCGGTTGTCAAAGGCAATCGTTCGGAACCCGGCGGCGGCGAAGCCCGCGTTCAACTCCTCGGGCCAATGCACCAGCTGGCTGCCCTGTCCCCGGATCAGGATCAGCGGCACGCCGTCAACCGGTCCGCTTTCTTCAACCTCAAGATAGATTCCGTTCGCTTCGATCCGCATCTTCCCGGCCCCTCATATCGATCGGGCAAATCTGCGCATGTGAATGGCGGTTGTAAACCAGGTTCGACCTTGGACACGACAGTCGCAACTTTTCGTATCTCCGATGTTGACTCGGTTCTTTCGACCCCCTAGCTATGCGCCGTTAGCACTCGCTAGACCTGAGTGCTAATGCCTCTGTAAAAGAGCAGGGGGAGGGAAACAAACTTTGAGCCTCAAGGAGCTGCAAAGATGGCATTGAAACCGCTTCATGACCGCGTGCTGGTTCGCCGTACGGAAAGCGAAGAGAAAACCGCAGGCGGCCTGATCATCCCCGATAGCGCCAAGGAAAAGCCCAGCGAAGGCGTTGTTGTCGCCTGTGGCGAAGGCGCCCGCAAGGATAGCGGCGAGCTGATCGCGATGGCAGTCAAGTCGGGCGACCGGGTTCTGTTCGGCAAATGGTCGGGCACCGAAGTCACCGTCGACGGCGAAGAACTGCTGATGATGAAGGAAAGCGACATCATGGGGATCATCGAGTAAGCCACGCGCTTCTCTGATCTCTGGTCGCATCATTCCAATCAAATTTCTCAAGGAGAAAGAACATGGCTGCTAAGGACGTCAAGTTCAACACCGAAGCCCGCAACAAGATGCTCAAGGGCGTCAACATCCTGGCCGACGCGGTCAAGGTGACCCTGGGCCCCAAAGGCCGCAACGTGGTTCTGGACAAATCGTTCGGTGCCCCCCGCATCACCAAGGACGGTGTGTCGGTCGCCAAGGAAATCGAACTGGAAGACAAGTTCGAGAACATGGGCGCGCAGATGGTGAAAGAAGTCGCCAGCCGCACCAATGACGAGGCCGGCGACGGCACCACCACCGCGACGGTTCTGGCCCAAGCCATCGTCAAGGAAGGCATGAAATCGGTTGCCGCTGGCATGAACCCGATGGATCTGAAGCGCGGCATCGACCTGGCCACCGCCAAGGTTGTCGAGGCCATCAAGGCCGCCGCCCGCCCCGTGAACGACAGCGCCGAAGTGGCGCAGGTCGGCACCATCTCGGCCAACGGCGAAACCGAAATCGGTCGCCAGATCGCCGAAGCCATGCAGAAGGTCGGTAACGAGGGTGTCATCACCGTCGAAGAGAACAAGGGCCTGGAAACCGAGACCGACGTGGTCGAGGGCATGCAGTTCGACCGCGGCTACCTGTCGCCCTATTTCGTCACCAACGCAGACAAGATGATCGCAGAACTCGAAGACTGCATGATCCTGCTGCACGAAAAGAAACTCTCCTCGCTGCAGCCGATGGTTCCGCTGCTCGAGCAGGTGATCCAGTCGCAAAAGCCGCTGCTGATCATCGCCGAGGATGTCGAAGGCGAAGCGCTGGCAACCTTGGTGGTCAACAAGCTGCGCGGCGGTCTGAAGATCGCGGCCGTCAAGGCACCGGGCTTCGGCGATCGCCGCAAGGCCATGCTGCAGGACATCGCCATCCTGACCGGCGGTCAGGTGATCAGCGAAGACCTGGGCATGAAGCTCGAGTCCGTGACCATGGACATGCTGGGCACCGCCAAGAAAATCTCGATCACCAAGGACGAGACCACCATCGTTGATGGCGCAGGCGAGAAGGCCGAGATCGAAGCCCGCGTGGCCCAGATCCGCACCCAGATCGAAGAGACCACCAGCGACTATGACCGTGAGAAGCTGCAAGAGCGTGTTGCCAAACTGGCAGGCGGCGTTGCCGTGATCCGCGTTGGCGGCATGACCGAGGTTGAAGTGAAAGAGCGCAAGGACCGCGTCGATGACGCCCTGAACGCCACCCGCGCTGCCGTGCAGGAAGGTGTCGTTGTGGGCGGCGGTGTTGCTCTGGTTCAGGCCGGCAAAGGCCTCGAAGGCCTGGAAGGCGCAAATGCCGACCAGACCGCCGGCATCAACATCGTGCGCAAGGCCATCGAAGCGCCGCTGCGCCAGATCGCCGAGAACGCAGGCGTCGACGGTGCCGTGGTTGCCGGCAAGGTGCGTGAATCGGGCGATGCCTCGTTCGGCTTCAACGCGCAGACCGAAGAATATGGCGACATGTTCAAGTTCGGCGTGATCGACCCGGCCAAGGTTGTCCGCACTGCTCTGGAAGACGCGGCCTCGGTTGCAGGCCTGTTGATCACCACCGAAGCGATGGTTGCCGACAAGCCGCAGAAAGACGCCCCCGCAGGCGGCGGCATGCCCGACATGGGCGGCATGGGCGGCATGATGTAAGAGGCGATTTCGCCTGAACATCATCTGTCAAAGGTGCGTGTTCATAGGCCTCTGGGCCTATGTGATACCCACCCTTCGCAGTAGAATACCGGGGCCGCCCTTGGGCGGCCCCTTTGTTTTTCCAACCGCCGCAGCAGGCAGAGTCTCGCCGGTTTCGTTTACGGGGAAAGAAAACACTTGGGTGACCGTGACCTTGCGGGCCATGCGGTGTATGCCGAACCCGCCGATCGGGGCGAACTGAACCGCCCTCAGTCTAGCGAAAGTTGAGCTTTGCATGAGACCATTTCCGCCCGCCGTATTCCCCGATCTGGTCGATGCCTTGCTGCGTTCAGCCTTCGATACCGGGGCCGAGGCGGATTTGGTGCGCGAATTGCGCGCCGACCGGGACATCGCCACCGAGATCACCTTTCAGGAATTTGGCGAGTTGCTGGGCTATTCCGCTCTGTCGTGGATGCGCGCGCCTGACGGCTGGCTGTGTCTGGCCCCGCTGGCGGTTGCGCCCAAGGCGCAGGGGCGTGGAATCGGCTCGAAAGTGCTGCAACTGACCCTGAAATGGGCGGCAGAGCGCGACCTGACCATAGTGGTGCTGGGCGATCCCGCCTATTACGAGCCGCGCGGTTTTTCGAGTGCCCGCGCATCGGCGTTGCACGCACCCTATCCCAACGACCATCTGATGCTGGCCGGACCGGGCGGCAATGCGCCCGAGGCGCGGCTGGTCTATCCGCTCGCGTTGGAGCCGCGCTGACGCGTATGTGTCTGTTGCACCGGCCCGCAATCCTGTAGTCCGGTGACATGCGTCTGTTCCTGCTTACCGCCCTGACCATGACCGCCTTTGCCGCCAATTCGGTTCTGAACCGTCTGGCGGTGGCTGGCGGCTGGGCGGATCCGGGTGGCTTTGCCATCGTTCGGGTGCTGGCCGGGGCGATGATGCTGGCCCTGCTCGTTCTCGCGCAGCGCCAGCGGTTGCCCCTCTGGCATCGGCGCCGGATTCTGGGGGCAGGCGCTCTTACCTTGTATATGGTGGGCTTTTCACTGGCCTATCTGACGCTGGATGCCGGGTTGGGCGCACTCATCCTGTTCGGTGTCGTGCAGATCGCCATGTTCGGCTGGAGTGCCGCCACGGGTGCGCCGCCGACGCATCGGCAGTTGGCTGGCGCGATGATTGCCTTTGCCGGGCTGGTCTGGGTGCTCTGGCCGGCGGGCACCTTTCGCGTCGATACGGGCGGGGCCGGTCTCATGGCGCTCGCCGGGATCGGCTGGGCCGCCTATACGCTGGCGGGGCGGGGCGAAGCGGATGCGCTGGCCGCGACGGGGGCCAATTTCGTGATGGCCCTGCCGTTGACCGCCGGTGCGATCCTGCCGTTAGCGGGGCTGCCTGCCATGACCTGGCAGGGCGTGTTGCTGGCGCTGGTCTCCGGGGCTGCAACCTCGGGTCTCGGCTATGCGCTCTGGTATCGGTTGGTGCCCGCCCTGGGGCCGGTCCGCGCCGCGACGGTACAGCTGAGCGCGCCTGTCATCGCGGTGCTGGGGGGCGTGCTGCTGCTGGGCGAGACGGCCCCGCTGCGCCTGCTTCTTGGTGGCGCAGTCCTGTTGGGCGGGATCGCGCTGTCGATCCGCCGCGCACCGGCTGCTTGAGCCTTTCGTTGCGCTGCAATTCGCAGTATGCCGCGCCCATGCGGTGCCTGCCTGTTCTCTTCCTCTGTCTGTTGCCCAGTGCCCTCTGGGCCGACTGTGTCGTGCTGCTGCACGGGTTGGCGCGGACTGAGGCGTCGCTGACGGTGATGGACCAGGTGTTCGAGGCGCGCGGTCTGCAGGTGGTGCGTCCCGGCTATCCCTCGACCGACATGCCCATCCCGGAACTGGCGCGTGAGACCCTGCCGCCAGCGATATCCGCTTGTGGCGATCAGACAGTGCATCTGGTCGCCCATTCCATGGGGGGTATCCTGATCCGCTACTGGCTGCTCAGCAACCGGCCCGCTCATCTGGGCCGGGTGGTGTTGTTGGCGCCGCCAAACCAGGGCAGCGAACTGGTCGACGAACTGGGCGCCTGGGAGGTGTTCGGCCGTCTGAACGGTCCGGCGGGTCTGGCGCTGGGTACTGGTCCGGACAGTGTCCCACGCAGCTTGCCACCGGTGGATTACCCGGTTGGCGTGATCGCGGGCGATCAGTCGCTGAACCCGATCTTCTCGTCGATCATCCCCGGTCCCGATGACGGCAAGGTCTCGGTTGCCTCGACCCGGGTGGCGGGCATGACCGACCATCTGGTGTTGCCGGTCACCCACACCTTCATGATGAACAACCCGCGTGTCATCGCACAGACCCTGCATTTCATCGAGAATGGGCATTTCGATGCGGATCTGACCTGGCTCGACGCTGTTTTCGAAACGATAGATCGCGTCTGCCTGCGCAGCGAGTGCTGGGAAGCACCGGGGGAGGGAGATCGATGACCGGCGTTGAGGTGACCCTGACCGGCGCAGAGGTGCTTTTGCCCGATGGCCCCACGCGCTGCGACCTGTTCCTGTCGGGTGGGCAGGTGGTTGACGCCCCCGCCGGGCGCCGCGTCGATCTGAGCGGTTACCTGGTCTTGCCCGGCATTGTCGATCTGCATGGCGACGGGTTCGAGAGGCACATGGCGCCGCGCAGGGGCGCGATGAAGGAAATGACCGAAGGCGTTGTGGCCGCCGAGGCGGAACTGGCGGCCAACGGGATCACCACCGCTGTACTGGCTCAATTCTGGAGCTGGGAGGGCGGTCTGCGTGGCCCGGATTTCGCCGCAGGTGTGTTTCAGGCGATCCGACAGGTCCGGGACGGGGTGGTTACGGATCTGATCCCGCAATTGCGTTTCGAAACCCATCTGCTCGCGGATTACGCGACACTGCCCGAGCGGCTCGTGGAATGGCAGGTTCCTTACGTTGTATTCAACGATCATTTGCCGCACGACCGGCTGGCCGAGGGACGCAAACCGCCCAGGCTTGCGGGGCAGGCGCTCAAGGCGGGCCGCAGCCCCGAGGCACATCTGGAACTGCTGAAGGCGCTGCATGCAAATGGCCCGCAGGTGCCGAAAGCTCTGGATGAACTCTGCGCCGACCTGCACCGGCGGGGGGTCCGCATGGGCAGTCATGACGACCACAGCGCCGCCGATTGCGCCACCTGGCAGCGGCGCGGGTTGACGATCTCGGAGTTTCCCGAGACGCTCGAGGCCGCTGAGGCCGCACGCGAGGGTGGCGGCCATATCATCCTCGGCTCACCCAACGTTGTGCGTGGCGGCTCGCACAAGGGCAATGTCAGCGCGCTCGACCTGATTGCCATGGGGCTCTGCGACGCGCTGGCCTCGGACTACCACTATCCCAGCCCGCGCCGCGCGGCACTGATGTTGGTACGTACGGGGCTTCTCGACCTGGGCGCTGCCTGGGCGCTGGTCAGCAGCAGCCCGGCCCGGGTGCTAGGGTTGACCGACCGGGGGGAACTGGCGCCCGGCAAGCGCGCCGATCTGGTGATCCTCGATGCGCAAAGCCACCGGGTCGCCGCGACGTTTGCCGCGGGCCGGGTCAGCTACATGTCCGGGGATGCGGCCACACGTTTCCTGACCTGAACTCATTCACTTTGCAGGCAAATACTCCCGCCGGAGGCATCGCGCGCAGCGCGATAGGGGCTGCGCCCCGTCTCAGGCCCAACGGGCCGTCGGCGGGGCGCGCGAAATCCGTGCCGGATTTCGCCGCCTGCCTCAACCGCCTCGCTTGATCCGGTTGACATGTCCCATCTTGCGACCGGGCTTCACCTCGGCCTTGCCATAGAGATGCAGTGCCAGATCGCGTTCGGTCGCCAGTTCCGGCACCCGCTCCATATCGGCGCCGATCAGGTTCTCCATCACCACATCCACATGCCGCTGCCCGTCGCCCAGCGGCCAACCCGCCACCGCGCGGATATGCTGTTCGAACTGGTCCACGGAGCAGCCGTTCTGGGTCCAGTGGCCCGAGTTATGCACCCGGGGCGCGATCTCGTTCACGATCAGCCCGGCCGGCGTCACGAAGAGCTCGACCCCCATCACGCCCACATAGTCGAGCGCATTCAGGATCCGCGCCGCCAGCAGCACCGCGTCGGTGCGCTGCGCCGCGCTCAGCCGCGCAGGCACGGTGGTGGTGTGCAGGATACCGTCGCGATGCACGTTCTCACCGGGATCGAAACAGGCGACCTGCCCATCCAGTCCACGCGCGGCGATGACCGAGACCTCGTGAGTGAACTGCACGAACCCTTCGAGGATCGCGGGCGCGCCTGCCATATCGGCCAGCGCCGCCGCGGCATCCCCCGGCGATTTCAGCCGTGCCTGCCCCTTGCCGTCATAGCCAAAGCGGCGGGTCTTGAGGATCGCGGGTGTGCCGATCTCGGCAATCGCGGCCTCCAGGCTCGCGAGATCGGTGACATCGGCAAAGGGCGCCGTCATCAGGCCCAGATCGCGCAGAAAGCTCTTCTCGGTCAGCCGGTCCTGGCTCACCCGCAGCGCCTCGCGCCCGGGGCGGATCGGGCGGTGCGCCTCGAGGATATCAAGCGCCTCGGTCGGGATGTTCTCGAACTCATAGGTGATGACATCGACCGAGGCGGCAAATGCCGCCAGGGCCGCGGCGTCGTCATAGCCTGCGGTGGTCACCTGATCAGCCACCTGACCGGCAGGCGGGTTGGCGCCGGGTTCATAGATATGGGTGACAAAGCCCAGCCGCGCGGCGGCAACCGACAGCATCCGGCCCAGTTGGCCGCCACCCAGGATACCGATCCGCGCCCCCGGTTTCAGCGCCTCACTCATCGACCGGCTCCTCGGGGATCGAGGCCGACAGCGCCGTGCGCCAGGCATCCAGCCGTTCGGCAAGGTCCGCATCCTGCAAGGCGAGGATGCCGGCGGCCATCAGCCCCGCATTGGCCGCCCCCGCCGCGCCGATCGCCATGGTGGCAACCGGATAGCCCTTGGGCATCTGCACGATGGAGTAAAGCGAATCGACCCCCGACAGGGCGCGCGTCTGCACCGGCACGCCAATGACCGGCACCCGCGTCTTGGACGCCATCATGCCCGGCAGATGCGCGGCCCCGCCGGCACCGGCGATGATGACCTGCAAACCGCGCCCCACGGCGGCACGGCCATAGTCCCACAGCCGGTCCGGGGTACGATGTGCCGAGACGATCCGCGCCTCGTAGGCCACGCCCAGTTCATCCAGAATTTCCGCTGCACCCTTCATGGTCGGCCAGTCCGACTGGCTGCCCATGATGATCCCTACCTTGACCCCGGCCATGTGCCCCGCCCTCTGTGGAAAGAGCGCGCACTATAGCCAAAACCGGCCAACTGGCAATGCGGTATGGCGGCGTGCCGGGACAGGCCGGATCAGGCGATGATATCGGGGGTCAGGCGGTCCTCGATCATCGCGATGATGTCCTTGAGGCGCAGTTTCTGCTTCTTCAGCCGTTTCACCGTCAACTGATCGGCGGTGCCCTTTTCCTCCAGCGCGGCGATGGCCTCGTCCAGGTCGCGGTGCTGGCGCCGGAACACTTCCAGTTCGACCCGCAGAACCTCATCCGTTTTCATCGACATATCACTGGGTGCGTTCATTCGGGCGACTCGCAGGTCTGTTTCCAAGGTGCTGCAAAGAATACGCTTTTACTCTGATTTCGGCCAGACCTTGTGGTGTGTCCGATTTCTTCCCATATTCTGTGTCAAGCGGTTGCCGGTTTCGGGGCCGCGCGTGAACGTCGCTTTGACCACAAGGACGAGAGAAACGTGTCGAAACTTACTCTGGGCTCTTACCCCCATATGCTGGGCTTCGAGCAGCTGGAACGGCTGCTGGAGCGTTCGGCCAAATCCGGGAACGAGGGCTATCCTCCCTACAATATCGAGCAGACCTCCGACACCTCTTATCGGATCACCCTTGCGGTGGCCGGTTTTGCCGAGGCGGATCTGTCGATCACGGTCGAGGATCGCCAGCTGGTGATCCGTGGCCGTCAGAGCGACGACAGCGAGGGGCGGGTGTTCCTGCACCGGGGCATCGCCGCGCGCCAGTTCCAGCGCATGTTCGTGCTGGCCGAAGGGGTCGAGGTGGGCGAGGCCGTGATGGAAAACGGTCTGTTGCATGTCGATCTCAGCCGCGCGGTGCCGCAATCGGTGGTTCAGACGATCAATATCAGGAAAGGGTAAGCGATGCATACTCCGTTCGATTTCAAGGATGACGGCGACCGGATCGTCTATGTCAAGACGGTCGATGTTGCTGATCTGCCTGACGAGGTTCGCCAACAGGCGGGCGGGCGTGATCACCTTTACGCGGTGCATAATGCCGCCGGAGAGCAGCTGGCGCTGGTGGCCGACCGGCGGATGGCCTTCGTGCTGGCACGCCAGAACGATCTGTCGCCCGTCGCGGTGCATTGATCCGGGCCCGCGACGGGGCCGGATTTCCCGCGTGACATTTGCGGCGGAACCGCCGAAACATGCGGTTCTGCGGGCAGATGGCGAAAGGGTCGCGGATGAACTGGTACGATTTTGACTGGGTGGACGCGTTCACCGACCGCCCCTTTGGCGGCAACGGCTGCGCCGTGGTCCATGGTGGCGCGGGTCTGCCAGCCGAGTCCTGCATGAGCTTTGTGCGGGAAACCTCGCTGGTCGAATGCACCTTTACCGGGCCGTCGGATGTGGCCGATCTGAAGGTGCGCTATTTCCTTGCCAGCCGCGAGATCCCCTTTGCCGGCCATCCCACCATCGCAACCGTCGCCGCGCTTGCCGCGCGCGGCTTCATCGACAAGACCGATCTGGTGCTGGAAACCGGCGCCGGGCTGGTGCCGATCCGCATCTCGGGGGACGAGATCGAGATGACCCAGGTGGCGCCCCAATTCGGCGCGCTGGTGCCCGCCGAGCAGGTGGCGCGGGTCATCGGCCTGCCACCCGAGGCCATCGTGTCGCCGCCGCAGATGGTGTCGACCGGGCTGCCGTTTTGCATCACCGTACTGCGCGACCGCGCCGCGCTCGAGGCCGCGCGGCTGGATGTGGCGGCGCTGACCGCGATGGCGGCGGGGCTTGGCTATGACGGGTCGGATATGCTGGAGCCGTTTCTGGTCACGCTCGAAGGCGCGACCGAGGCGGGCGATACCTTTGCCCGGCTGCTGCTGGCGCCGCCCAGCCCGCCCGAGGATCCTTTTACGGGATCGGCGACCGGCGCCATGGCCGCCTATCTGTGGCATCACGGATTGATGGCAAAAGACACGTTCATCGCAGAGCAGGGGCATGGCATGGGCCGCCCCGGTCAGGCGCGCGTCACGCGTCTGGGACCACCCGAGGCGATGACGGGGATCAAGGTCGCCGGGCAGGGCTATGTCCTGATGCGCGGCCAGGTCCACCTGCCGGGATAAGCGCATGTCCGATCCTGCCATTGCCGTTCTGCCCTATGGCATGAAACTTGGGCCGTCCCTGTCCGGGACACCGCTCGACCGGTTGAACTGGCCGCTGGGATGCCCCGAACGCCTGGCAGGGAAAACCGTGGGCGATCTGGGGCCGGGGGATCACCTGCTTGTCTATCCCCGCACCGGAACCCATTTCCGGCTGAACCGGGGGACGCGCGCGCGTATCTCGCTGATCATGGCGGAACCGGCGGTGATCCATGCCAAGCATTACGCACTCTTGCGCGTCACCTGGCGGCGCTTTCACCGGGTCCTGACCTTTAACCAAGAGGCGGTGGACCGCCTTCCCAATGCGCGGCTCTTGCTCTTTGGCTCGACCTGGGTGCCCGAGTGGCGCGGCCTGACACCCGAAAAGGTGGCGCAATGCTCGCTCATTGCCTCGGCCAAGCGGGACAGCACCGGCCACAAGCTGCGCCATGCGGTGGTGGATTGGGTGCGCGCCAGCGGTCAGGACGTAGCAGTGCTGGGGCGGGGCTATCAGCCCTTTGACAGCAAGGCCGACGGGCTGGCGCCCTATCGCTATTCCGTGGTGATCGAGAATGTGCAGGAGCGGAACTATTTCTCGGAGAAACTGCTGGATGCGGTGCTCTGCGAGACGGTGCCGATCTATTGGGGCTGCCCGAATATCGCTGATTTCGTCGACACCCGCGCGATGATCCTGTGTCAGGGCGAAGAGGATATTCGCCGCGCGGTCATGGTGATGAGTGCCGAGGATTACGCCGCCCGGCTACCTGCCCTGCGCGTGCTCAAGGACCAGGTTGCCCCCTATGCCGCGCATGAGGCACGGGCGGCGCAGATGATCCTGGACGAGCTTTAGGCAAGAATGACAAAGGCCCGGGAGCGATCCCGGGCCTTCTTGCGTTCTGGGATAGGCGATCAGCCTGCGATCAACCCCATGTTTTCCAGCTTCAGAAGCACCTGATGGGCGCAGTTGTCGACCTCGACATTCTCGGTCTCGACGCGCAGTTCAGGGGCCTCAGGCACGTCATAGGGGTCCGAGATGCCGGTGAACTCCTTGATCTTGCCCTCACGGGCCAGCTTGTACAGGCCCTTGCGGTCGCGGCGTTCGCATTCCTCGATCGAGGTGGCGACATGCACCTCGACAAAAGCGCCGAACTGTTCGATCTCCTCGCGTACCGCCCGGCGGGTGGTGGCATAGGGTGCGATCGGGGCACAGATGGCGATGCCGCCATTCTTGGTGATCTCGCTGGCAACATAGCCGATACGGCGGATGTTGAGGTCACGGTGCTCTTTCGAAAAGCCCAGTTCGGAACTGAGATTCTTGCGCACGATATCGCCGTCCAGCAGGGTGACCGGGCGACCGCCCATCTCCATCAGCTTGACCATCAGCGCGTTGGCGATGGTCGATTTGCCCGAGCCCGAGAAGCCGGTGAAGAACACGGTAAAGCCCTGTTTCGAGCGCGGCGGCGAGGTGCGGCGCAGTTCCTTGACCACTTCGGGGAAGGAGAACCATTCGGGGATCTCCAGCCCCTCGCGCAGGCGGCGGCGCAGTTCGGTGCCCGAGATATCCAGCACCGTGTCGCCCTCGGGGACCTCGGAGACGGGGTAATACTGGGCCTTCTCCTGCACATAGACCATGTGCTTGAAGTCCACCATTTCCAGGCCGATCTCGTCCTGATGCTTCTTGAACAGCTCCTGCGCGTCATAGGGGCCATAGAAGTCCTGGCCCTGGCTGTTCTTGCCGGGGCCGGCATGGTCGCGGCCGACGATGAAATGGGTGCAGCCGTGGTTCTTGCGGATCAGCCCGTGCCAGACCGCCTCGCGCGGGCCAGCCATACGCATGGCCAGGTTCAGCAGGCTCATCGAGGTGGTGGCGGCGGGATATTTGTCCAGCACCGCCTCGTAGCAGCGCACGCGGGTGAAGTGATCGACGTCGCCCGGTTTGGTCATGCCGACAACCGGATGGATCAGCAGGTTGGCCTGGGCCTCGCGCGCGGCACGAAAGGTCAGTTCCTGATGCGCCCGGTGCAGCGGGTTGCGGGTCTGAAAGGCGACGATGCGGCGCCAGCCCACCTTGCGGAAATAGGCGCGCAACTCGTTGGGCGTGTCGCGGCGGGCGCGGAAATCGTAATGCACAGGCTGTTGGATGCCGGTCACCGGGCCACCCAGATAGACCTTGCCCGCAACGTTGTGCAGGTAGTTGACCGCAGGGTGCGCCTGATCGTCGGCGCCAAAGACCATCTCGGCCTCGCGCGCCTTGTTGGGCACCCATTTGTCGGTCACGGTCATGGTGCCCAGGATCACGCCCTCCTGGTCGCGCAGCGCGATGTCCTGGCCCAGTTCGATCCCGTCGGCGAATTCTTCCTTGACGTCCAGCGTGATGGGCATGGGCCAGAGGGTGCCGTCGGCCAGCCGCATGTTCTCGACGACATTGTCATAATCGGCCTCGCTCAGAAATCCCTTGAGGGGCGAGAAGCCGCCATTCATCAAGAGTTCGAGGTCGCAGATCTGGCGGGGCGTCAGGTCGTGGCTTTTCAACTCGGCCGCCTCCATCTTCAGTTTCTGCGCCGAGTCGTAGGAGACATAGAGTTCCGGGATCGGAGCGAGGTTGCTCAGCATGGTCATGTCGATACTCTTGATCTGTAAGGTCACTGTGTTGAGGGGTCTGTGCTGGCGGTGCAATAGACCCGTGGGCCGCAGATTGTCTAGGACTGCGGCGCAACAAAGGACGAATTGTGCCATTCCGTGACAAATCAAAAGGTTTTTGCCGGATTTGACCGAAAAAGGTGAAACTTTTTCGGCTCATTCCCCGGTTTGCCGGGTTAATCGGAACGCTGTTCGTCGCTGGGCTTGCCCAAAGACAGCGTTGCGGCAGCGGTAACGGGCAGGGCGCTCACCGGTTGCGGCACCCCGCGCAAAGTGAATTCACGGAGCTCCAGCCCGTCTGTTTCGGCCCCGGCCGCCTCCAGGACCGCATGGGAAATCAGCAGTTCAACTCCCAGCGCCTTGGTCTCGGCCTCCAGCCGGCTGGCGGCGTTCACGGTGTCGCCGATGATGGTGCGGGGGGCATGGCCCGCGGCTCCGATCTCGCCCAGCACAAGATTGCCCAGATGCAGGCCCATGCCGATGCGCACCGGCGGTGTGCCTTCGGCGGCAAGCGTGCGGTTGAACACATGAAGCGCGGCGCCGATGCTGCGCGCCGCCTCGATCCCGGCGCGGGCCGAGGTCTGGGCGTCGCGGGCCTCGAACACTGCCAGGAAGCCATCGCCCAGATACTTGTCCACCGTACCGCCCGCGCCAACGACCGAGGGGACGATCGCATCGAAGAAGCGGTTGAGCAGGAACACCACGTCATAGGGCAACTGTCCGGTGGTGCGGGCGGTAAATCCGCGCATGTCGAGAAACAGCACCGCCAGTTGCCGTTCCTGCCCCTGACTGGCATGGGCGCGGCTCCGGCCGCCTTCGGGGCGGAACACGCGAAAGACGGTGGCCGGATCGGTGGGTCGTATCTGGCAGGCGAGCCGGGTATTGGGCGGCGCCCCGACAGCCCGCAACGAGCGCAGCTCGACCTCCGAGGGCGGGTGCAGCAGATCGGCGCCCTCCTCGATCACCACCCGGCAGGTGGTGCAGCGCCCCTTGCCGCCGCAAAGCGCGGTGTGGGGCACCCCGTGGCTGCGCGACATCTGAAGCAGGGTCAGGCCCCGCTCGGACACGATCTCCGGCCCGTCCACATAGCGGATGCGGACCGCGTTGCGCCGACGCATCAGCTTGTGCCCAAGATGGATTGCCGCCGCCAGCGCCAGCAACCCCCAGAACAGGGCCAGCCCCCGATCCTTGACCGCAAAGAGCGCGACAAAGGTCTCGGTATCGGGCCAGTTGAACGCCTCCATGTAACCGGGCCGTTGCGCATCGTCCGTAAATATCGCGAACATCCGCCGCCCCTCGGTCAGCAGTCCGGCCAGCGCGAAGGCGGGCACCAGCACCGCCATCCCGATCATCCAGGGCACCCAGGCGCGCCACCAGCTGGTCAGCCGCAACCAGAAATGCAAACCGATACAGCCGTGAATCCAGACCACCAGCAACAGCCCGCTTTGCTGCCAGATCGAGATATTGGGCCACATCAGGATGATGAGATAGCTCATCTCGTCATTTACGCCGTGAACCTCGTGGGCATATCGGGTGTGGACCAGATGTGCGATCAGTTGCAGCGGGATCAGCAGGCCCAGCCCAAGCTGGATCGCCTCGGCCGGCCGCATGCGCAAAGAACGCCGCCGCGCCAGCCCCGTCAGTGCCAGCCCGGCATGGATCAGCAGCGCGCCGTAAAGAAGGATCGAACCCGGCAGGCTGCGGGTGATGACCTGGCGGGCATCCTGAAACGCGGCCATCCAGACGGGGCTGATCAGGCCCAACCCGATATTGACGAAGTGAAAGAAGGCATAGGCGAACAGGATCAGCCCGGTCGCGATCCTGAGACGTGTCGTCCGACTGCCCCGCCAGAGTGCGCTTGTGCCCATGCCGCCCGTCTCTTGTGGTCCCAAACCCGAGTGTGTGGGGCCGGGGCCGGGCGGTCAAGTCAGCTGGTGGTGAGTTCTGGGCCGGGCCAGGGCAGGGGCGGCGCGCCTTCTGCCCTGACCATACCTTGGTCGAACAGAACGATATGGCTCAGCTCGGGACGCGAGCGCGAGGAATAGAGCAGGCCCTGCGCCCCTTCGGCCCGGGCCGCGTCGGAATAGGCCCAACTGGGCGCGGGGGCGCCGGAGGCGCGGATATCCTGCCAGACCACCGAAACCTCGGGGCGGCCGCGCAGATCGGCCAGCCGGGCATCAGTCACCAAAAGCGGCACGATCACACGGGGTGGGTCCTGCGGCCCCACATAGCGCCGGATCGCCACGCCTGCGCCCTCGGGCGTCAGCGAGGCATAAAGCGCCCATTGGCCAGAATGGTGAAACCGCCCTTCGGGCGCACGGGCCGGGGCGGTGGGCGCCCCGGCCTGATCGGCGAACAGAATTCTCCAGACGGTGCCGGAGAAGGGGATCACCGGATCACTCCTGCTCCGCCAGGAACCGTTCCGCATCCAGCGCGGCCATGCAGCCCATGCCGGCGCTGGTCACCGCCTGGCGGTATTTGTGGTCGGTCAGGTCACCGGCGGCAAAGATGCCGGGGATCGAGGTTTCGGTGGTTCCGGGCTTGACGCTGACATAGCCGCCATTGTGCAATTCCAGCACATCCTTGACCAGCTCGTTGGCGGGCGCATGGCCGATGGCCACGAACACGCCCTTGCAGGGGATGTCGGTGATCTCGCCGGTCTGGACGTTGCGCGCCTTGACCCCTTCGACGCCCAGCGGGCTGTCGGTGCCATAGACCTCTTCCAGTTGGTGGAACCAGAGCGGCACGATCTTTTCGTTCTTGAACAGGCGATCCTGCAGGATCTTCTCGGCGCGCAGCTCGTCGCGGCGGTGGATCAGCGTCACCTTGGAGGCGAAATTGGTCAGAAACAGCGCCTCTTCGACCGCCGTATTGCCGCCGCCGATCACCACGATTTCCTGCCCGCGATAAAAGAACCCGTCGCAGGTGGCGCAGGCAGAGACGCCAAAGCCCTTGAATTTCTCCTCACTCTCCATCCCCAACCATTTGGCGCGGGCGCCAGTGGCCAGGATCACCGCGTCGGCGGTATAGGTGGTGCCGCTGTCGCCCTTGGCGACAAAGGGGCGGGCCGAGGTATCGAGCGAGGTGATGATATCGCCGATGATCTCGCAGCCCATCGCCTTGGCGTGGGCCTCCATCCGCACCATCAGGTCGGGGCCCTGCACCTCGGTATCGCCGGGCCAGTTCTCGACTTCGGTGGTGGTGGTCAGCTGGCCGCCCGGTTCGATCCCCTGAACCAGGATCGGCTCCAGCATGGCTCGGCTGGCATAGACGCCGGCGGTATAGCCCGCAGGCCCGGACCCGATGATCAGAACCTTGGTGTGACGTGTCTCGGCCATGATATCCCCAATGCAGATGGCTGGCGGCGCACCGCCTGTCGAAGAGGGGATATAACCGCCTGGCGCGTGCTCTTAAACCCCTTTGCACATTCGCGTGTACCGCCGGGCATCGAGGTGTGATCAGGCAAGGCTCGGGAAGAAAATTGCGCATGTACGAAAGATTATTGCGCAGCCGACCGGGGCTGTTATAAGAACCGCAAAAAATACGGGAGTTGTTCATGGTCGCGCACCGGCTGGACGAGATAGACCGCAAGATTCTGGCGGAGCTTCAGGCGGATGGCCGCATGACCAATGTCGAGCTGGCCAAACGGGTTGGAATTTCGGCGCCGCCCTGCCTGCGACGTGTTCGCGCGCTTGAGGATGCCGGGCTGATCCGGGGTTATCACGCCGAGGTCAATGCCCGCGAACTGGGGTTCGAGGTGCAGGTCTTTGCCATGGTGGGGCTGGAAAGTCAGGCCGAGGTAGAGCTGAGCGCATTCGAGGCGCGCTGCCGCGAATGGCCGCTTGTGCGCGAATGCCACATGCTGAACGGCGAGGTCGATTTCATGCTGAAATGCGTGGCCCCCGATCTGAGCAGTTTCCAGAGCTTTCTGACCGGTCAGCTGCTGACCACGCCAAACGTGGCCAGCGTCAAGACCTCGCTGGTTATTCGCGGGGCGAAGGACGAGCCGGGCGTTCCCTTCGACGTGCTCGAAGAACGGTTGAGCCGGACAGCCTGATCCCATCGGGGGGGTGGTTCAGCCGGGACATCGGCGGCAGCATAATTGCTGCCAGACAGCATAAACTCCAGAAAATCAATAAGCCCATTGTCCTTTCCTCAGGCTGGGATCGCGTCGATTTCTCCCTCACCCGCGCGCGGAAATGCCTGCGGGCCGAAATCGGTCAGTTGGTCAATATGGTGGAACAGGTTCAAATAGAGAGAGCGGATCGCCTGGCTAAGCACGCGCACGGCCTGAACGCCGGGATGATAGGTTTCGAATTGCAAGCCGTCGACATTGATGACCGCATGGCGTCGCAGGCAGATATGGAACACCTCGACCGGGGTCGGGGGGGCGGTTTCGATGATCCCCATGCCATCGACGAAATGCTGGGCCGGGGTCAGCATCGGCTGATCACCCGCCAATGCCCGCAGGTGGCCCGGTGTCGCCAGCAGACGGGCCGACGGGCCGGCGATGACGCCGGACATCGGGCGCTGCATGCCAAACGCATCGGCCATGATCCGGGTCAGCCGATAGTCGCGACCGGTGGCCGAAACGCGGCCAGGCACGATCACGGTCGAGCCTTTCCAGACCACTTCCTGGGCCGATCCGTCCTGAATGATCACCCGGTCACCGGGCAACAGATCCTCGATCGCCATCGGGCCGCAATCGGTGTCGATGAGAGAACCGCGCGAAAAGGCGCAGAATGCATCCTCGAACAGCGGCAGCGCCGGGGCGATATGGCGCGTCTGCACGACATTGCCGTTTTCAAGAAGGGTACTGACCTCGTAGCGGCGCATCTGTGGGCGCGGCTGGGGACCGCGCAGTGCAGCCGGATCCTGTAAAAGCGGGCTGGTATGGACAGCGTTTCGCGCCGCCCGGGCGAGCGAATGGGGGATAGACATGGCGATATCGGCCCTTTCCTACTTCGGGTCGCATCTGCGTCGGCCCCCACCGACGACGTCAGACGGACAAGATGTCCTTATCTGAATCGGTAGAAACATGCTGGGAAACGGTTCAAATTGTCAAAAAAAGCGACAGGAAAACCTGGTTTCCGTGGCTAATGCAGCGTTCCCCTCAGAACTGTTTCCAAATGGGCGCTCAAACGCCCACACTCGTTACTTTGCCCCCAAGTCCCGCCCCGCGATCAGGCGGGGCGGGCTCTTGTGCCGGGTCCGTCAGGGGCAGCATCCGGACCCGGGTCCCCGGAGAGGCAGCGAGCGGCCCTCCGCGACTAATCAAAAACCGTCAGGCCGATTTCACCTTGATCTGTGCGGCATTGCGGCGGGCGATCATCGCCGTGCGGCGCGCACCACGCGCCCAGGGCATTTGAACTTCGGTCTTCGCTGCGGTTGCGATCACCGATTTCACAAAGCGGGTCTGGGTCATGGTTCATCTCCTGCCTGGGTGCCGGCTTGACGGCGTCACGTTCCTGTTACTGTTCAAATTGCCAGCCGTTTGGGGCAGGTCTGCGGCGGTTCCTTGGAAAATGAGCGACATTCCGACATTGCTTAACCAAGGGTAAATTGCGCCGGGAAATCGCGTAAGCGGCTCACAAATATCGGGAAAAAATCGGGCAAGTTTCGGGTGCAACCAGAGGCTGCGCAGGGTGCGGCCAGAATGTGGCAGAACCGGGCCGTCGTTCGGCTCGCGACCGGTCTCAAAGCCGGATGACAGAGATCAGCCGCCCGTAATCGGCTTCGCCGGCGTGGGTCGCTCGCCGATAGGAATAGAATCGATCTGGATCCGAATAGGTGCAATGGCGGGTCCATTCCGCGTGGCCGCAGCCCGCCGCGCGCAACCTGTGCAGTCCGTAGGCGGGCAGGTCGAACAGCATCCGGTCGTCGGCGCCATTGGCGAAGAACCGACTGTTGCCCATGTCTTCGGCCAGGAAATCGTCCAGAAACTCCGGGCCGACTTCATAGGCGCGCTGCGAAATCGAGGGGCCGATGACGGCGATCGTTCCGGCACGGGTGGCCCCCAGTGCCTCCATTGCGTCGAGGGTTGCCTCAAGCACCCCGTCGCGGGCGCCGCGCCAGCCGGCATGGGCGGCACCGATCACCCCGGCGTCGGGGTCGGCAAACAGCACCGGCTGGCAATCGGCGGTCAGGACCGACAGCGCCAGACCGGGCGTCGCGGTGACGATCGCATCGGCACGCGGCTTGACCTCCAGCGGCCCTTCGACGGTGACGACATCGGGGGAATGGACCTGATGCACGCCAAGCAGCGCGTCGGTGTCGACCTCCATCGCTTGTGCCACACGGGCACGGTTGAGCGCCACGATTTCGGTCTGATCACTCGACCCGCTGCCACAGTTCAACCCGGCGAACACGCCAGAGGACGCACCGCCCCTACGGGTAAAGAAGCCGTGGCGTACAAAGGACAGGCTGTCGGCGGTCAGGATTTCCAGCGTCATGATTCCAATCCGGGTGGCGGGGTGGCGTCGGCGGGATAGAGGCCCAGCACCTTGAACAGGTTTCCCATTTCCTCGGGATGCGTCAACCGGCGATGTGCGGCGACCAGTTGGTTCAACATAGTTTCATCAGCGGTGCGAGCCAGCGCCTGGGCCCTTTGTGCGATTCCCAGGCGCTCCAGAAAGACGCCCTGCGCCGTCAGGCGGCTATGGGCGCATCCGGCGGCGCGGGCGGCCACGGCCAGTTGTTCAAAATCCACATGCGCGGTCAGATCGGCCTGACCGGGATCGGCCAGCGGATCGGCAGAGGCATGGCCCCGCAGCGCCTGAACCGTATCGCCCAGAGAGCGCCAGTCACCGTAATCGACGATCAGCGCGCCTCCGCCATGGGCGGCGATGCGGCTGGCCAGTTCCGTGATGATAGGCGCGGCGGCGGGGCAAAGCTCGACCAGATCGCCCTCGCGGGTATCCTCCAGCCGATGCGCCAGTGCCGGTTGCGGCGCCTCGGCGCCCAGCCCCCAATGCAAGACGCCTTCACGCGCACCGACCAGACGTTCGCGCCAGCCCCCGCCCGCGCGCAGGAACTGGCGCACGGGGAGCGCATCGAAAAACTCGTTGGCAATCAGAAACAGAGGTTGTGCGGGCAGGGCGCCGACCGTGTCGCACCACTGCGGGGCATACCCTGCCAGCGTCTGAGTCTGTGTGGCGCGCAGCACCGGCGAGGCCTCGACCAGCCAGAGCCGGGCGGCGGCGTGCAATCCGGGCACAGCGCGGGTGGCGCGCAGCGCATCGCTCATCAGCGTGCCGCGTCCCGGCCCAAGCTCGGCCAGGGTAAACGGCGCGGGCCGCCCCTGATCGATCCAGGCCTGTGCCAGCGCCAGTCCGATCAGTTCGCCGAACATCTGGCTGATCTCGGGGGCGGTGGTGAAATCGCCCGTCGCGCCCAGCGGGTCGCGGGTGGTGTAATAGCCGTATTCAGGTTGCAGCAGGCACTCGGCCATGTAGTCGGCAAGGCTGATCGGCCCCTGCTGGGTAATCCGTTCCAGCAATAGGTCGGTCAGAGTCATGACGGTACCGCGCGGGCGCGAAATGCGAACCACAGCCCCAGCGCGATCATCGGCAGCGACAGCAGCTGGCCCATGGTCAGGCCGTAGTCGCCCAACTGCCAGGCCAGGCCCAGCGGGTTGCCGGGGGTGACGAATTGCGCGTCGGGCTGCCGAAAGAACTCGACCACGAAGCGCGACAGGCCATAGCCCGCCAGAAACACACCGGTGATGAGGCCTGGCCGTTTCAGCGCCCCGCGCCGCCAGACCAGCCACAACAGCAGCACGCCCAGCAGCAACCCTTCGAGCGCAGCCTCGTAAAGCTGCGAAGGGTGACGGGCGCAGAGATCTACGATGCCCGGACAGTCTTGCGCCGCCTGACCCGGAAAGATCACCGCCCAAGGCAAGTTCGAGGGACGTCCCCACAGCTCGGCATTGATGAAGTTTGCCAGCCGCCCCAGCAGCAGGCCCGGCGGCACCGTATGGGTGATCAGGTCGGCCAGGCTCAGTTTCGGGATGTTGTGGCGCAACGAATAGAGCCATGCCGCGATCACCACACCCAGAAGGCCGCCATGAAAAGCCATGCCGCCTTGCCAGACCATCAGTATCTCGGCCGGATTGGCCAGGTAATAGGCGGGTTGATAGAACAGGACAAAACCCAGCCGCCCCCCCAGGATGACGCCGAGGATGATCCAGGTCAGCAGATCCTCGATCTGTGCGGGCGCCATCGGCGGGGTGTTTGCGGGCCAGAGCGTCGCGCGCCGGGTCGCCAACACCGCCAGCCGCCAGGCGATGATGATCCCGGCGATATAGGCAAGTGCATACCAGCGCAGCGCGAGTTCCATCCCGAACAGCGAGATCGAGAACAGTTCGGGTGAAAGGTCGGGAAAATTCAGTACTGCCTGCATATGCGCCTCAATGCCCGGGGCCTGCGGCAGAAGTCAACCTTGAGCCTTGCCCCTTTGTTGCCCATATAGGGGGCAACTTCGACACGGAGAAGACAGATGCAGACCCGCAACAAGATACTGGACGACATTTCCCAGCTGATGACCAACGCGATGGGCGTGGCCCAGGGCGCGCGGGACGAGGCCGAGACCGCGATGAAATCGCTGATCGACCGTTGGCTGGCCGATCGCGACTTTGTCACGCGCGAGGAATTCGACGCCGTCCGCGCCATGGCGCAAAAGGCGCGCGAGGAGAACGAGGCGATGGCCGCGCGTGTCGCGGCGCTCGAGGCGCGCCTGAAGGACTGACGCCCTGTTCCGGGGAGAGAAAAGGCCGCCGGCGTGGAGACCACGCGGGCGGCTTGGCGTATTTTGAGCAGGGCCGATCGGATCGCAAGCGGAACCTGTCAGGGGTTGCCAATATTTTGCGCTGCGTACCGCGTTTCCCACAACTTATCGGAGCTGTCCCCAAATAATGTGGGTTTATCCCCACATTTCCGGTTGCCAGATCGGCCGTTAGCCTCCACCATATCTAGTATGGACACAGGGAAATCACCCGGTCTGTAGAAAAGGCGACTAGCGCTGGGGCGCTGACAGCCCCTTGCAGCTAGACATCAGTGAGGTGGCAGCATGGCCCTTTCCGAGCAGTTCCTGGAAGAAGACATCCATCCTATAGACATTGTCGAACATCTGGCCGAACACCATGATTGGGATTTCGACCGGATTGGCGATGACCAGATCGCCATGGCGGTCGAAGGGCAGTGGCGGACCTATTCGCTGACGCTGGCCTGGTCGGGCTATGACGAGACGCTGCGCCTGATCTGCACCTTCGAGATGGAGCCGCCGGCCGAAAAGCTGCCGCAGCTTTACGAATTGATCAACGCGATGAACGATCAGTGCTGGGCCGGGACCTTCACCTATTGGGCGGCGCAGAACCTGATGGTTTATCGTTATGGTCTGGTGCTGGCGGGCGGTCAGGTGGCCAGTGCCGAGCAGATCGACACCATGATCGGTGCCGCCGTCCTGAGCGCCGAGCGCTATTACCCGGCAATTCAGCTGATGGTCTGGGGCAACCGCAGCCCCGCCGACGCGATGCAGGTCGCCATTGCAGAGGCTTATGGCCGGGCTTAAACCTGTGCCCCGAACCGGATGACAGGAGAGGGGCATATCGTGGACATGTCTGATATCGCGCGCCGCGGGCTGGTATTGCTGGGCTGTGGCAAGATGGGATCGGCGATGCTCGCCGGCTGGCTCGACGGCGGGCTGCCCGCGGGCTCGGTCTGGGTGATCGACCCCTATCCGTCGGATTGGGTCAAGGCGCAGGGCGTGCATGTGAACGCCGAGCTGCCCGGTGATCCGGCCATTGTCCTGATTGCGGTCAAACCGCAGATGATGGGCGATGCGCTGCCGCAGATGCAGGCGATGGGCAACGGCACCACGCTCTTTGTCTCGGTCGCAGCCGGAACCTCGATCGCCACCTACGAAGATATCCTCGGGGGCGACACGCCCATCGTGCGCGCCATGCCCAACACGCCCGCCGCCATCGGGCGCGGCATTACCGCGCTGATCGGCAACGCCCGTGCCTCTGCTACCGATCTTGACCTGGCCGAGGCGCTGCTCAAGGCGGTGGGTCAGACCGTGCGGCTGGAGCGCGAGGATCAGATGGATGCGGTCACCGGCGTCAGCGGCTCGGGCCCGGCCTATGTGTTCCACCTGATCGAGACTTTGGCCGCCGCCGGCACGGCGCAGGGCCTGCCCGCCGATCTGGCGATGCAGCTGGCCAAGGCCACCGTCGCAGGCGCGGGCGCCCTGGCCGAGGCGGCCGACGAGGATCCCGCCCAATTGCGCATCAACGTGACCTCGCCCAATGGCACCACCCAGGCGGCGCTTGAGGTGCTGATGGAACCTCAGACCGGCTTTCCCGGTCTGCTGACCCGCGCCGTTGCCGCTGCCACCAACCGATCCAGGGAGCTGTCGCGTGGCTGAGATTTCCTTTGATGACTTCCTCAAGGTCGATATCCGCGTGGGCGAGGTGATCCGCGCCGAAGCCTTCCCCGAGGCGCGCAAGCCCGCGATCAAGATGTGGATCGACTTTGGCCCCGAGATTGGCGAGCGCAAGACCTCGGCTCAGATTACCGCGCATTACGATCCGGCGGCATTGGTGGGCAAACAGGTGATGGCGGTGGTCAACTTCCCGCCACGCCAGATCGGCAAGTTCATGTCCGAGGTGCTGGTGCTGGGCCTGCCTGACGAGAACGGCGAAATCGTGTTGATCGGCCCCGATGGCAAGGTGCCGCTGGGCGGGCGGATGCATTGATGAAACTCTTGATCGCACGGCCGATGACCGCCGCAGTCGAAGCCCGCGCGTGCGCCGAATTCGACACCGAGATACGGACCAGCACTGCGCCCATGACCGAGGATGAGATGCTGCGCGCCCTGCGCGAGTTCGACATCGTCATGCCCACTTTGGGCGACATGTTCAGCGCAGGCGTCTTTGCCCAGGTGCCCAAACCTCGATGCGGGCTGCTGGCCAATTTCGGCGTGGGGTACAATCACATCGACGTGGCGGCGGCGCGCGGCGCAGGGGTGGCGGTGAGCAATACGCCCGGCGCGGTGACCGATGCCACGGCGGATATCGCGATGACGCTGCTGCTGACGACCGCGCGCCGCGCGGGAGAGGGCGAGCGGCTGGTCCGCTCGGGCCACTGGGAGGGCTGGCACCCGACCCAGATGCTGGGCCAACACGTGACCGGCAAACATGTGGGCATTGTTGGTCTGGGCCGGATCGGCCAGGCCATCGCCCGGCGCTGTCATTTCGGGTTCGGCATGCAGGTGTCCTATGTGGCACGCAGCGACAAGGACGTGGATTTCCCGGCAACGCGGTTGGACAGCCTCGCGGCGCTGGCCGGGGCGGTCGATTTCCTGGTGGTGGCGGTGCCGGGCGGCGCCGAGACCCGGCACCTGATCGACGCGCAGGTTCTGGCTGCGATGAAACCTTCGGGCATTCTGGTCAACATCGCCCGGGGCGAGGTGGTGGACGAGGCGGCGCTGATTGCTGCGCTCTCGGGGCGCCAGATCGCGGGGGCAGGGCTCGACGTCTACGAGTTCGAACCGCAGGTACCCGAAGTGCTGCGCGCGATGGAGCAGGTGACGCTGTTGCCGCATCTGGGCACCGCCACCGAAGAGGTGCGCAGCAGCATGGGCCATATGGCGCTGGACAATGTGGCGGCGTTTGCCGCTGGGCGCGACCTGCCCAACCCGGTGGACTGAGTTTTCGAGGAGCGGGCTCCTCCCGCCCGCCGTTGACCCGTCCTTGCGGACGGGCCGCCTCTGGTTGGGCCGGGCAGCGCAGCCGCGGGCTGCGCTGCGGTCACGGCAGGCGCGCCCGGTGCGGGCCTTGCCCGCGCAGGGCGCGCCGGGCCCAACGGCCGCAGGGGCATCCGCAGGATGCACCGAGGCGGGCGGGAGCGCCCCCTGTCTCGATCAGTTGGTGGTGTGGCCGTGGTCTCCGGTGGCCTCGCGCCAATGCTTGCGGCAGAGCGAGACATAGGTCTCGTTTCCGCCGATCTGCACCTGCGCGCCTTCGGTGATCGCCTGGCCCGAAGCGTCCTGACGGATCACCATTGTCGCCTTGCGGCCGCATTTACAGATCGTGCGCACCTCGCGCATCTCGTCGGCCAGCGCCAGCAGCGCGGCCGAGCCCGGAAACAGCTTGCCCTGGAAATCGACCCGCAAGCCATAGGCCAGCACCGGCACGTCCAGATCGTCCACCGCCCGCGCCAGTTGCCACACCTGATCGGCTTCGAGAAACTGTGCCTCGTCCACAAAGACACAGGCCACCGGACCAGCGGCAAGCCTGTCGCGGATCATCGCGAACACGTCGTCCCGGGGGGTAAAGACATCTGCCTCTGCCGCGATACCGATCCGGCTGGCGATCCGCCCGGATCCCGCGCGCCCGTCGATGGCGGCGGTCAGCAGATAGGTCTGCATGCCCCTTTCGCGATAGTTGTGCGACGCCTGCAACAGGACGGTCGACTTGCCGGCATTCATGGTGGAGTAGTTGAAGTAGAGCTTGGCCATGAGGTCGGTCTAATCACTTGGCGATGGCACGGCAAGCAGGCCCGAGCGGTCATTTCCGCCGATGCGGGACTTTGGTTGCACCGCCCCCGGTCCGATCTGTCCGAGGCGAACCTCTGGGGATGGACGTGGATCGTTCCGGTTGCGGTGCCCCTTGCCACGTTTGTGGCAGACTGGTCGGAGATCGCGAATAATACACTCCGAAACCTGGTAAAACCGGCAGATCTATTACCGGCAACTCGTTTAAATCCCTGAAAACCTGAGGGATAGCCAAGGTATGACATTTGACTTAGAACGGATTCATGGGAAAAACTCGATCCGTTTCCCCGACAAAAACAATGGGGCGGAAAAAGCGGTTCAGGAAAGGGTGAATATGGCCGACATTGGGGCATATCTGAAAAAACATACCGAGGCTTTGGTCAAGGATGTGGGCATCGAGGCGGCTTGTGCGCTGACTGGAAAGTCCAAGGCGACCTTAGGCCGGTATTATTCGGATAATGCCGAGCATGCCGACCGGTTCATCCCGGTGGATGCGGTCGCGCGGCTTGAAGGTGCGTCCAGCTATCCGCATGTCACCTCTGCGCTCGCGGAACTCAAGAACATCACGCTCAGCTATGACGGGCGCAACAGCGACAGCGAGACGCGCAGCGGCGGCGTCAATGCCGATGTGATCGCGCTGAGCCAGAGATTTGCGATGCTGATGACCGAATACCAGACCGCGATCGAGGATGGGATCATCACCGTGAACGAGGCCAAGCGGCTGCTGAAGGAAACGGTGCAGTTGCAGCAGGTCCTGATCGACATGAAGCTGCATCTGGAAGAGGAAAGCACGAGCTGAGGCCGGGGGCCACACCCGAAACCCAAGCGGCGCTTGCCGAGCGCTATCTGCGGTTTGCCCAAATCGAGGCAGAGGGGCATTCGCCGCTTTACACGGACTGGGCGCGCCATGTGGCGGGTTCGGCGCGCGCGCTTGCCTTTCTCGGAGACCTGCCGCCCGACCGGCGTCAACCCAACCTCTTCTTTGCGGCTCTGCGCCTGGTGGGCGGATTGCCCCGGACAGAGGCCGCGTTTGACGATGTTCTGACCTGCAAGGCCGATGCTATCGCTGCGGTGATGCGGACGCGCCGGACCCAGACCAACGAGCCGGGGCGCTGCGCCTGTCTGCTGCCGCTCTTGGCGCGGGTTGACGGGCCGCTGGCCCTGATCGAGGTCGGCGCCTCGGCCGGGCTTTGCCTGCTGCCAGATCTTTATGGTTATGATTGGGGCCGTGCCCGGCTTGACCCACCGGGTGGCGCCGGGGGGCCGGTTTTCCCATGCCGGGTGAATGATCTTGCGCCCCTGCCGGTGCACCATCCTGAGATCGTCTGGCGGGCGGGGCTCGACCTGGCGCCGCCCGATCTGGAGGATGCCGGGGATGTGGCCTGGCTCGAGGCGCTGGTCTGGCCGGAACAGACCGACCGGCTGGCACGGTTGCGTCAGGCCGTTGCAGTGGCCCGGCAGGCGCCGCCACCGGTAGTGGCAGGCGACCTGACCCGCGATCTGGAGGCGCTGTTGACACAGGCGCCCGCCGATGCGCAGCTGGTGGTGATGCATTCGGCGGTGCTGACCTATGTCAGTGACCCTGACGCTCGGGCGGGTTTTGCCCGGCTCATGCGGTCGCGCGATCTGCACTGGATCAGCAACGAGGCGCCCGGCGTCTTTCCCGACCACGCGAAGGGGCTGACCCCGCCCGCGGGCAAGTTCGTGATGGCGCTGGACGGGCACCCCATCGCCTGGACCGGCCCGCATGGGCAAAGCCTGGATTGGCTATAGCGTTTCGCTGTCGAACGGGGGGCAGATCATCGCCAACGACCAAGGCCGCCGGGGGGCATTGACCATTCGCTTGGCCGTGTTTTGGTCTTGACCTCAACCTTGCTTGAGCTTGCATCCTGCCGTTTCAACTTATTTGCGGCGCGCGATCCAATGAATGGGGCGACAATGAACTATTCGATGGCGGGGATGATCCTGTTCACAGAAAACTATCGGGAATGTGTCGATTTCTATGGCTCGATCCTGGAACTGGAGGTCTTGCACCAGATTGATCGACCGGGTGAAACCCTGACCACGTTTTTGTTGGGCGATACATATTTGATGGTCGAATCCGGTGGAGTGGCCTCGAAGGAGCCCAAGACGCTTGAGCAATCTCCAGTGAAGTTTCGCTTCAACGTTCAGGACGTTCGGGCGACAGCCGATCTGCTCTTGAAAAGAGAAGTCGATGTGAAGGTTACCGAACATACTTGGGGAACCACCGCGGAATTTGTCGATCCAGATGGTAATCGCTGTGCGCTCAGGTCCGACAAGGGATTTGGCGAATAGAAACCGGCCAGCCCCGCCCCGCGAAGGGGGCTCTCCCGGACAAGGGCTGGCGCCCTTCTTCACGACATATGCCGCCGCACGATCACCGAACCCACGGAATAGCCCGCGCCGAAGGAGCAGATCAGGCCCAGATCGCCTTCGGCCAGATCGTCGGAGTTCTGCGAAAAGGCGATGATCGAACCCGCGGACGAGGTGTTGGCATAATCTTGCAGGATGTTGGGCTGTTCGCCCGGCTCCGGCTCGCGGCCCAGCACCTTTTTGCCGATGAAATCGTTCATTGTCTTGTTGGCCTGATGCAGCCACAGCCGTTTCAGATCGGTGTTGGCCACGCCCTCGACCGCCATGTGGTCGGCGATATGCTGGCTGACCATCGGCAGCACTTCCTTGAACACCTTGCGGCCGTTCTGCATGAACTGCATGTCGCGGCGGTCTTTCAGCCCGTCCGGGCGCGAGCGGCGCAGGAACCCGTTGTTGTTGCGGATGTTGTTGGAAAACTGGGTGGCGCAGCGGGTCGAGAGGATCTCGAAATGCGGGCCCTTGGCGTCCTCGATCCGTTCGATCAGGGTGGCGGTGGCCACATCGCCAAAGATGAAATGGCAATCGCGGTCGCGCCATTCCAGATGGGCCGAGCAGATCTCGGGGTTGACCACCAGCGCCGAGCGGATCGAGCCCGAGCGGATCATGTCGGCGGCGGCCTGGATGCCGAAAGTGGCCGAGGAACAGGCCACGTTCATGTCGAAGGCGAACCCTTCGATCCCCAGCGCCTGTTGGATCTCGATCGCGACCGCCGGATAGGCGCGTTCCAGGTTCGAGGCGGCGCAGATCACCGCGTCGACATCGACAGCCGTCTTGCCCGCCTGCGCCAGCGCCTTTTTCGCCGCATCCACTGCCATTTCGGTCATGATGCCCGGCTCGTCATCGTCGCGCTGGCGCAGCAGGGGATGCATCACCGCCGGATCCAGAACGCCGGTCTTGTCCATCACATAGCGGTTCTCGATGCCGCTGGCCTTGACGATGAACTCTTCCGAGGAATGCTGCATCGGTTCCATCTCGCCGGCGGCGATGGCTGGGGCATTTTCGGCATTCATCCGGTCGGCATAGGCGTTGAAGGCCGTGACCAGTTCGGCATTGGTGATGACGTTTGGCGGCGTAAAGACTCCGGTGCCGGTGATGGCGGGTCTGAACATGGCGGATTCCTTGAAATCTGGGATTTGCTCAAAATGCAGGCGATAGCGCGACCGATCAAGAGTGGATGACCCGAGGGAAAGCGGACAATCGAGTGAAATCAACCTTCACATCTTGAATGGTTCATATTTTGAAGTATATCGCGGAGCGAAACAGGGGGTTGCCCGATGACCGACCGCGATTCTTTGCCGCCAAAGACCTTTCCGCCCGAGATCGAGGCGATGATGGGGGTCTATGCGCTGTACTGGAAGCTGGAAGAGGTGATTGCCGCCGAGGTGGCCGAGACCGGTCTCAGCCGTCCCGAGGCGCATATGCTGATCAAGCTTGGCACGCCGATGCGCATGGGGGTGCTGGCACGTGAGATGCTGGCACTGCCCTCGACCATCACCGCCACGGCGGATTCGCTGGAGCGCGCGGGCTATCTGACCCGCAGCCGCGACCCCGATGACCGCCGCGCCTGGCTGTTGGAACTGACGCCCGAGGGCCGGGCGCTGCGCGCCGAGTTTGTCGCCGATGCCGGTGCGCTGTTTCACGAGGTGTCGGGGCTGGATGCCTGCGAGACCGAAGAATTTGCGCGGCTGGCGCGCAAGATCCGCCTGACCATCCTGGAAACCGGACTATCCGAAGGGTTCAAGACATGAGATTTCTTTTTGTGCTGGGGGCTGTGCTGGGCCTTGCCGCGGCCCCCTTGGCCGCGGATACGCCCGCCAAGCCCGTCAAGCTGATGCTGGTGAGCGAGGCCGCGCCCGGGTTTTCGCGCCAGTTCTTTGGCCAGGTGGCGGCGCGGCGGACGGTTGATCTGGCCTTTCAGGTGGCGGGGCAGATCGTGGAATTTCCGGTGAACGAAGGCGTGTTGCTGCCCAAGGGCAATTTGATCGCGCGGCTGGATCTGGAGCCGTTCGAGTTGCAACTGGATCGCGCCCGGCTGCAAAAGGAGCAGGCCGACCGGACTGTGGCGCGGCTGAGCCGGCTCAAGGGAACAACGGTCAGTCAGGTCTCGCTGGACGATGCGGAAACCAATGCGCAACTGGCGGCCATCGCGCTGCGCGATGCGGAATATGCGCTGGAACATGCGACGCTGACGGCGCCGTTTGACGCGCTGATCTCGCGCCGCAACGTGGCGGCCTTTACCACGGTGGCGGCGGGGACGCCGGTGGCGCGGATCCATGACATGTCGGAACTGCGGATCGAAGTGGACGTGCCCGAGATCCTGTTCCAGCGCGCGGGCGAACCCGAGGATGTGACCATCACCGCGACCTTTCCAGCCTCGGAGCAGGAATTTCCGTTGCAGATCCGCGAGTTCGATGCCGAGACATCGAGCGTGGGCCAGACCTTCCGCATCAATTTCGGCTTTGCCCCGCCGCCCGATCTGAACGTGTTTCCCGGCTCGTCGGTGACCGTCAACGTCCGGGTGCGGGATGGCGAACCGGGCATCGCGGTGCCGCCCTCGGCGATCATTGCGGATGCGGGCGGCGGTCCTGGCGTGATGGTATTTGAGCCCACAGGCGCCGATACAGGTACGGTGCGGCGGCAGGCGGTCCAGATCGCGCCCTTGCCGAATGGGTTGGTGCGGGTGCTGTCGGGCCTGTCCGAGGGCGACGAGATCGTCAGTGTCGGCGGTGCCAGCCTGAACGACGGGCAAGCGGTGCGCCGCTTCACCGGTTTCGGCAACTGAAGGGCCGAGTCATGAACATCGCGCGCCTGTCGATCGAAAAGCCGCTTTATACCTGGCTCATCATCCTGATTTCGCTGGTCGGGGGCATCTGGGGTTTTGCCACGCTGGGCCGACTGGAAGACCCGGCCTTTACCATCAAACAGGCGGTCATCGCCACGCAGTATCCCGGGGCGACCGCGGAACAGGTGGCGCTGGAGGTCTCCGAGCCGCTGGAATCGGCGATCCAGAAGATGGACGAGGTGGAGACAATCACCTCGGTCAACCAGCCGGGGCAGTCGCTGATCGAGGTCGAGATCAAGTCGACCTATGACGGGGATGAGCTGCCCGCGATCTGGACCAAGCTGCGCGCCCGGGTGGGCGATGCCGCGCGCGCCCTGCCTGACGGGGTCAGCGCGCCTTTTGTCGATGACAGTTTCGGCGATGTCTATGGCCTGTTCTATGCGGTGACCGCGCCGGGATACACCGATGCGGAACAGCACGAACTGGCCACATGGCTGCGGCGTGAGCTGCTGGCGGTGCCCGGTGTGGCCGGGGTCGAGGTGGCGGGCCTGCCGGACGAGGCGATATTCGTCGAGCCCGATCTGGCGCTGTCGGTGAACCAGAACGTACCGGTGCAGGCGATTGCCAATGCCATCGCTACCGCCGATTCCGTGCGCGACGCGGGCACCCTGCGCAACGGGGACGGCAAGACCGCGATCCTGCGGCCCGAAGGCTCGGACAGTGTGGACGCCATCGCCGGGCTGTCGGTCGGCACGCAAGGCAAGGTGATCAACCTGTTCGACATGGCGCAGGTGCATCGCGGGCGTCAGGCTGACCCCGACCTGATCATCCGCCATAACGGGGGTGAGGCGTTCACGCTGGGCATCGCGGGGCTGGCGACCGAGAACATTGTCGAGGTCGGCCAGCGGGTGGATGCGCGGCTGGCCGAGCTGGACGGCGATATCCCCGCCGGCGTGACGCTGGAACCGATCTATCAGCAGCATGTGGTGGTCGAAGAGGCGAGCAACGCCTTCCTCGTCAATCTGGCCATGTCGGTGGCCATCGTGGTGGCGGTGCTGGCGCTCTTCATGGGCTGGCGCGCGGCGGTTGTGGTGGGGGCGACCCTGCTCTTGACCGTGGTCGGCACGCTTCTCTTCATGGCGCTGTTTTCCATCGAGATGGAACGGATCTCGCTGGGCGCGCTGATCATCGCCATGGGGATGCTGGTGGACAATGCCATCGTCGTGGCCGAGGGGATGCAGATCGCCATGCTGCGCGGCAAGCCCTCGCGCGCGGCCGCCGACGAGGCGGCGGGCAAGACGCAGATCCCGCTGTTGGGGGCCACCGTGATCGGGATCATGGCCTTTGCCGGGATCGGCCTCAGCCCCGATGCGACGGGGGAATTCCTGTTCTCGCTCTTTGCCGTGATCGGCATTTCGTTGCTCTTGAGTTGGGTGCTGGCGCTGACGGTGACGCCGCTGTTGGGGCATTACTTCTTCAAGCAGGGGCATGTGGATGCCGCCGACGCCTATGGCGGGCCGCTGTTTCGCGCCTATGCCGCCACTTTGCGAGCCGCGCTGCGGTTGCGCTGGCTGGTGGTGCTGGGGCTGGTCGCGGTGACGGCGGCCTGTTTCGCGGGTTTTGGCCTGATGAAACAGCAGTTCTTTCCCAATTCGAACACGCCGTTGTTTTTCGTGCATTACAAGCTGCCGCAGGGTACGCCCATCGAGTCCACCGCCGATGATCTGGCCGCGGTCGAGGCCTGGCTGGACAAGCGTTCGGACGTGCTGGCTTACACCACATTTGCCGGGCAAGGCGCGACGCGGTTCATGCTGACCTATTCGGCGGAAAAGCCGAACCCCTCTTACGGGCATATGATCGTGCGGACGGCGAGCATCGAGGATATTCCCGCGCTTCAGGCCGATCTGGAGGCGTTTGGCACCGCGGCCTTCCCCGAGGGCGAGTTCCGCACCAGGCGGCTGGTCTTTGGCCCCGGCGGCGGCGACCCGATCCAGGTGCGGTTCTCGGGGCCCGATCCGGCGGTGCTGCGGCAGCTGGCCGATACGGCGATGGATGAGATGCGCGCGGCCTCGGACAATATCACCGGCGTGCGGTCGAACTGGCACGAGCAGGAACTGGCGCTGCGCCCCATCTATGCCACCGAGCGGGCACAGATCGCGGGCGTCAGCCGGGACGATATCGCCGACATGCTGCGGTTTTCCACCGATGGCATCACCAGCGGGGTGCTGCGCGAGCGGGACCGGCTGATCCCGATCATCGTCCGACGCCCTGCCGATGGGCCTTATTCCATCGTCGATCAGGTGGTCTATTCACCGCTGTCCGAGAAATTCGTGCCGGTCGAACAGATGGTGGACGGGTTCGGGTATGAGGCGGTCAACACGCTGGTGCATCGCCGCGACAGGCTGCTGACGGTGACCGTGGGCGCCGACATTCCCGCCGATCTGACCGCCGCGCAGGTGCATGCCGAGGTGCGCCCGGTCATCGAGGCCATCCCGCTGCCGCCGGGTTACCGGATGGAATGGGGCGGCGAGTTCGAGGATTCCGCCGAGGCGCAGGCGAGCCTGGGCAAGCAATTGCCGCTGAGCCTGTTGATCATGGTGCTGATCTCGATCCTCTTGTTCAACGCGATCCGCCAGCCGGTGATCATCTGGCTTTTGGTGCCAATGTCGGTGAACGGGGTGGTGATCGGCCTGTTGGGGACCGGGTTGCCGTTCACCTTTACCGCGCTTCTGGGGCTCTTGAGCCTCTCGGGTATGTTGATCAAGAACGGCATCGTGCTGGTCGAGGAAATCGACCTGGTCCGGGCCGAGGGCAAACCGCTGCGCGAGGCGATTGTCGAGGCGTCGGTGTCGCGGATCCGGCCGGTGATGCTGGCGGCCGTTACCACCATTCTGGGCATGGCGCCGCTGTTGTGGGATGCGTTCTTTGTCTCGATGGCGGTGACGATCATGGGCGGGCTGGCCTTTGCCACCGTGTTGACCCTGATCGCGGCGCCAGTGTTCTATGACCTGTTCTTCAGTCGCGAGGCGCGGGCCTGAGAGATGCAGGCGCGGGCGTCAATCGCCCGCGTCCGTCGCCGGGTCATAGTGATAGTGAAAGCAGGAGATCTTGTTGCCATCCGGGTCGCGCAGATAGGCGACATAGAAATCCGGCCCATAATAGGACCGGGTGCCCGGCACGCCCGCATCGGTGCCGCCATGGGCCAGACCGGCGGCATGAAAGGCGCGCACCTGCGCCGCGTTGCGGGCGGGGAAACCCACCATGGTGCCATTGCCGGTGCTGGCGGGTGAGCCATCGAACGGCGCGCAGACCCAGAAGCCGGTGCCATTGTCATAATCCTGGCCCCAACCGGCCCAGCCCTCGGGCCAGTCGGGCAGGCGGGGCTGATCCAGCACGGCAAAGACCGCGTCATAGAACCGGACCGCGCGGGTCAGGTCATTGGTACCGAAGGTGGTGTAGATATTCATGGGGTGCCTCGCAGGGATCGGTTGCGCGATCATGCGTGGTCTCTGGCCCGGGCGAAAGCCAGAAAGACTTAGGTCGTACCTGAGATCGCAAAGCCGGGGGACGCCGTCCCCCGGACCCCCTGGGAGTATTTTGGACCAGAAAGAAGCAGGAGAGACCGGGTTTTCACCGGTTCCTCCCGGTTATTGGGTGTCAGCCCTGAAGGCTGCGCACCTCGATATCGCCTTCGGCCTGCGCCTTGATTGCCAGGGCGGCGGCGTGGCTGCCGGCGGCGGTGGTGAAATAGGGGATCTTGTCATAGAGCGCGATGGAGCGGATGGCCTTGCTGTCGCTCACCGCCTGGGCGCCTTCGGTGGTGTTCATCACCAGATGCACCTGTCCGTCCTTCAGCATGTCGACCACGTCGGGGCGGCCCTCATAGACCTTGTTCACCACCTCGCAGGGCACGCCATGACCGGCGAGCCAGCTTTGGGTGCCGCGGGTTGCGACCAGGGTAAAGCCCTGATCCACCAGCACCTGCGCGGCCTCGAGCATGGCGGCGCCCTTGTCGGCATCCTTGATCGAGATGAAGGCACGGCCTTCGCTGGGCAGCACCATGCCCGCGCCCATCTGCGCCTTGAGGAAGGCGCGCGCAAAGGAGCGGTCCCAACCCATCACCTCGCCGGTGGAGCGCATCTCCGGGCCGAGGATGGTGTCGACGCCGGGGAAACGGGCGAAGGGCAGCACCGCCTCCTTGACCGAGAACCAGGGCATGTTGGGATCGGCCAGCGTCATCTGGTCGGCAATCTTGGTATCGTCGCCTTCCTTGTAGGGGGGGCGCATCGGGAAGGCGCTGAGTTTCTCACCCGCCATGACACGCGCGGCGATGGAAGCGATCGCAGAGTCCGTGGCCTTGGCCACAAAGGGCACGGTGCGGCTGGCACGTGGGTTGACCTCGATCAGGTAGATCTCGTCATCCTTGATCGCGAATTGCACGTTCATCAGGCCGACCACGTTCAGGGCGCGGGCCAGCTTGTTGGTCTGCTCCTTGATCAGCTCGATGATCTCGGGCGAGAGCGAATAGGGCGGCAGCGAACAGGCGCTGTCGCCGGAGTGCACGCCCGCCTCTTCGATATGCTGCATGATGCCTGCCACATGCACCGCCTCGCCGTCGCAGAGCGCGTCCACGTCCAGTTCGACGGCGCCCGAGAGATAGCTGTCGAGCAGAACCGGGCTGTCGCCCGAGACCACCACCGCCTCGGCGATGTAGCGGCGCAGCTGGTCCATGTCGCGCACGATTTCCATGGCGCGGCCACCCAGCACGTAGGAGGGGCGGATCACCAGCGGGAAGCCGATATCCTCGGCGATGGCCAGGGCCTGGGCATCGGTCGAGGCAATGCCGTTCTTGGGCTGCTTCAGGCCCAGCCGGTTGACCAGATCCTGGAACCGCTCGCGGTCCTCGGCCAGGTCGATGGCGTCGGGGGTTGTGCCCAGGATCGGGATACCCGCCTGTTCCAGCGCATTGGCGAGTTTCAGTGGGGTCTGGCCGCCGAACTGCACGATGACGCCGTGCAGGGTGCCGTTCTGCTGCTCGACCCGCAGGATTTCCATCACATGTTCAAAGGTCAGCGGTTCGAAATAGAGCCGGTCCGAAGTGTCATAGTCGGTCGACACGGTTTCGGGGTTACAGTTGACCATGATGGTTTCATAGCCCGCATCGGTTAGCGCGAAACAGGCGTGGCAGCAGCAATAGTCGAACTCGATCCCCTGGCCGATCCGGTTGGGACCGCCGCCCAGAATGACCACCTTCTTGCGGTCACTGGGGCGCGCTTCGCATTCCACTTCGCCCATCATCGGGGCCTCGTATGTGGAGTACATATAGGGGGTCTGGGCCTCGAACTCGGCGGCGCAGGTGTCGATCCGCTTGAACACGGCGGTGACGCCCAGGTTGTGGCGGGCGCGGCGCACGTTGTCCTCGTCGCGGCCGGTCAGCTGGCCGAGGCGCGCATCGGTGAAGCCCAGCATCTTGAGCGCGCGCAGGCCTTCCTCGTTGGTGGGCAGGCCGGTCTTGCGCAGGGCGCGTTCCTCTTCGACGATCTCGCGGATCCGGGCCAGGAACCAGGGGTCGAACTTGGTGACACCAAAGATCTCGTCATCCGACAACCCGTGTCGCATCGCCTGGGCGATGGTGCGCAGCCGGTCAGGGGTTTGCTGGCTGATCGCCTTGATCACATGCGCCTTGTCATCGGCGCCCTCGACCGCGTCCCAGAGGCCGACGGAGAGGCCGGGAATGGCAACCTCGTCAAAGCCGGTCAGGCCCGATTCCATCGAGGCCAGCGCCTTTTGCATCGATTCGTGGATGGTGCGGCCGATCGACATCGCCTCGCCCACCGATTTCATCGCGGTGGTGAGGTAAGGCTCGGAGCCGGGGAATTTCTCGAAGGCGAATTTCGGGATCTTGGTGACGACATAGTCGATGGTCGGCTCAAAGCTGGCCGGTGTCACCTTGGTGATGTCATTGTCGAGCTCGTCGAGCGTATAGCCCACCGCCAGCTTGGCCGCGATCTTGGCAATCGGGAAGCCGGTCGCCTTGGAGGCCAGCGCAGACGAACGCGATACCCGCGGGTTCATCTCGATCACCACCATGCGGCCATCATCCGGGTTCACCGCCCATTGCACGTTCGAGCCGCCGGTTTCTACCCCGATCTCGCGCAGCACGGCGATCGAGCCGTTGCGCATGATCTGGTATTCCTTGTCGGTCAGCGTCAGCGCCGGGGCCACGGTGATCGAGTCGCCGGTATGCACGCCCATCGGGTCGACGTTTTCGATGGAACAGACGATAATCGCGTTGTCCGCCTTGTCGCGGACAACCTCCATCTCGTATTCCTTCCAGCCCAAGAGGCTCTCGTCGATCAGGATCTGCGCCACGGGTGACGCTTCCAGTCCCGAGCGGCAGAAATGTTCGTAATCGTCGCGGTTATAGGCCACGCCGCCGCCGGTGCCGCCGAGGGTAAAGGCCGGGCGGATGATCGCGGGCAGGCCGATTTCCTCGAGCGCATCCATCGCCTGGGCCAGGCCCGCGCGAATGTCGTATTTACCCTTGTCAGTCTTGGGGGCCGACACGATGGTCGCCTTGGGGTTTTCCAGCCCGATCCGGTCCATCGCCTCGCGGAACAGCTTGCGATCCTCGGCCATTTCGATGGCATGGCGCTTGGCGCCGATCATCTCGACGCCGAATTTCTCGAGCACGCCCATTTCTTCGAGCGCCAGCGAGGTGTTGAGGCCGGTCTGCCCGCCCATGGTGGGCAGCAATGCGTCGGGGCGCTCTTTCTCGATGATCTTGGCGACCACCTCGGGCGTGATCGGCTCGATATAGGTGGCATCGGCCAGACCCGGATCGGTCATGATCGTCGCCGGGTTCGAGTTCACCAGGATGACCCGATACCCCTCTTCGCGAAGCGCCTTGCAGGCCTGTGCGCCGGAATAGTCGAATTCACAGGCTTGCCCGATGACGATGGGCCCGGCCCCGATGATCATGATCGACTGGATGTCGGTTCTCTTCGGCATGGCTGGCCCCTTTGTGTTTTGCGAGTCACGAGCGCCCGCCCAGCGCCCAAATTGTCGTGCGTTATAGGCACCTCGGGGAAAGGTGCAAGAGGGATCGGAAAGCGGCGCGAATTTGCCGCTTTCTGCTCTTTCGTCCGGACATGAAATCTCTATACCCCAGCGGCACGCCAATTGGCAGGGGGAGCGGACCCAAATGCAGCTTCGTTTCGATCAGGGGCCTGCCGGGGCCGGAACCGGCTTCGACCGCCCGGTAAGGGTGATCCGGGCCGATACCGCCGCGCAGGTGCCGGCGGCGCTGGCCGATCTGGATGTGGCGCGGGCGGATGGCGCCTGGCTGGCGGGCTATGCCAGTTACGAGCTGGGCTATGCGCTGGAACCGCGTCTGGCCGGGCTGATGCCTCAAGGGCGCCGGCTGCCGCTCCTGTGTTTTGGTGTCTATGACGGCCCAAAAGTGCTGCCGCTGCCGACCCCCGGCGGCGGAATCGACGATGTCGCCCCCCGCTGGGATGCGGCCCGCTATGGCGCAGCCTTTGAACAGGTACACCGGGCCATCGGTGTGGGAGAGTTCTATCAGGCCAACCTGACCTTTCCGGTCGATCTGCGCCTTCAGGGCGCCGCGCCCGCGCTTTATGCCGCGCTTGCCGCGCGCCAACCGGTGGGCCATGGCGTGCTGGTCACCCAATCCGGGTTGCCCGATATCCTCAGCCGCTCGCCCGAACTGTTCTTTCGCACCGATCCCGAGGGCCGGATCGAGACCCGCCCGATGAAGGGCACCCAGCCGCGCAGCGACGATCCGGCAGAGGACGCACGCCGCCGCGCCTGGCTGGCGCGCGATGCCAAGAACCGCGCCGAGAACCTTATGATCGTCGATCTGTTGCGCAACGATATCAGCCGGGTGGCACTGCCAGGATCGGTTCATGTGCCCGAGCTTTTCCAGATCGAGACCTATGCCACGGTGCATCAGATGGTGTCGCGCGTCGCCGCGCGACTGCGAGCGGATGTCACTCTTTCGGATATCCTGCGGGCATTGTTCCCCTGCGGCTCGATCACCGGAGCCCCCAAGATCCGCGCGATGGAGACTTTGGCCCGCCTCGAACCCTGGCCGCGTGACATCTATTGCGGCACGATCGGCTGGGCCGCGCCCGACAGGCGATCCGAATTCAACGTGGCGATCCGCACGCTGCTGGCCGATGGCGCGCGCGCCACACTCAATGTCGGCGGCGGCGTGGTCTGGGACAGCACCGCCACATCGGAATACGAGGAGGCGTTATGGAAAGCCCGCTTTGCCCGCCAGATGATCCCGGCTTTCGCCTGATCGAGACGCTGGGCTGGTACCCGGGCGCGGGGCCGCGCCGTGCCGCGCTGCATCTGGCGCGCATGGCCCGGTCCGCCACCGCCCTCGGGATGCCGTTTGACCAGACCAGGGCGCAGCACCTGCTGGACCAGATCACCGGCCCGGCGCCGCTCCGCTGTCGCCTGACCCTCGATCCCAAAGGCGTGTTGGCACTGGCAACCGCCCCGCTTGCCGCAAACCTGCCGCACTGGCGCGTGGTGATCCATCCCGAGCGGCTGGATGCGGATGATCCCTGGCTGCGCCACAAGACCACAAGGCGCGCGCTTTACGATCGCGCCCGCGCCGTACTGCCCGCAGGCAGCGACGAATGGCTGTTCCTCAACCGTGCCGGGCAAGTCTGCGAAGGGACGATCACCAATGTCTTCATGGCCACAGATGACGGCCTTTTGACGCCGCCGCTCGCCTCGGGACTATTGCCCGGTATCCTGCGCGCCCAGCTTCTGGCCAGCGGTCAGGCGCGTGAAACGGTTTTGCGCCCGGAAGACCTGCACAATGCCCGGGTTCTCTATTGCGGCAACTCCCTGCGCGGGCTGATCCCGGCCGCGCTTGTTGCAGCGGCATGACCGCCTCTTTCCTCTTGCTCCAAATATCCCGGGGGTGAATTGGCCGCAGGCCAAGAGGGGGCAGCGCCCCCTGCCACCCGAAATCAAAGAAATCCGGGTGATTTGGCCACAAACCCCGGATGCGCGCGGCGCGGCCTTGACTTCCCCGGCCTATCGCGCTGTATCGGCGCGACGCTTTCTCCGCCCGAAGGGATATCACCGATGCACGCCTATCGCAGCCATACCTGCGCCGCCCTGACCGCCGCCAATGTCGGCGAAACCGTTCGCCTGTCCGGCTGGGTCCACCGGGTGCGCGACCATGGCGGGGTGCTGTTCATCGACCTGCGCGACCATTATGGCGTGACCCAGGTGCTGTGCGACGGCGACAGCGCCGCCTTCGCCGAGCTGGAAAAGGTCCGCTCGGAATGGTGCATCCGCATCGACGGCACGGTCAAGGCGCGCGACGCGGACCTGGTCAACCCCAAGCTGCCCACCGGCGAGATCGAGGTCTATGTCCGCGAGCTTGAGGTGCTGGGCCGGGCCGAGGAACTGCCGCTGATGGTGTTCGGCGATCAGGAATACCCCGAGGAAACCCGGCTGCGCTATCGCTATCTTGACCTGCGCCGCGAGGCGATGCAGGCCAACATGACCCTGCGCTCGGACGTGGTCGCCTCGATGCGGCGGCGCATGTGGGACAAGGGGTTCCGCGAATACCAGACCCCGATCATCACCGCCTCCAGCCCCGAGGGCGCGCGCGACTTCCTGGTGCCCTCGCGCCTGCATCCGGGCCGCTTCTACGCGCTGCCGCAGGCGCCGCAGCAGTTCAAGCAGCTGATCATGGTCTCGGGCTTTGACAAGTATTTCCAGATCGCGCCCTGTTTCCGCGACGAGGACCCGCGCGCCGACCGCTCGCCCACCGATTTCTACCAGCTCGACCTGGAAATGAGCTTTGTCACCCAGCAGGACGTGTTCGACACCATCGCGCCGGTGCTGGCGGGCGTGTTTCAGGAATTCGGCGGTGGTCGCAAGGTGGACGCGCCGCAGGACTGGCCGCAGATCGCCTATGCCGATGCCGCCAAATGGTACGGCACCGACAAGCCCGACCTGCGCAACCCGATCAGGATGCAGGATTGTTCCGAGCATTTCCGCGGTTCGGGCTTTGCCATCTTCGCCAAGCTCCTGGAGCAGGAGGGTACCGAGATCCGCGCCATTCCCGCCCCTACCGGCGGCAGCCGCAAGTTCTGTGACCGGATGAACGCCTTCGCTCAGAAAGAGGGCCTGCCGGGCATGGGGTACATCTTCTGGCGCGATCAGGGTGATGGGATGGAAGCCGCCGGACCGCTCGCCAAGAATATCGGGCCCGAGCGCACCGAGGCGATCCGTCGGCAACTGGGCCTGGGCGTGGGCGATGCCGCCTTCTTCCTCGGCGGCAAGCCCAAGTCGTTTGAAAAGGTCGCGGGCAAGGCGCGCGACGTGATCGGCGCCGAACTGGGCCTGACCGAGACCGACCGCTTTGCCTTTGCCTGGATCGTCGATTTCCCGATCTACGAACGCGACGAGGAAACCGGCGAGATCGACTTTGAACACAACCCCTTCTCGATGCCGCAAGGCGGGATGGAGGCGCTGAACGGCGACCCGATGGCGGTGCGCGGCTATCAGTACGACTTGGCCTGCAACGGCTATGAACTGGTGTCGGGCGCGATCCGCAACCACAAGCCCGAGATCATGCTCAAGGCGTTCGAGCTGGCCGGATACGGCGCCGACGAGGTCAAGGCCCGTTTTGGCGCGCTCTTCAACGCCTTCCATTACGGCGCGCCGCCGCACGGGGGCTGTGCCGCCGGGATCGACCGTATCGTGATGCTGCTGGCGGACGAGGCCAACATTCGCGAAGTGATGATGTTCCCGATGAACCAGCGCGCCGAGGATCTGATGATGCAGGCGCCGTCCGAGCCCAGTTCGGACCAGCTGATGGAACTGGGCCTGCGGGTGATCCCGCAGGACTGAGCGCGGTTCAATCCGGTGTGATGTTGCCGGGGCGTATCCCGAAGACCAGCACCGGACAGCCGCCGCTGCGCCCCGCCGCGATGCGGCTGAGCAGCTTGTGGGTGCCGGTGGTGCTGGCTCCGAACTTGGCCGCCACGGTGCTGGCGGTTTCGTTGCCATCCTTGTCCAGGCAATAGCCCAGCGACTGAAAGAACTCGGGCGGCAGCGCCCGGGTCACGATGACGCCGACATCGATCACGCCTGCTTCGAAGAAGCTGCGAAAGGCGTAGAGATCGCGGTCATAGGTCTGGTCCTTGCTGTTCCACTCGTAATCGAACGCCACCCGGCCACGCCAGAAATCGACCAGGTGGTTATGGATGTAATCGGCGCGCAGGATGCGGTCGATCTCGGGTGCGTTCTCGCCCTTGCCCTCGCGCAGGCGGACGGTCAGATCGGCCTCGATCCGCACCTCTTGGTGAAACCCCTCGGCCGCCGCCAGATCGGCAAAGCGGGTGGTGGCCGACATCCGGTTGCCGCCGGGCGAGCGGATTTCGGTGCGGCTGATGGTAAAGGCGTCGAGGATGCGCAGGATCGCGGCCAGTTCGGCAGGCGCGCGCTGGGCGATCACGGCGGCGGCACTTCGATAGCTGGCCACCGAGTAGCGCGCACCGAGTGTCCAGCCCAGCTGCGCCTCGACCGCGCCGCCCGGATCGAACACCGCATCGTCGATACTGCGGGCCATGTTACTCGGCCGCGACGCCGGAATTATAGGAATAGGTCTTCCAGCTGGGTTTGTAATCGGCATCGGCCTGATTGCCCCAGACGGTCCAGCCGTCGCGGACGCCGCGCCCGAACATCTCCAGATAGGGACCCCAGGAACAGCCCTCGATCAGTTCGTATTGCTCGTCGGGCTTGCGCGAATGTTCGCGCTTGCGGGTCTGCATCATGTTGACCTGCCTCCGGCCCGGCGCCAGCGTGCGGGCATTCTTGCCCTTGGTGCCGAACAGCAGCAGCTCGGTCACGTTGCGGAAGTAAAAGCCCACGCCGCGCCCGTCCGAGCCGCCATCCTTGCGCACCTTGTGCCAGACGATGTTGGACTTGTATTCGAACCCCCAGGCGCTGAGCACCTGCAAGCCTTCGGGCAGCAGGGCGTTGGGCACCCAGAGATAGCAATGCGCCCGATCCTCGAGATAATCGGCCACCGGCAGGGCGCAGATATCCTCCAGCGTCATGGTCGGATAGCGTGCCAGCCGCTTGTGTTCGGGCGCAACCTTGCCGGTGCGGTTGGTGAACCGCCAGGGCGGGTCGGCCATCACGGTGGCGAAGCGGTCGTCACCCAGGAAATCCGACAGATCTTGAGAGGCTGATTGAGACATGTCCAACATATTGCGGTCTTCCCCCCCGATTGTCACGCCCCTTTTGCGGGGATGTCCACTCTAGGTGGGTGAGAACGAAAGGTAAACACGTTTATGTTCCCGGGGGGCGTGTCGAAACAGGCCGGGCCGGGGGGGCGCAGACATGGCCTTGCGTTCCGGAGGGCGCCAGTGCCGCGCATACGGGATGGTCGGCGGGTCAGCGGGTTTCCACCCGCCTTCGCCGCAGCGCGGGCGTCTGGCGCCAGCGCAGGGCATAGATCAGCACACCGGCGGTCACGATGGCGATGGGCAGCACCCCGGTCATCTCAGATCGCCTTTCTGTGGTTCAGACGCTCCTGCACCAGCCCCGCGATCCGCGCCGTATCCGAGGTAACGGGGGCACCGCAGGCGCGGGTGCGGGCCAGCGCCTGCGCGGCCGAGGCCAGCGCGTGATCCTCGGCGCTGCGCGCCAATCCCAGTAGGAATTGCGCAACATAGTCCAGCGTCTGGGGGTCGGACTTTTCGCTCAGCACATCTGCCACATGGGCCATGTCATCCTGATAGGCGATGGGGTCTGGGTGAACATGTTCGTCATGCAGGATGCGCGGTCCGGTCGGTTGCCGGTCGGCGGGCAGGCGCGACAGGATTTCGGCCTGAAAGGTCGCGAGCGAGGTCACCGGTTTGGCCAGGAACCCGTCGGCGCCGGCCTCCAGCGCCATTTCTTCGGCGCCATCGTCGCCCGAAGTACCCAGGATCACTCCGATCCGGGGCGCGGTATGAGCCATCTCCTCGATCAGGTCGGCGCCCGAGCCGTCGGGCAGCCCCATATCGACGATGATCACCGAGGGGCGGTAGATCTGCAAATGCCTGCGTGCCGATTTCAGGCAATCCGCGCGCCTGATACGGGCGCCGCTGCGCAGGCACAACAGGCGCATCGCCTCGCAGGCGAAGCGGCTGTCCTCGACCACGAGAATGGTCAGCCCCAGCAGCGGGCGGGTAACCGTCGGCAGCCGGTGCGGGGCGGCAAAGGGATCAGAATCATCCATGGCTGGCTCCTTCAGCAGACCCCTCAACGCTAGGTCACGCTGGCTAACAGGACGTTAATGGGCGATTTGGCGCACTTGCCCCGACCGGCGGCAGGCCGCATAAGACGCCCAACCCGATGAACCATTGGAGGATGATCATGATCGGCCGTTTGAACCATGTCGCCATTGCCGTACCGGATCTCGAGGCCGCGTCCGCGCAATACCGCAGCGCGCTGGGCGCCAAGGTCGGTGCGCCGCAGGACGAACCCGACCATGGTGTGACCGTGGTGTTCATCGAATTGCCCAATACCAAGATCGAACTGCTCTATCCGCTGGGCGAGAACAGCCCGATCCAGGGGTTTCTGGACAAAAACCCCTCGGGCGGCATCCACCATGTCTGCTACGAGGTCGAGGATATCATCGCCGCGCGCGACCACCTGAAATCGACCGGCGCCCGGGTGCTGGGCACGGGCGAACCCAAGATCGGCGCCCATGGCAAGCCGGTGCTGTTCCTGCATCCGAAGGATTTCAACGGCTGCCTGGTGGAACTGGAGCAGGTCTGACCCATATCAGGGTGAAACCCAAAGGGGGCGAACATGTCGATCACATCCGCATTGGTGCTGTTCTCGGTCATCTGGTTCATGACCTTCCTGATCGTGTTGCCGATCCGCGTGCGCACGCAGGGCGATCTGGGTGACATTGTGCCCGGCACCCATGCGGGCGCCCCCGAGCATCACCATCTGAAAACCAAAGCCTGGATCACCACCGGTCTTACTGTGGTGCTCTGGGCGATCATCGGGGGCATCATCCTGTCCGGGTGGATCAGCGTCGACGACATCAACCTGCTCAAGGTGATGCCGCCGCTGGAGTGAGGGCGGGGCATCCCGGTGCCCCTCCACAGCGTTCAACGCGTGCCGTTCACCGCATGAAAGATATGGGTGAAAGTGGCCGCACCCAGGATCGGGATCAGCAGGTTCACCAGCGGCACCGACAGCGGGATCGCCATCAGGGCACCGGCAAGCCAGATCGTCATCAGGTGTTTCGAGCGCAAGCGGCGTGCCTCGGGCCGGCCGACCCGGCGCATGGCGGCCAGGGTGAAATACTCGCGGCCCAGCAGGAACCCGTTCAGCCCCCAGAAGATGAACAGCGCAAAAGGCGCGAACATCGCATAGAGGACAAAGGCCGCCAGGTTGGCCGCGATCAGCACACCCAGAAAGTTGACCGTGTCCTTGAGCGCCTCTCCAAACGGAACCGTGGTTGCAGGGGGGAGGTTCGGGTAATGCCGGTCCTCGACCGCCTGCGCCACCTCGTCCAGGAACATGGAGGTGATGGCCGAGGCCACCGGCACCATCAGGAACACCGACAACACCAGCATGAAGATCAGCGACGACACGCTGAGCAACCCCCCGACCCAGGTTACCTCGCCCAGCACCGGAAGGGTGACTTCGGGGCCGACCAGCCATTGGATCAGCCACAGGAACAGCGCATAGACCGCCACCAGCAGCGCCAGCGTCAGGCCCACACCCAGACCCAGCACCTTGCGAAAGCGCGGATCGCCGATCTGGCCCAGCGCGGCGAGGAAAGCGTTGACGATGATCATGCCGAGACCCAGGTGGTGATGGCCTCCAGATCCGGTCGGGGCCTGTCGGGCGGGGCGCTGGATTCGGTGGCGATATGGATCAGGCCGGCCACCCGTTCATGGGCTTCAAGCCCAAGCCCCTCGGCACAGAATACGCGGTCATGCGAGGGCCAGCCGCTCAGCCAGTTGGCGCCCCAGCCTGCCGCCAGCGCCGCGTTCAGCAACGCCAGGCAGACCGCGCCAGCCGAATAGGTCTGTTCGATCGCGGGGATCTTGGGGCTGTCCTTCTGCACCTCGATCACCGCCACCGCCAGAATGCCCTGATCGAACTGCGACCGGCCCTTGGCGATATCCTCGTCAGGTTTGCCAAGGGCGCGCCCGCGCGCCTCGGCCAGATCGGCCAGCCGCGCCATCGCGCCCTGTTCCAGCACGACAAAGCGCCAAGGTTCCAGCTTGCCGTGGTCGGGACTGCGCGCGGCTGCGGTCAGGATCGGTCGCAACGCCTCGCGGCTGGGCGCCGGGGCACTCAGCGTCTTGGCGGGGCGCGACCGGCGGGTCAACAGGAACTCCAGGGCGGCATCGTTGCGCGGCGGCATATGTAAATCCTTTTCACATAAATCCTTCTTCGCTATCTCGGTGAGAGGGCGCCGAGTTTCAAGGGTAAATCCTGCGTGAGGACCGGCATTTGCCACGCCGGGATAGCGCACGGACGTGTTAGCATGCGGCACCCGAAGGAGAACCCCTTATGATCCCGCATGCAATTCCGCTGGTGGCGCTTCTGGCGCTGGGCGCTTGCGCTGCGACTGAACCGCAGCCGGTGACCCAGTATCCCGGCAGCCTGCCACCACCCACGGCGCAGCGCGACAGCGACGCGCGTGCTGCGGCAACCGCCTATTACCTGGGGCCGCGCGGAGAAGAGTGGTACTGAGCACCAGGCTGGGCTTTTGCGCGGAACCCTGTAGAACGGGGGCATGGCGAAGCCCAAGGTCAAAACCCTTCCCGATCTGTCGTACCTGGCCCGGCCGGGGCAAGAGATTTTCCTGCGTGTCACACCAAAGGCCGCGCGCGACAGCGTGACCCTGGCGGGAGAGGTGTTGCGGATCACCGTCACCGCCCCGCCCGAGGACGGCAAGGCCAATGAGGCAGTACGAAAACTCTTGGCCCGCGCCATGGGCGTGGCACCCAGCCGACTGGACCTCAGACGCGGCCAGACCGCGCGTGACAAGACCTTTGTCTATCTGGGGGGCTGAGGGTCAGCCCGGCACCTCGCGCAGCTGATACACCCCCTCGGGCAGATCCAGCGCCGCCGCCAGATCGCGCAGCTGTTCGGGCGAAAGGGTGATCTTTTGCATGGTTTCGGTGCGCGGGTCGTATTGCTCGACCGTCACGCATTCGGCAAAGGAATTGATGACCACATCCTCTTGCAAGGGGGTCTCTCCCTCGTCGACAAGCGTGATCACGGTCGAGTCGAATTCATGTTCGATGGTAAACATATCGTCACAGTGACGGCGGCGTCCGGCCAATGCAAGCCCGCGCGCGCGGCTGGGGCTGGAAGCCGCCCGGCGCGCAGGCTAAACTCTGACCTGAATGTCGAAAAACGATAAAGGTTTCCCATGCGGCGGTTTCTGTTTCTGACGGTTGCGCTTGGCTTGTTGTCTGCGTGCGAGGTGTCCGATCCCGGACCCGTCACACCGCTGCCGTCGGTCCCGGACAGCCCGCCGTTGAGCGCAAGCGCAGCGCAATCGGCCTTTGCCAGCGTCTCGGCACGGGTGCGCCCGGTGGCGGTGCGCGAATGCCAGCAGCGCACCCAGGGCGCCAATTGCGATTTCAAGATCGAGGTCGACCCCAACCCCAAGGCGCCGGTCAATGCCTATCAGACCGTGGACAAGAACGGCCGGCCGCTGATCATCTTTACCCGGTCCATGATTGCCACCGCGCGCAATGCCGACGAGCTTGCCTTTGTCATGGGGCATGAGGCGGCGCATCACATTCGCGGCCATCTGGCGCGTCAGAATGCCAGCGCCGTCGCCGGTGCCATTATCCTCGGCAGTCTGGCGGGGCTGGCGGGAGGCGGGTCCTCGACCATCGACGCCGCCACACAGATCGGCGCCAGCGTGGGTGCGCTCACCTATTCCAAGGAATATGAGCTGGAGGCCGATGAGCTGGGTACGGTGATCACCCACAAGGCCGGTTACAACCCGCTGGTGGGGGCGCATTTCTTCTCGCGCATTCCCGATCCGGGCGACCGGTTCCTGGGATCGCACCCGCCCAATGCCGCCCGCATCCAGACGGTGCAGAGAACCGCCAGCAGCCTGGGCCTGACCCAGTGACCGGGCTGACCCGGCTGGGCGTGGTGCTGACAGATCGCGGGTCGAAATACGCGGTCAGCGGCGCCCCCGCCCGCAGCCGGGAGGAGGTGGACGCGGTTCTTGCCGAACTGAAAGCGGACCGCGCCTATGCCAAGGCGACCCACAACACCTGGGCGGCGCTGCTGCCCAGCGGCGCGCTCAAGGCCGATGACGGCGAATCCGGCGCCGCCATGGTGATTCTGCGGATGATGGAGCGCGCCGAACTGGCCGATCACGTCATCGTGGTCACCCGCTGGTATGGCGGCAAAAAACTGGGCGGCGACCGGTTCCGCCGGGTGGGGGATGCCACCCGCGCCTATCTCGATCACCTCGGCCTGGGCGCTTGACCTGCGTCAAGGGCAGGGCGCGCGCTCTGCGCTAATCTGATGCTATCGCCGCCGCGACAGCAGAGGACAACATGGCCGACCGAGACACGCTGAAAAAACACGCCGACCTGTTCGACCGCATGGCCACCACGTTGGGCCACGATCTGGAGGAATCGGCCCTGAAGGGTCAGTTGCGCATCGACGAGATCAGCGATGCGGTTCTGGCCTGCACCGGATGCAGCAATCCCGCGCACTGCTCCGAATGGCTCGGCACCCGCGACACCGCGCTCCAGGCGCCGCAATACTGCCGCAACCGCGCATTGCTCGACCGTCTGCACCCCTAGACGGCCCGCACAGGTTCAAGGAGATTTCCATGGCTCAGATCCCCCTGGGCGATATCGAACGGCATTTCTGGCTGACCCGGTCGGTGGCCCGCACCATCGGCGTGTCCTTTACCGAGGCACTGGCCGAGAAACGCCTGACCGAGGAAGATTACGCCGAACTCGTCACGCGATGCCGTGCCGCGGAATGCACGGAACCCTGCCAGCTCTGGCTGGCCTGCCAGCAGGGCCGGGCCGAGGCCGCGCCCGAGTTCTGCACCAATGCCGAGATGCTGAACAGCCTGCGCTGATCACAGCTTGCTGTGGCTGCCATCGCAGAGCGGCTGCTTGCCCGAATGCTTGCAGCCGCAAAAGAACACCTTCTTGTCCGCCTCGGCGGTGTATTTCACCGGCGAAAACGCGGTCCCCTTGTGCGAGCCGTCGCAAAAGGGCTGTTTCTGCGATTTGCCGCAGGCGCACCAGAAATAGGATTTGCCTTCGGTCACCTCGACCGCAAAGGGGGCTTTCTGGGCGATATCGGGGCTGTCGGACATGTGGCTGTTCCTTTGAGTGGCTGATGTCTGTCGACTGCACGATAGCGCGGATCGGACGCAGGGAAAGGGTGAGGATAAATGGGGACCCATCATGCGTCCTGGGTCAGTCAGCTTTGCGTAGATTTCATCCCGCTTGTTTGAAGGCAAGCAACTATGGCTAGGAATTCGATTGTGGATCTTTTAGCCGGAGGAAACCACTCTTTCCCAGCACTGCTAGGGCAAGAGTAAGGTGATTTTCCTCAGAAACCGTCAGATGGTCTTCTTCGAATCCTCTGATGTCGAAAGCTGTGACCGTGGCTAGCCCATGCACCGCCAGCACATGGCAACTCATTAACAGCTCCGCATACGTCTTGTCATAACGAGGGTCGTAAGAGAACGGGCTTCCACCGTTTAGGTAGGTAATTCCTTCGTTTAGAGACAAGTGACTGACGCCAGTCAGTTGGCTATAAACTCTCCCAAGGAACTTGAGTGCCTTCAAGCGTGGTGTAGCACCATCTTTTTGTTTTCCAGCAAGGATTCCGCGAAGGACCTCAACGCCTTCAATTTCCTGCCTGACTAAGGCAGATGCGCCGACGTATTGCGCCTTCGAAACCGCTGTCTCTACGAGTGAGATATTTTGAAACATGGCGGCTGAGACAGCAGCGCGACGTAGTGAATCCTCGTCAACACTGAGAGGGCAGATAGATTGCGACCGCTCGAAGACTGAGATCACTGCTGAAAGAACGCAGTCGTTCGCAAAGGCCAAGTCTGGCAACTCTGAACGCCAATCAGGAATGTCCGATTGCAACGTTCCGAGTGCCAGCCTGTAGTTGTTGGCCTTTTGGAAAAACTGAAAATCTTTTTCTATCTTAGACGTCCCCACAAGTCATATTCCCCGGCCTCGTCCACTTCGACTGTCACGATATCACCGGGCTGCAAGCCCTCGAATCCCTCGTCGATGAACAGGTTGCCGTCGATCTCGGGGGCGTCCGATTTGGTGCGGCAGGTGGCGGCCTCGTCGTCGACCTCGTCGACGATCACCTCGATCACCTGTCCCACCCGCGCGGCCAGTTTCGCCTCGGAAATGGCCTGTGCCTTTTCCATGAACCGGTCCCAGCGCTCTTGCTTGACCTCTGCCGGAACATGATCGGGCAGATCGTTGGATCGGGCACCCGCCACGTTTTCGTATTGAAAACAGCCCACGCGATCCAGCTTCGCCTCGTCCAGCCAGTCGAGCAGGGTCTGGAACTCGGCCTCGGTCTCGCCCGGGTAGCCCACGATGAAGGTCGAGCGCAGGGTGATCTCGGGACAGATCGCGCGCCAGGCGGCGATCTCGTCCAGGGTGCGCGCCGCCGCCGCCGGGCGGGCCATACGTTTCAGCGTGTCGGGATGTGCGTGCTGGAACGGAATATCGAGATAGGGCAATAGGTTGCACCCCGCATCTGCCATCAGCGGGATCAACTCGCGCACATGCGGATAGGGGTAGACGTAGTGCAGCCGTACCCAGGCGTCGAGCTGCCCCAACTCGCGCGCCAGATCGGTGATATGGCTGCGGACCTCGCGGTTTTTCCACAGGTTGGTGTCATACTTGCGGTCCAGCCCGTAAGCGCTTGTATCTTGAGAGATGATCAGGAGTTCCTTCACACCGTTATCCACAAGCTTTTCCGCCTCGCGCAGCACCGCATGGGCCGGGCGGCTGGCCAGCTTGCCGCGCATGTCGGGGATGATGCAGAACTTGCACTTGTGGTTACAGCCCTCTGAAATCTTGAGATAGCTGTAATGGCGCGGTGTCAGCTTGACGCCCGAGGCGGGCAGCAGGTCGACAAACGGGTCCGGATCGGGCGGGACCGCGCCATGCACGGCATCGAGAACCTGCTCGTATTGATGCGGGCCGGTGACGGCCAGAATGCGCGGATGATGCTCGCGGATATATTCGGGCTCGGCGCCCAGGCAGCCCGTCACGATCACCTTGCCGTTTTCCTTGAGTGCTTCTCCGATCGCCTCCAGGCTCTCGGCCTTGGCACTGTCAAGGAACCCGCAGGTGTTGACGATCACCGCATCGGCGCCCGCATAGTCGGGCGAGATGCCATAGCCCTCGGCCCTGAGCCGGGTCAGGATGCGCTCGCTGTCGACCAGCGCCTTGGGACAGCCCAGCGAGACCATGCCGATGGTCGGCTGGCCGGGGCGGGTGGCGGCGGTGCCCAGGCGGGCGGCGGGGGCCAGGTCGGGGCGCAGGTTCGGAGGGTTCGTGCTCATGGCGCGCATATAGAGGGGAAAGCTTCCCCTTGCAAATGTTGCGCAACCGGAGTGGGCTGACCATATCGCAAGAGGCAAACAGGCAGGGAGCGCACAAATGCGGTGGATCGTGCGAATCGGGATCACTCTGGTACTGGCGGCGGTGGTTCTGGTGGCGGCGCTGCTGCTGTTGCCCGGTGACCGGCTGGCGCGACTGGCCATCGAACAGATCCGCAAACAGACCGGGCGCGAAGTGACTGTCGCGGGCGAGGTCAAGCTCAGCTTCTGGCCGGTGCTCGGGGTCGAGACCGGGCCGGTGACGGTGGCCAATGCCGATTGGGCGGGCAGCGCACCGATGTTGCAGGCACAGGGGCTGGCCATCGGGGTTGCGGCACCCGCCCTGTTGGGCGGCGAGGTGCGGATCACCCGTATTCTGGCCCAGGATCCGGTGCTGCGGCTGGAAACCGCCAAGGGCCGGGTGAACTGGGAATTCTCGCCCTCGGGTGTGACCGGTGGCGCGGCGGCGCCTGCGACATCCGGGGCGGGCGGGCAATTGGTGACGCTTGACGGGCTGGAGTTGAAGAACGCCCGGCTGATCTATGTCGAAGAGGGCAAGACCAGCTTCGATTTCGGTGGTGTCGATCTGTCGGCCAGTTGGCCCGCGACCGACGCACCGCTCAAGATGGCGGCGCGGCTGGAGCCGGGTGCAGGCCCGATCTCGGTCGATCTGACGCTGGCCGATCTGGGCGCCTTTTCGAACGGGCAGGTCAGCGCGATGCAGATGACGATGGCGGCGCCCAGCACCAGCATCACCTTTGACGGGCGTGCCAGTATCGATGGCGCGCTGGCCGGAACCGCCACGCTTGATACCAGCGACAGTGCCGCGATGCTGGCGGCCTTTGGCCAGTCCGGTATCAGCCTGCCGCGCGGGCTGGGGCAGCGGGCCGATCTCAAGGCTCAGGTTACCTATACTGCCGACGGGCGACTGGCTCTGCGCGATCTGGCGGCCGATCTCGACGGCAACCGGCTGAACGGAGCGGCGGATGTGACAGTGGCCGACCCGCCGCAGGTGACTGCGCGTCTGACGGCGGATGCGCTGGACCTGACCGGTCTAGGTGCCGCTTCCAGCGGGACAGGTTCCGGCGGCGGCGACGCGGGCTCGGGATGGTCCGAGACCGCCATCGACGCATCGGCGCTGGCGCTGGCCAACGGGAGCCTGCATCTGACCGCGCGCTCTATCGCTTTGCCGGGACTGGAGCTTGGTCAAAGCGCGCTTGGTCTGTCGCTGGACAACAGCCGTGCGGTTGTCGAGATGGCGCCGGTCTCGCTGTTTTCGGGACAGTTGACCGGTCAACTGGTGGCCAACAATCGCAACGGCTTGTCGGTTGGCGGCGATCTGCGGGCCGAAGGGGTCGAAATGCGCGAGGCCCTGGCAACGCTGGGCGGGATCGAGCGGCTGTCGGGCGCGGCCTCGGGCGAGCTGAAATTCCTGGGGGTTGGCCAGAGCGAGGCGCAGATCATGCGCTCGCTCTCGGGCGAGGGCCGGCTTGCGATGGGGCGCGGAGTGATCTCGGGCTTCGACCTCGACAACCTGATGGGGCGCGGGGCCAAGGGTGGCGGCACCACCGTGTTCAACAGCCTCACCGCCAGCTACCGGATGGACAAGGGCAACCTCTTCAACGAGGACCTGCTGATGCTGCTCGACAATTTCAAGGCCAATGGCACCGGGCGCGTCGGTCTGGGGGCGCGGGATATCGATTACCTGTTCACACCCGTCGCGCTGCGGGCCAATGCGGGGCAGGGAATTGCTGTGCCGGTTCGCATCGTCGGCCCCTGGGCCGACCCGGCAATCCGCCCCGATCTGAGCCAGGTGATCGAAGCGGCGACCGGCCTCGACAAGGAGGCGGTCGAGACCAAGGCCAAGGACGAGTTGCGCCGAAAACTGGGAGAGGAGCTGGATACCGAGATCACACCCGATCAAGATGTTGAGGAGTTGATCAAGGACCGGCTGGAACAAGAGGCCACCAAGGGCCTGCTCAAGCTTCTCGGCGCCGACTGACTTTGGCGGAAAGAGTTAGGGGGGCGCTGCCCCCGTCACCTTCGGTGACTCCCCCGGGATATTTGGGGCAAGAGGAAAGAAGAGGCTCCTGCTCCTTCATTCCGCTCCAAATACTCCGGAGCGCGAGGCGGAGCCTCGCAAAACACCCCGCGCGGAACGCGCGGCCCGGCCCAACGCCTCGGGCCTCTCGTCAGAGAGGCGCGACGGGGAGGGAGCGCCTCTGCCTGGGTCAGATGGTCTGGTCGTAATCGCCCACAGCCGGCTCGGTGCGGATCACCGCGTCGATTTCGGCAAAGATGGCGCGCATCTCGGCTTCGCTTTCGCTGCTTTCACAGACCACCACCAGGTTCGGCGTGTTCGACGACGCGCGGACCAGCCCCCACGAACCGTTGTCAAGGATGACCCGGGCGCCGTTCACGGTGACCACCTCCTTGATGGCGCGTCCGGCAAAGCTGTCTCCGGCGGCATGCTTGGCCACCAGCTTTCCCACCAGCCGCTCCAGGATCGCGTATTTCTCGGTATCGGCGGCATAGGGCGACATGGTGGGCGTCGACCATGTGCGTGGCAGGGCCTTGCGCAGGTCCGACATCGACATCTCGGGGTTGCGATCCATCAGCTTGCAGATCTCGACCGCCACCCGCATGCCGCAGTCATAGCCGCGCCCGACAGGTTCGGCCAGAAAGTAATGGCCGGATTTCTCGAACCCTGCCAGCGCGCCAATCTCCTTGACCCGGCGCTTCATGTGGCTGTGGCCGGTCTTCCAGTAATCGGCCTTGGCGCCATGCTTGCGCAACTCCGGGTCGGCGGCAAACAGGCCGGTGGATTTCACATCGGCCACAAAGGTCGAACCCGGATAAAGCTTGGACAGGTCGCGCGCCATGATCACGCCCACCTTGTCGGCAAAGATCTCCTCGCCCTCGTCATCGACCACGCCGCAGCGGTCGCCGTCGCCGTCAAAGCCCAGAGCAAAATCGGCGCCGCTGGCTTTGACCGTGTCGGCCATGTCATGCAGCATTTCCATGGCTTCGGGGTTGGGGTTGTAGTTGGGAAAGGTATAGTCGAGCTCGTTGTGGCTCGGCACGATCTCGACCCCCATGCGGGCAAAGATTTCTGGCGCAAAGGCCGAGGCGGTGCCATTGCCCGTGGCGCAGACCACCTTGAGCGGGCGCGAGATGCGGAAATCGCCGACCAGATCGTCGATATAGGCCTCTTTGACTCCATCGACGAATTCGTAAGACCCGCCCGGGCGCGCGACGCCTTCGCCGTTCAGCACGATGTCGCGCAGTTCCGCCATCTCGTCGGGGCCATGGGTCAGCGGCCGGTCAAAGCCCATCTTGACCCCGGTCCAGCCATTGGGGTTGTGGCTGGCGGTCACCATCGCGACGGCGGGCACATCCAGATGGAACTGGGCAAAATAGGCCATCGGTGACAGGGCCGGGCCAATGTCCTTGACCTGGAGCCCGGCCTGCATCAGGCCCAGGATCAGCGCATTCTTGATGGACAGAGAATAGTCGCGATAGTCGTTGCCCACCGCGATCACCGGGGCGATGCCGCGGCGGTGCATCTGGGTGCCCAGGCCCAGACCCAGGGCGGTCATGCCGGGCAGATTGATTTCCTCGGGATATTTCCAGCGCGCGTCGTATTCGCGAAACCCGGTGGGCCGGATCATCGCGTCGCGCAGAAAACTCCACGTGTTGGGGGTCACCTCGGGCAGGGGTCTGGTCATGTCGAACACTCGAGCCTTTTTCAGATCTGGATCGGATTTGCCTTGGCGAGCGTGTCGAGTCGCATCAGCATGTCGATAAGGCCCGGCATCTGATCGAGATAGATCATGTTGGGGCCGTCACAGGGGGCGTTATCGGGGTCCTGGTGCGTCTCCATGAACACGCCCGCCACGCCCACCGCCACTGCGGCACGCGCCATGACCGGCGCGAATTCGCGCTGCCCGCCGGATGCCCCGCCCAGCCCGCCGGGCTGGGCCACCGTATGGGTGGCGTCCATGATCACCGGATAACCGGTGCGCGCCATTTCCGGCAGCGCCTGCATGTCGACCACAAGCCGGTTGTAGCCAAAGCTGACCCCGCGCTCGGTCAGCAGGATATTACCGTTGCCGGTGCTCTCGATCTTGGCCGCCACGTTGGGCATGTCCCAGGGGGCCAGGAACTGGCCTTTCTTGACATTGACGACCGCACCGGTCGCACCGGCCGCTTTCAACAGCGCGGTCTGGCGGCACAGAAAGGCGGGGATCTGCAAGACATCGCAGACCTCGGCAACCGGGGCGCATTGCTCCTTTTCATGCACATCGGTCAGAACCGGCACGCCGATCGTGTCCTTGACCGATTGCAGAACCGCCAGCCCCTTGTCGAGCCCGAGCGCGGGCGCGGCATTGACCGAGGTTCTGTTGGCCTTGTCGAACGACCCCTTGAAGACATATTGCGCGCCGACGGCGTCGCAGGCCTCTTTCATCGTGCCGGCGATCATCTGGGCATGATCGGCGCTTTCCAGCTGGCAGGGGCCCGCGATGATGGTGAGCGGGAGGTCGTTGCCGACCGTCAGGTCGGCGATTCGGACATGTTTCATGGGCTTACGAGGATACCTGTTCTCTGAGGATCGACGCGGTGAGCGAGATCATCAGGTAGATACCAGCAAACAGCAGGAATGCCAAAATCGTATTTTCGAAGCTGCGCGGATAGCTCGGCTCGTCGCTGGGGACCGGGTTGACCGAAACGGTCAGATAGCGCACCTGGCGGTTGGCCTCCATCCGGGTGGTTTCCATCTGTTGCAAGGCGCCCTGAAGCATCATGTCCCGGCTGGCCAGATCGGCCTGGGCCATCTGGATGCGAACGCTCAGACGGGCCAGCGAGTTTTCTCCACTGGACGTGTCCAGCATCCGGGCATTCAGATCGTCCAGCACATCGTTGAGCCGCGCGATATCGGCGCGGGCACCATCCACCTTGGCCTTGCTGGGGCGCGCGTTGTCGAGCAGGGCGGCCAATTGCAGCTCCTTCTCCTGCAACTGCACCTCGACCTGGTCGATGCGGCCGCGCAGGCTGGCGATCACGCTTTCGGGGTCCAGCAGCGCGCCCTGCTGTTGCAGCTCGACCAGCGCCTCCTGCGCCTTGCGCCGCTCTTTCTGGGCATCTTCGAAGCTCTTGCGCGCCTCGCGCATCTGGTCCTCGCGCTTCTGGCCGGACAGGTTGTTCACCCGGCTTTCAGCATAGGACAGCAGGCTGTTCGAGAAGTCGGTGGCGACCTGCGGATCGGGGGCCGCAACCTCCATCCGGATCACGCCCTCGGTCGGATCATATCCGATCGTGACGATCCGGGAATAGACCTTGTAGGCCTCTTCGTTGGTGGCGTCGGGGGACAGCCGCTGGATCGGGTCGATCTCTTCCCTCTGGAAATGCGCCTTGAAGCTCTGGTCGCGGTCCAGCAGCAGCATCGCCTCTTTCGACTCCAGGAACGACTGGACCGAGATCGAATCCTGGCTGGTGGCGAATTGCGTACCGGCAAAGAAACCGCCGACCCCGCCAAGCGAGCCGTCGGCCTGAAGGATCACGAATTCCGACTTGCTAGCATACATCGGCGTGGCGACCACGTAGAAGTAATAGCCTGCGATCAGCGTGGGCAGGAACACGAAGAAGGCCAGCCGGGTCAGCAGCTGCATCATCTTGCGGCGGCGACGGCGCATGATGTCCTGCTGGATGCGGCCGATTTCCATCTCGCGGCGCTGAGTCGGGCTCAACTCGGTCGAGGGCAGCATCTGGCGCGGTTGCACCGTCTGCGGCAGTTGAACCTTCGGTTGCGCGCCGGCGTCTTCGACATTGGCCAACTCGGCAGTGTCTCCGCCACGCTGAACCACCAGGTCCAGCATGTTGCCGCGTTCCAGCGGGTCGATGCCTCGGGCGCGCAGCTGGCGCACCGCGTCATAGTCCGAGGTCACCGGCAGGTTGTGTTTCTGGGCCAGCCGTCGGGCCATCCGCAATTGCCGTCCGGTCAGGCCCTCGCGCTTGATGGCGTCGATCTCGGCCTCGGCACCGGTTTCGGCGGCCGAGGACACCTGTCCCTCCATCGCCGCAGGGGCAGCGGGCGCCGCTTCGGGTGCGGGGCGTTGCGGGCGGGCGGGCGTATTGCCGGGCTGCGGCGCAGCCTCTGGGTGCGCGGTTGCAGCTTGCGGGCGCAACGGCGAAACATTGGCCACCGGCTGGGGGCGGGGTGACACCGAGGCCGAGCCTTCGGTCCCCGTGGGGGCGCCGGTCCGACGGATGCGGAATTTCTTAGCCTTGGGTTTGGTAGTCATAGAGCTGTTTCGCTTCTTCCAAGGAGTCGAATACATGCAGTTGGCCATTCATCAGAACAGCGGCCTGCCGGGCGAATTTTTCCAATGTCCCGGGCTGGTGCGAGACGATGACGATGGTGGTCGTGCGCAGCCGTTCTTCGAGAATGGCGCCGGCCTTCTTGTTGAACTCGACATCGGTCGAGGCGGGCATGCCTTCGTCGATGAGATACATGTCGAAATCCAGCGCCAGCATCAAGGCAAACGAGAACCGCGCCCGCATGCCCGACGAATAGGTGCCCAGCGGCTGGTCGAAATACTCGCCGAGGCCGCAAAGCCACCGGCAATAGGCCTCGATATAGTCGGGATCCATGCCATAAAGCCGGGCGATATAGCGCGCGTTTTCCATTGCCGAGAGGCGGCCCACCACACCGCCCATGAACCCCAGCGGGAACGAGATGTTACAGCCGCGGCGGATCACGCCCTCGTCGGGTTTTTCGAGACCGGCCATCATGTTGATCAGGGTCGTCTTGCCGGTGCCGTTCGGTGCCAGAATACCCATCGACTTGCCCAGTTCCACCCGGAACGAGACACGGTCAAGGATCACCTTGCGCTGTGATCCCGTCCAGAAGGATTTGCTGACATTCTCGAATTCAAGCATTTGCTATCTGCTGCGGCCCAATGTCGTCTGTGTCGCATGACCCCATGGCCATGCCCGTTCATCCCCCGTCGGGGCGGGAGTTGTCCACCGGCCTACAGGGGGAATTTGGCTACATTATGTCCAAATGTGAAACAAAAACTCAATCGCGGCCGGAACCTGTCAAGCAGGGATGGCGATCACGTGGGCGTGACCCGGCGCGGGGCTGGAATGGCGGGCGGAACCGGCTATCCTCTGACCCGTCACCTGACAGGAGCCGACCTGATGACCGACCCCGTCGCAGCGCCTCTGGCCGAGCGGATTCGCGCCTGCCGCTTGTGCGCTGACCGTTTTGCCGCCACGCATACGGCACATGAACCGCGACCGGTCGTCTGGTTTCGGCCCGGCGCGCGCCTGCTGATCGCGGGGCAGGCGCCGGGCGCGCGGGTGCATGCCTCGGGCCGGCCCTTCACCGACCCGTCAGGCGACCGGCTGCGCGACTGGCTGGGGATCGGCGAGGAAACCTTCTATGACCTGTCGCGGGTCGCCGTGGTGCCGATGGCGTTTTGTTTCCCGGGCTACAACAGTCAGGGCGCGGACCTGCCGCCGCCGCCGGTTTGTGGAAAGACCTGGCACAGTCGGGTGATGGCTGAATTGGGAGAGATGCCGCTGACCGTGCTGGTGGGCGGCCATGCGCACAAGTATCACCTGGGCGCGCGCAGCCCGGTGACCGAGACAGTGGCCGCCTGGCGGGACCATGCGCCGCGCGTCTTTGCCTTGCCTCATCCGTCCTGGCGCAATACGGGATGGCTCAGGAAAAACCCGTGGTTCGAGACCGAGCTGCTTCCGGTTCTGCGCGCGCGGGTCAGAGAGGTGCTGAATGAGCCAGACCGGAGCGCAAACCCCGCTTGACCGCGCCCATGCCGCGATGGAGGCCGACGCAGACGATGATGCCGCGCGGCTGCGTTTCTTTGAACGGCTGGGCGATGCCGAACTGTTCCTGCTTCTGACCGAAGAGGCGCGCGGCGAGAACCTGTCGCCCGAACTCTTCGACCTGGCCGATGGCCGCTTCGTGCTGGTCTTTGACCGCGAGGAGCGGCTGGCCGCCTTTACCGGCCGTCCCGCCCCCTATGCGGCGCTGTCGGGCCGGGTGCTGGCGGCGATGCTGGCGGGGCAGGGGGTCGGGTTGGGTTTGAACCTCGATGTGGCGCCCTCGGCCATGCTGATCCCGGCCGAGGCGCTGGGCTGGCTGAGCGAGACGCTGGGCCACGGTCCCGACCAGATCGAGGCGCGGATCACCGAGGTGACCGCGCCGAGCGGCCTGCCCGAGGCGCTGCTGTCTGCGCTCGATGCCAAGCTGGTCACCGCCGCCGGACTGGCGCAGGGGGCCTATCTGGCCGGTGTCGTTTATCAGGATGGCGGGCGCGGGCATCTTCTGGGCTTTGTCGATGCACGCGAGGGCGCGGAACCCGCGCTGGCCAAGGCCGCGTCCGAGGCGCTGACCTTTTCCGGGGTCGAAGCGGGCGCGATGGATGTTGGGTTCTTCGCGGCCTCGGATGCGATGGCAGCCACCCTGGGCCGGGTGGGGCTGCGCTTCGACTTGCCCGCACCGCCCGCGCCGCCGCGCGGTCCTTCGGCGCCGGGCATGGACCCGGATGCGCCGCCCCGTTTGAAATAGGGCGGCGCGGTGCGGTCAGGCCGGGTATTGCGTGATCACGATCGGACCGTCATTGGGTCCCAGCGCCTGCGTCAGCAGGGTGCCGTTGGCCTCGTATTGCAGGCAGAGCTGCCAGATCTGGAACGTCACCTTGTCCGCCCCCGGCGGCGTGATGTTGACGCCATAGCTTGACGTGGTCTGCTGGCTGATCGCCAGACTGTGCGCCGTGGTCGATGTATGGGTGAACGAGGTCGAGAGCTGCGCGCTGATCCCGAACAGCGCCTTGTCGATGCCGCCGCCGCCGATGCCCACGGTCAGGCCCAGCGTCTCGGCAAAGCTGTCGGTCTCGGTATCGGTGCTGGTATTGCCCGAGGTTACCGCGATCGAGCGGTTATAGGTATTGCCGGGGTTCAACTCTCCGGCGCCGATCTGCTGCCAGAAATAGCTGGCGCTGATCGGCACATCGGCGGTGCTGACGCCCACGGCGGTGATCCACAGCCCCTGCTGGCCGCTGTCCGAGATCACGATGGTGTTTTCGCCCTGCACCATCTTGGCGGCATCCAGCACAAAGGTCTCGTCATGCCAGTTCTGGTTGGCGACGAACTGGTTGGATGCCACCTGCTGCCCGTTGACCGAGACGCTGATATAGCTCTGGCTGCCGGTGGTGTTCGGGTTCGCCACCCCGGCGCAGGTGACGGTCAGGGTGACATTGGTCGCCTGGGCCAGTTGCAGCGCGAAATTGGCGCTGCCGCCCGATTGCAGGTTCCAGAACCCGGTCGAGGGCGCGAACCCGTTGTAGAGCGGCATGCTGAACAGCGCGGTACGCGAGGGGTTGGCGGTGTTGAAGGCGATGGATTGCGGCGGCACCAGCCGCGAACTGGCGTTCTGGAGCAGCGCAGGTGTGGTCGGGCTCTGGGCAAAGATGCCATCGCCGCTCGGGCTGGGGGGCGGGGTCGTCACGGTCCAGCCAAAGACCGAATAGGAAAAATCCGCGCCCGCATCGAGCAGCATGCAGGGCAGGTCCTGCGTCATCGCCATGTTCATATGGTATCTCCTGAAACTCTTGACCAACGACGCATCGTTGCGCCGTGCCACAGGGATGACCGGATCCGCGCCGCCGCTCAACGCCGGGCTGTCTGGCATTTTCGCCGATTTCGAAACGAAAAGACCGGACCGTGACGGGGCACGGTCCGGTCTTGTGATCTGACACACGGCGGGCGTTCAAAGGGTCGAGCAGCCGAGGGGAAAAACGCTGATTCTGCGCGGCATTTTAGGAAAATGCCACGCATCTTCGGTCGCGTGCGATTAGCTGGCGTCCGGTTCCAGCTTGTCCTGGGTGCGGGTGTCGAAATCGCTGGCGTCGTGGCGCTCGCGCAGCTGGTATTTCGGCTCCCCCGATACACGGTTGACCATGCGGCCACGGCTGACGCCCGGACGGGCATCCAGCTCGCGCGCCCAGCGCATCACATGGGTATAGCTTTCGGCATCCAGGAATTCGGCGGCGTCATAGGCCCGGCCCAGAACCAGCTGCCCATACCACGGCCAGATCGCCATATCGGCGATGGAATAATCGTCACCCGCGATAAAGGGGCGATGCGCCAGTTCGCGGTCCAGCACGTCCAGCTGGCGCTTGACCTCCATCGCGAAGCGGTTGATCGGGTATTCGAACTTCTCGGGCGCATAGGCGTAGAAATGGCCAAAGCCGCCGCCCAGATAGGGCGCGCTGCCCATCTGCCAGAACAGCCAGTTCATCACCTCGGTCCGGGCCGGGCCCGATGCGGGCAGGAAGGCGCCGAATTTCTCGGCCAGATGGAACAGGATCGAGGCGCTTTCGAACACCCGGACCGGTTCCGGGCCGGAGCGGTCGAGCAGGGCAGGGATCTTGGAGTTGGGGTTCACATCGACAAAGCCCGATCCGAACTGATCACCCTGACTGATATTGATCAGCCAGGCATCGTATTCGGCGTCTGCGTGGCCTGCGGCCAGCAGTTCCTCGAACATTACCGTCACCTTGACCCCATTGGGCGTGCCCAGCGAATAGAGCTGGAACGGGTGCTTGCCCACCGGCAGGTCCTTGTCATGGGTGGCACCCGCAATGGGACGGTTGATATTGGCGAACTGGCCGCCGTTTTCCTTGTCCCAGGTCCAGACGCGGGGCGGGGTATAGGGTGTCTGTTCGGTCATGGCTTTCGTCTCGAATGTTACATCAACGGGCGGCGGCACCCGGTTAGGGAGAGCTAGGGGCCGGAAGGGCAAAGTCCAATGCCGGGGCAGGGAATGCAACTGAAACAATAGGCCGGTCCCACTCACAAATCGTCGATGTGGGGTCACAGCCGCGCGAGGTCCGCTGCCAAGGATGGGCAACAAGGATAATCTCGGGTCAACATCAAACGGAGGAACCTCTTCATGAAACGTCTCGCTCTTGCCCTTGCCACCGCAGCCATGACCGCACTGGCCGCGCCGGTTCTGGCTGGTCCGCAATATCTTGACGGTACCGGTTATGCGGTTTCGGGCTATGATGCGGTCGCCTATCGCGGGTTGGCCCAGGCACCGGTCGGCCAGGCCCAGCCAGAGGCGATCAAGGGCCGCGCCGACATCACCGCCGAGTGGAACGGCTCGACCTGGGCCTTTGCCAGCGCCGAGAACCGCGACAGGTTTCTGGCCAACCCGGCCTATTACGCGCCGCAATATGACGGCCATTGCGCCTATGGTGTATCCAAGGGTGGAAAGGTGCCGGGCAACCCGAACCTGTGGCGCATCGTCGATGACAAGCTCTACCTGAACATCACGAAGAACGTTGTAGGTTTCTGGGAGGAAGACATTGCCGGAAACATCAACAAGGCCCAGGGGAACTGGCCGGGGATCGAGGATAAAGCGGCTTCCACCAACGTAATCCCCGATTTCACATCGGCGGCACCGGTCAAGAACTGAGCTGAACCACGTCTGTTTTTGGGTAGTGAGTAACGGTCCGGGACATCTGTCCCGGACTTTTTTCTGCGCGGGCCTGTGTCAGCGGCGACGATCGCGGCGCGAACTCATCGGCTGGAACGCCACGCCGACATGCGCCTCGCAATAGGGTTTACCCTGCTGGACCGGCAGGCCGCAGAACCAGAAATCCTCGGTCGCGGGGTCGCCAACGGGCCATTTGCAGGTGCGCTCGGTCAGTTCCATCAGGCTCAGCTTCTTGGCCTTTTTCTCGACCTCGTTGACCTTGGCCAGTGCCTCGGGGCTGATTTCGTTCGCCGAAGGCTGTGGCGGCAGCGGTTGACCGGCCGGGATGATCTGTTTGCGCGCCGGGATCGGCTTGGCCTCGGCCGGTTGCGGTGCCGGTGCAGGCTCGGGGGCCGCGCGAACCGGTTCGGGGCGCGGCGCGGGTTTGGGCTTGGCCTCTGGCCTGGGTGTGGCGGCGGGCTTTTCTTTTGCCTCGGCCTTGGTCGAGGCTGGTGCCGCGCCCGAGCTGCGATTGGACAGGCCCAGACGGTGCACCTTGCCGATGACCGCGTTGCGGGTGACGCCGCCCAGTTCCTTGGCGATCTGGCTGGCCGACTGGCCCTCGCCCCACATTTTCTTGAGCAGTTCGACGCGCTCGTCGGTCCAGGACATGGTTTGCCTCTCAAAAGCGGGAAAGCGGCCCCAGAGCTGCGGCCGCCTTCGGAAATTGTCTCAGCGCCCTATTCTAGTCACTGCGGGCCGGGTTACAAGGCATTTCGAATCGGGAAAAGGCCAGGGCGGCGGCAAGTGGGAGAGAAGGCGATGGAACTGGGTGTGCGGCGGTTCGGACAGGTGAACTGGCTGGGGCTTTATACGCTTGCCGCGCGCGAGGTGATGCGGTTTCTCGTGGTCTGGACCCAGACCCTGCTGGCGCCGCTGGTGACGGCGGGTCTGTTCATGATGATCTTCTCGCTGGCGGTTGGCGCTGGCCGGGGCGCGGTGATGGGGGTGCCGTTCCTGACCTTTCTGGCGCCGGGGATCCTGATGATGACGGTGATCCAGAACGCGTTTGCGAATACCTCCTCCTCGGTGGTGATCTCCAAGGTGCAGGGCAATATCGTGGATACGCTGATGCCGCCGCTGTCGGCGCTGGAGTTGCTCCTGGGTTATCTGGCGGGCGCCGTGGTGCGTGGGTTGCTGGTGGCGCTTGCGATCGGGGTGGCGCTGGTGCTGGTGCTGGGGATCGTGCCGGTGCACCCGCTGCTGGCGCTGGGATTTGTGGTGCTGGGGGCCGGGTTCATGGGCGCGCTCGGGCTGGTGGCGGGGATCTATGCCAACAAGTTCGACCAGATGGCCGCGATCACCAATTTCATCGTGACGCCTTTGGCGTTTCTGTCGGGCACTTTCTATTCGGTCGAGGCCTTGCCGCCGCTTTTGGGGGGGCTGACCCACGCCAATCCGGTCTTCTACCTGATCGATGGGCTGCGGTTTGCGATGATCGGTGTCTCGGATAGTTCGCCCGCGTTGGGCCTGGCGGTTTGTCTGGGGGCCACGTTGGCGGTCTGTCTGCTGGCCTGGGTCCTGCTCAATCGGGGGTATCGGCTGAAGGCATGAGGCAGCCGGAATTCTGCAAGAATTCCGGCCCGTTTTCCGTGCCGGAAAACGGCGCCCGCTTCAGGCATCGGCGAGCGAGCCGGGTTCGAAGCGAACCCGGGGGCGACCCAGGCGCGGGTGCATCCGGGCGGCGATGGTGAAAGCGCCAAACAGGCCCGCACCGCCGGCAACGAAGATGCCCGCCACCGGCGCGGCCAGCAGCACAAGCCAGGCCACGCCCGGTGTCAGGATGCCCGATACGTCGCGGTAACTGGAATAGATCGCAGACATCTCGGTGCGTTCTGACGGTTTCACCGCCATCAGGAAGGGCAGGCCAGCGCAGATATCTAGCACGATCAGCCAGAACGATCCCAGCATCAGCAATCCGGCGGCGACCGGCGCCCAGCCCGACAGGAGACCCGCGGTCGCAAAACAGAACCCGGCCCCCGCGAAGCCGATCCGTACCGCGCTTTTCAATGAGCGCGCCTGCACCCATCTCAGGATCAGCGGTGCCGCGAACAGCATACCGTTGGTGATAGACAGAAGGATGCCGCCCAGCTGGTCTCCAAGCCCGGCCTCGATCGCGAAGATCGGCAGATAGACCACGTAGACCCACCAGCCACAGGATCGGATCATCGCAAAGAGATAGCCCGCGACCAGCCGGGGCTGGGCAAAGAAGCGGGGCAGAAAGGCCAACGGATTGCGTGCCGGGCGGCGGGCGCGGGCGATCATCTTGCCATTGCCAAGCCTGAGCGCCCAGAAGAGCGCCAGCATCGCCAACGCGGCGACGCCGCTGATCACGAAAGGTGCTGGCGGCCAGACCTCCATCAACAACACCCCGGCCATCGGCCCGGCGGTCCAGCCGAGCGCGCTGTAGAACATCCGGCTGGTTTCGCACCTGCCCAGCTCCACCCGCTCGATGTAATCGAGTACATAGGCGTTGAAACAGATGAAGCAAACCACCGCGGCGACGGTGTTGCAGGCCAACGCGGCGATCGTGGTCAGGGGCGTTCCCTGCACCGCCAGCATCGCCCCGGCCACGAACAACAGCGCCCCTCCCGAATAGGCCCAACGTCGTGGGACATACCGGATCAGGCTGGGCACCATCAGTCCCGCGCCCAGCGAGAGGAAACCGATCAGGAAATAGGCCATCGACACGCGTTCGGCGTCACCCAGCGCCCGGTACATGATCAGCGGAAAGACCGAGATCAGAATGCCGCGAACCACCGCCTCGAGCCCGGCGAGCAAGCCGAAATCCCGTACCGAAGGAGCGGGGGAATGGCGGACCCATTCAGGAATTCGGCGTTCATGCATAGCGGACCATCCGGAGAGTGCGTAGGCTCAGGATCGGTGGGAAAGCGGGGCGGGTCTTGGCGATTTGCGACGCATCCGTCGCCTCGAGGCAAGTTCGACAGATTATCGCGAAGGTGTTACGACGCCAGGGGGCTCTGCCCCCGGCACCCGAAGGGCGCCTCCCCCGGAGTATTTCTGGCGAAATGAAAGGCGGATCAGGTCTTGCGAGCGCGACCTTCGCGCCAGGCCAGGGTCAGGGCTCCGGCGAGGATGATGGCAGCGCCGGTAAGGCTCACCGCGTCGGGCCAGACCTGAAATGCGGCCAGATCGTAGAGTGTGGCAAAAACAAGGGTGGCATAGCTGAAAGGCGCGACAAACGAGGCATCGGCCCGGGCCATCCCGTTGACGAAACAGATCTGCGCACAGGCCATCAGCAGACCGATCCCTGCCAGCGCCGCCCATTGCGCGGGCAAGGGTGTTTGCCAGACCGGCCAGACCGCGACGCTGGCGATGACCAGCCCCATCGCGTTGTTGACAAGCAGGATCTGGATCGGACGCTCGCGGCCCGAAAGCTTCTTGATGAAGATAAGCTCCATGCCCATCACTACCGCGGCACCCAGTGCCAACAGGGCGGCGGGCTGGAAGCTGCCAGTCGCTGGCCGCAGCAGTATGAGCGCGCCCAGAAGGGCAACGACCGCCGCACCCCAGCGCCAAGGCCCGACCCGCTCGCCCAGCAGCGGGATCGCCAGCAACATGGCGAAGACCGGATTCAGGAAAGCGATCGCCGTCGCGTCAGCCATGGGGATATGGGCGACAGCCGCGAACATAAGGGTCACACCCGCCCAGCCAAAGCTTGTGCGGCCCAGGTGCAGCCCCCAATGGGGGCGCCCCAACCGGGGCCGGGTCGTGGCCACGATCGACAGGATCACCGCGAAGGCAAATAGAAATCGCCCGTGGCTGATCTGAAACGCTGGCAGGGCAGGGCCCAGCGCGCTGGTCCCCAACGCCTTGGCCAAGAGCGTCGTGCCGGCGATGAAACCCGTGGCCGCGAAGATCAGCGCGGCGGCAAGGGCGGGATTCTGCGGTTTGGGTTCGAACATGGCCAAGCGGTGCGCTATCTCGTTGAGATTGGCAAGATGCCGCCGCAGCGATCCTGCATCATCCACCGGCGGGCGACTTGCCCGAAGCCCTTTTCACCGGGCAGGCATTCTTAATTTCGATGAGAGTGCAGGTGGAGACGGGGTTTCCATTTTGTTGCATCTCCCCCTTCAAAAGGGGTTTTCTTCGGGCGTTTCCTCCGTTATGAAACGCGACATGATCAAACACGCTCATATCCCGTCTCTCCGACGCCGACGCGCTACCGCCTGAGCGGTCGTTTGATCCATGCGTGCCAGTTTTGCTACGCGCACCCTGCTTTCCAGACATTGACCTGAACGCCCCGCTATGCCCTGCATCGGGGACAACCCTCAGACAAGGATGATCCCATGATTCCGTCCGTCCTGCCGACCTATAACCGCGCGCCGCTTCACTTCGTGAAGGGCGAAGGCGCCTGGCTGACCGAGGCGGATGGCCGACGCTTCCTCGATCTTGGCTCGGGCATCGCGGTGAATGCGCTGGGCCATGCCCATCCCGCGCTGGTCAAGGCATTGACCGATCAGGCGCAGAACCTGTGGCACGTGTCGAACCTCTACCAGATCCCGCAACAGCAGGCGCTGGCCGACAAGCTGGTCGAGCACACATTTGCCGATACGGTGTTCTTCACCAATTCGGGCACCGAGGCCTGCGAACTGGCTGTCAAGATGGCGCGCAAGTACTTTTACGACAAGGGCCAGCCCGAGCGGGTCGAGATCATTACCTTCGACGGCTCCTTCCATGGCCGCTCCTCGGCAGGCATCGCCGCCGCGGGGTCGGAAAAGATGGTCAAAGGGTTCGGCCCGCTTCTGCCCGGTTTCGTGCACCTGACCTTCGGCGATCTTGATGGTGTCACCAACGCGATCACGGAAAAAACCGCCGCGATCATGATCGAGCCGGTGCAGGGCGAGGGGGGTATTCGTCCGGTTCCCGATGCCGAGTTGAAGGCGCTGCGCCAGATCTGCGACGATCATGGTCTCTTGCTGATCCTCGACGAGGTACAGTGCGGCGTGGGCCGGACGGGGCGGCTCTTTGCCCATGAATGGGCCGGTATCACGCCCGATATCATGATGGTGGCCAAGGGCATCGGCGGGGGCTTCCCTCTGGGCGCGGTGCTGGCCACCGAAGAGGCCGCAAGCGGTATGACCGCGGGCACCCATGGCTCCACCTATGGTGGCAATCCGCTGGGCTGCGCCGTGGGCTGCGCGGTGATGGATCACGTGGCCGATCCGGCCTTTCTGGCCGAGGTCAACCGCAAGGCCGCATTGCTGCGCCAGCGGCTCGAAGGGCTGGTCGCCGCCCACCCGGAGGTGTTCGAAGAGGTGCGCGGGTCCGGCCTGATGCTGGGGCTGAAATGCAAGGCGTCCAATCTCGACGTGGTCAAGGCGGGTTATGACAACCTGGTCATCACCGTCCCCGCCGCCGATAATGTGATCCGCCTGCTGCCACCGCTCACCCTGACCGAGGACGACATCGCCGAGGCCTTCACCCGCCTGGATGCCGCCGCAAGCCAGGTCGAAGCCGCCTGATCTTCATTTCGCCAAAAATACTCCGGGGGAGTCGCCGTCAGGCGAAGGGGGCAGCGCCCCCGCCCCGGCCAGAAGAAAGCCTAAAGACATGAATCACTTTCTCGATATCCACAAGACCGACGCCGCCGACCTGCGGACCATGATCGACCAGGCGGGCGCCATGAAACAGGCCCGCCTTGGCCGGCCCAAGGCCGCGCCCGATGACGAGCAGCCGCTCAAGGACCGGATGGTGGCGCTGATCTTCGAAAAACCCTCGACCCGGACGCGCGTGTCCTTTGACGTGGGCGTACGGCAGATGGGTGGTCAGACCATGGTGCTGTCGGGCAACGACATGCAGCTTGGCCATGGCGAGACCATCGCCGACACCGCCCGCGTGCTGTCGCGTTACGTGGACATGATCATGATCCGGACCTTCGACGAAACCGTGCTGACCGAGATGGCCGAATATGCCGACGTGCCGGTGATCAACGGGCTGACCGACCGCAGTCATCCCTGCCAGATCATGGCCGATGTGCTGACATTCGAAGAACATCGCGGCCCGATCGCCGGCAAGAAGGTGGTCTGGACCGGGGATGGCAACAATGTCTGCTCGTCTTTCCTGCATGCTGCCGGACAGTTCGGCTTTGACCTGACCTTCACCGGCCCGGCCCAGTTCGACCCCGAGGAAGAGTATATGGGCTATGCCCGCCAGAAGGGCTCCAAGGTCGTGATCGAGCGTGATCCGTTCAAGGCGGTCGAGGGGGCCGACCTGGTGGTCGCAGACACCTGGGTGTCGATGCATGACGCGCAATCGGCCAAGGAACGCCGCCACAACCTGCTGCGGCCCTATCAGGTCAATGCAGAGCTGATGCGCCATGCCAAGCCGGATGCGCTGTTCATGCATTGCCTGCCCGCCCACCGCGAGGAAGAGGCGACCTCCGAGGTGATGGATGGCCCGAACTCGGTCATCTTCGATGAGGCCGAGAACCGCCTGCACGCGCAAAAGGCGATCATGCGCTGGTGCCTGGAGCAGTGATCGGGGATTGCCCGGCCATCGTGCCGGGCATCACCAATGCCTGCGCCTCCGGCCCTGCGAACCAGTCGTGCAGCGCCGTCTCCACCACCTGAACCACCTTGCGTGGGGGGCCTTCAGCCCGCCCCGAGACCAGGTGCAGACAGGGCAGTCCGCCACCCAGAGGTCGCGCAACCAGCGAGTCTCCTGCATAGCTCAGCATCGTTTTGGGCCGCATGTTCAGCACGGCGATACCCAACCCGGCCCCGACCAGCGCCCGCACCATTTCCAGCGTGCTGGCCGTGGCTACGATGTGCGGCTCTATCCCGGCCCGTCGTAGCAAACCACGCACATATGGGCCTGCAAGCGGCAGATCCAGCACCACCATCGGCTGTCCCGTCAAGGCTTGCGGATCGATCTCTGCGTCTGCGGTCAGGGCATGGCCTTCGGGCAGCAGCACATAGGGTGGCAAATCCAGCAGCGGACGCGTTTCCACACCGGCCAGCAACTCGTCCCCGGCAAAGATGCTGATATCCAGCCTGCCTTCCAGCAAACCGGTCTGCGCGGTGATGTTGTCGCATTCGCGCAGATCCAGCGTGATCTTCGGGTGCCTTGCCAGCAGGGGGGTCAGAATGGCTGGCAGAAACGCGGGCGCGGTGGGGGCGTAATAGCCGATATGCAATTTGCCCTGCAGCGCATGACCCAGCGCGTAGCCTTCGTGCATGACGTCGCCATAGTTATCGATCAGCCCCCGCACCCGCGCAGCCAGTGCCTGACCGGCCGGGGTTGGCGCTATGCCCCGGGCCCGCGCACGCCGGACCAGCGTTGTGCCGAACTCTGCCTCAACCCGGTCCAGCGCAGCGGCCACTGCCGATGGTGCCAGGTTCAAGGCCTCTGCCGCGCCGGTGATCGATCCGGTTTCGACCGCAACCATGAAAGACCGCAGCATGCGCAACGACAGGCGCAATTCATCCATATCCAGGCCCCAAATCAAATTTTCTGTTCTTATTTTACAATATTTTCTGTTTTTCATGGGAAGTCAAAGCTGTCACGGTTTGTTGCATCCTTGGGGAGCTTCCGATGACCAAACCGCAGTTGCCCGGATGGGCGCACATTCCGGAAACACCAATTCTGGTTTCTCCTTTCTTTTCATGGCCACCTGACCCGCGCCGCATGGTGCGCTGGGTTGCCGCGCGGTGGCTTGGCATCGCCGAGAACGTGATCGTGCTGGCCCTGGCCGTGATCAGTTGGACCTGGCTGACGCCGTCGCTTGACCGTATGGCCACCCTGTCGCCGGATTGGATTGCGCTCATCTGGTTGCGCAACATCGGGCTGATGCTGCTGGTTGCGGGCGGGCTCCACCTGTTCTTCTTCCGTCGCAAACTGCAGGGCGACCGCCTGAAATTCGACCCGCGCCCGCTATCGGACAAGGGGCGGCAGTTCAGCTTCTCAAACCAGATACATGACAACATGTTCTGGAGCCTGACCAGCGGTGTCGGCTGCTGGACGCTCTGGGAGGTGGCAATCCTGCATGGCATGGCGCGCGGCTGGCTGCCGATGCTGATCCCGTCCGAACATCCTGTCTTTTTCGTCTTGATCCTGCTGCTGACTCCGGTCTGGATTTCGTTTCATTTCTATTGGATTCATCGGGCGTTGCATTGGGGGCCGCTCTATCGGCTGGCGCATGCCCTGCATCATCGCAACGTCAATGTCGGTCCGTGGTCCGGTCTGTCCATGCACCCTGTCGAGGCATTTTTCTTTTTCTCCTCCGTCGTGATCCACCTGATCGTGCCGTCACACCCCCTGCACATCCTGTTCCACCTGTTCCATCAGGGCCTGACGGCGGCCAGTTCGCATACCGGTTTCGAAAGCCTGCTGGTGCGCGATCGCAAGACTTTGGCGCTGGGCACCTTCCACCACCAGATGCACCACCGCTACTTCGAGGTGAACTATGGCAATCTGGAAATGCCATGGGACCTCTGGTTCGGCACTTTCCATGACGGCACACCCGAAGCGCACGCCCGCCTGAAAGACCGCCGCCAGCGCCGTGCGCAATAGCGCCGTTGCCTTGGCGCCGGATTCACCCAATGATAGCGCCGGGGAAAGGGGGCCCGGGGGCATGCACATAACCATAGCGGGCGCGGGCAGCATCGGCTGTTTTTGCGGCGGCTTGCTGGCGCTCGGCGGGCATGACGTTACCCTGCTGGGTCGCGCGCCTTTGCTGGCGCGGATCGCAGCGCATGGCCTGCGTCTGACTGATTATGGCGGGCTCGACCTGCGCCTGGGCGCCGACCGGCTGACGCTGGCCACAGATCCCGCCTGCCTTGCGCAGGCGGAACTGGTGATCGTCACGGTCAAGACCCCGGCCACCGCCGACATGGCCAGCGCCATCGCCACCCATGCCCCGGTTTCCGCGCCGGTCCTGTCCTGGCAGAACGGATTGGAAAACGCCCGCCTGCTGCGCACCCGTCTGCCCGGGCGCGACATTCGTGCCGGTATGGTCCCCTTCAACGTGGTGCCGATGGGCGAGGCGACATGGCACCGGGCGTCCTCCGGCGATATCGTGATCGCGGCGGGGCCGGACGGGCTTGGCGCGGCACTCTCGGTACCCGGCCTGCCGGTCAGCGAGAGTCTGCGGATTGAGGCGGTGCAATGGGGCAAGCTGGTGATCAACCTCAACAATGCGCTCAACGCGCTGTCCGGGCTGACACTGGTCGAACAACTCTCGGATCGCGCCTGGCGCCGGTTGATGGCCGATCAGATGGCCGAGGCACTGGGCGTTTTGCGCGCCGCCGGCATTCCGGTTGCGGCGACCACGCCGCTGCCGGCCTGGGTCTCTCCGCATATCCTGAGATTGCCGAACGGGCTGTTCACCCGCATCGCCGCCCGCATGCTGACGGTCGACCCCAGCGCCCGCAGTTCGATGGCCTATGATCTGGATGCCGGTCGCGCGACCGAAATCGCCAGCCTTCAGGGAGAGATCACCCGGCTGGGCCGCGCCCATGGTGTCGCTACCCCGATCTGTTCCCGCGTCGCCGCCCTGATAGACTCCGCGACGGCCAGCGGCACGACCGCACCCCGTCTGAGTGTTGCTCAGATCGCCCCACCGGACTGACGCTCCCGCCTGTTCTTCTGTTGAAAAATACCTCGGAGCGCGAGGCAGGGCCTCGCAATCCTGTCCTCACCGCGTACGCAAAGGGTCAGACAAAGCTGTTCAGGATCGCAAAGATCACGCCCGACATCAGTGCCGCCGCCGGGACCGTGATCACCCAGGCCGCCACGATGGTCATGAAATGCGACCGCCGCACCAGCTTGCGCCGGCGCCGCTCTTCCAGTGGCAGGCGCTTGGCCGGGGGCCGGTTGTTGCGGTTCTGACGCAACCGGCGCTCGGAATGCCATTCGCGGTAGAATCCGACGCCGAACACCCCGCCAACGGCGATATGGGTCGAACTGACCGGCAGGCCCAGCCAACTGGCCACGATCACCGTGATCGCCGCCGACAGAGCCACGCAATAGGCCCGCATCGGGTTCAGCTTGGTGATCTGGCTGCCCACCATGCGGATCAGCTTGGGCCCGAACAGGAACAGGCCGAACGAGATGCCAAAGGCACCGATCACCATGACCCAGAAGGGAATGGCCACCTTGGCGGCAAAACTGCCCGCCTGGCTGACATGCACGATGGCCGCCAGCGGACCCACCGCATTGGCCACGTCATTGGCGCCATGGGCAAAGCTCAACAGCGCCGCCGACAGCACCAGCGGCAGGCCGAACAGCGCCTTGATGGATTTGGTGCGGTTTTCCATGCCTTCCGACTTGCGCTTGATCCAGGGGATCGTCACCGCCCAGACCAGCAGGGCGGTTGCCAGCCCGATCATCAGGGCGGTCTGCAAATCGATCTTGACGATCTTCTTGATGCCCTTGACCGACAGATATGTGGCAAATGTGCCCGCCATCACCGCCACAAGGATCGGCACCCAGCGGCGCGCGGCGGCAATCTTGTCGGGCTGATACTGAATGCGGTGCTTGATCAGGGCCAGAAACAGCGCCGCGATCACCCCGCCCAGAACCGGAGAGATCACCCAACTGGCCACGATGGCGCTCATGGTCGACCAGTCCACCGCCGACAGGCCGGCGGCGGCGATGCCCGCGCCCATCACGCCACCCACGACCGAATGTGTGGTCGAGACCGGAGCCCCCACCCAGGTCGCCAGGTTGACCCACAGCGCAGACGAGATCAGCGCCGCCATCATCGCCCAGATGAAGACCTGGGTATCGGCCACCGAATTGGGGTCGATGATCCCCTTGGAGATGGTCGAGACCACATCGCCGCCCGCAAGCAGGGCGCCGGCGCTTTCCGCCACCGCCGCGATGGCAATCGCCGCACCCATGGACAGGGCATTGGCGCCCACCGCCGGGCCCATGTTGTTTGCCACGTCATTGGCGCCGATATTGATCGCCATATAGGCGCCGAAGGCCGCAGCGGCGACCACAACGATCCCACCCGGTGTACCACCCAGTGCAACCATCGCGGCCAAGGCCGCCAGGACGATAAAGGCCAGTGCGATGCCGGTCCCCACCAAGGGGCGCGCGGCATAAGCGGTCGCGGTCTCGATCCGGCTGATCCGGTTCAGGTCGGCATCCAGCCGACCCCACTGGGGCTTGGTCTTGCGGTCGCTCATGATATCCTGTTCGGCTCCATGCGGGTCGCGCGCGGCTTAGACCGCGCAGCCCCTTGGCGCAACAGGTGCATCATAAATTTGTCGTAACGCTGTTACAATTGCCGCAGCAGGTCCTGCAATTGCGGTTCCTGCACCATGTTGGCGGCCTCTGAAGGTGCGACCCAGCGCAATTGCCGGCGCCCGGCCTCGGGATAGATATCCGAAAGCTCGTCTACCAGCATCCGATAGACATAGGTTTCCACCGGTTCCACGGTGCCGTTCTTGCGGCGCTTGCCATAACCGAAGGTCCCGATCGGTTCGTCCTCGACCCGGGCGCGACGTACGCCAGCCTCTTCCCAGGCTTCCTGAAGCGCGGTTTCGGGACCGCTGAGCCCTTCGATAGGCCAGCCCTTGGGCACGATCCAGCGTCCGGTATCCAGACTGGTGATCAGCAAGACCTCGGGCCCGCCAATGGTGGGGCGCAGGCACAATGCCGCGACTTGCGTCCGTTTCGGACGGAGAAACATGGGACGGACCAACTCGGTCCAGGCGGTGTGGACTCGTGACTTCATCTGCTCACCCTCGGCACCTGTTCTGCGAGTTTTCGGCGCTTGTGGAAATCTGACCGATATTTGTGTGTTTTCTGCGAAAAATCAACAAAGAACTTTGAAAACATGGAGTTTCAGTGCCCAAAGCCCGAGATTTTGGCATATCTGGGCCATGTATTCGGGCGCCCGCAGGATGAAACTGCTCTCGTGCGGGGCTGGTCTGGAAAATCTCTCTCCACGAGAACTCGGGCCGATTGCATATCTTGATTGCATCGCTGCCGCCAATCGGCAAGCTGGCGGGCAGGGGAGAGACATGAGCGAAAACCTGACAGGCGATTACGACTATATCATCGTGGGTGGAGGCACCGCCGGATGCGTGCTGGCCAACCGGCTCAGCACCGACCCAAAGATACGGGTGCTGTTGCTCGAAGCGGGCGGAAAGGGCCATTATCACTGGGTCCATATCCCGGTGGGTTACCTTTATTGCATCGGCAATCCGCGCGTCGACTGGATGATAAAGACCGCCGCCGAACCCGGCCTTAATGGCCGAAGCCTGGTCTATCCGCGCGGCAAGGTGCTCGGCGGCTGCACCTCGATCAACGGCATGATCTACATGCGCGGGCAGGCGGCCGACTATGACGGCTGGCGGCAGATGGGAAATACCGGCTGGGGCTGGGACGACGTACTGCCCTATTTCCGCCGCTCCGAGGATCACCACAAGGGCGAGAGCGACCTGCATGGCGCCGGGGGCGAGTGGAAGGTCACCACCCAGCGCCTGAGTTGGGAGATCCTGCGCGCCTTTCAGGAGGGCGCGCGCGAGTTCGGATACGAGCCGACCGAGGATTTCAACAGCGGCACCAACGAGGGCTCGGGCTTTTTCGAGGTCAATCAGAGAAACGGCGTGCGCTGGAACACCACCAAGGCATTCCTGCGCCCGGCAATGAACCGCCCCAACCTGCGCGTCCTGACCCGGGCAGAGACGCAGCGGCTGATCCTCGACGGCAAGCGCGTCACCGGCGTTGTCTTCCGCCACAAGGGGGCAGAGCACAGGGTCACGGCGCAGGCCGAGGTGCTGCTGGCCGCTGGCGCCATCAACTCGCCCAAGCTGATGGAGCTTTCCGGGATCGGCCAGCCCGACCGCCTTTCGGCGCTGGGCATCGCCCCGGTGCACGACCTGCCGGGCGTGGGCGAGAACCTGCAGGATCACTTGCAGATCCGCACCGTGTTCAAGGTCTCGAACACGCCGACCCTGAACGAGACGGCCAATTCGCTGACCGGTCGCATCGGCATCGCGCTGAAATATGCACTGACCCGCTCGGGCCCGCTCAGCATGGCGCCCAGCCAGTTCGGCATGTTCACCAAATCCGACCCCGCGCTGGAGACGCCGGACCTGGAGTATCACGTGCAACCGCTTTCCACCGACCGGCTGGGTGACCCGCTGCATGCCTTCCCGGCGATCACGGTTTCGGTGTGCAACCTGCGACCAGAAAGCGTGGGCGATTGCCACATCACCAGCGCCGAACCCGACCCTCAGCCGCATATCCGGCTGAATTACCTCAGCGCCCCGCGCGATCAGCAGGTCGCGGTCGCCGCCGTCAAACAGGCTCGCCGGATCATGACGGCCAAGGCGCTCGCGCGCTACGCTCCAGAGGAATTCCTTCCCGGCCCACAGATCGCCAGCGATGCCGACCTTCTGCGTGAGGCCGGTAACATCGCCACCACGATCTTTCACCCGGTGGGCACCTGCAAGATGGGCAACGACCCGATGGCGGTGGTCGCCCCCGACCTGCGTGTGCACGGGCTGTCGGGCCTGCGGGTGATCGACGCCTCGATCATGCCCAAACTCGTCAGCGGCAACACCGCCTCCCCGGTTATCATGATCGCCGAAAAAGCCGCCGACATGATCCGAAACGGCTGAGACAACTGAGATTTTTCGACGAAAAATCTCTGGCTCCACCTCACCCTTTGCGCGGCTTGGCCCTCAGCGTCGGATCGGCCGCGCGCGGGTCTTCGGGCCACGGGTGCTTGGGGTATTGCGCCCGCATGTCCTTGCGCACATCGGCATAGGAGCCGTCCCAGAAACCCGGCAGGTCGCGGGTGATCTGGATCGGGCGCTGGGCGGGCGAGAGCAGTGTGATCTTGAGCGGTACGCCCGCCACCATCGGATGCTGCGCGACGCCGAACATTTCTTGCAGGCGCACCGAGATCTCCGGGACTTCGTGCTCGTAATCGATGGGCACCCTGCGCCCCAGGGGGGTGACAAAGGCGCCAGGCGCGCGGGTATCCAGTTCCTGACTCTGGCTCCAGTCGAGGCGCGCTTTGAGCGCGGGCAGCAGGTCGAAGCGTTTCCAGTCCTCGGCGCTTCGTACCCCTGACAGCATCGGCAACAGCCAGTCGTCGACCGTGTCGGTCAGTCCGGCCTCGGAGAAATCCGGAAGATCGGCGCCTTCGGTCCGCAGCAGTTCGACCCGCCGAGCCAGCCGCGCAGCGGCTCCGTCGAGGCGCAGACCCAGATCGCGCACTCCGTCAAGCATGGCCCGCGCGACCGCATCCTCGGGCACATCCTTCCAGACCCGGTCGCTCAGGCTAATCGCGCCCAACCTCTCTTGTTGCCGCGCAATCACCCGGCGTTCACGGCGGGACCATTCGCAGATGTCGATCCGAGTGATCTGGTTGGCAAAAAGATCACGCAACTCGGCCTCGCCGATCCGCGCCGCCATCCGGATGCGGGCCTCGCGCGGGTCGCCATCGGTGTCGATGGCCACCAGATAGGGGGCGCTGGCCAGCCCCTCACCGGGGTCCAATGCGGCGCCCTTGCCGCCCGACAGGACGAAACGGGGTGCCTCTCCCTTGCGGCGCTGGCCGATCCGATCGGGGTAGGCGAGTGCGGCCATCGCGGCAGGGCTTCTGCCCCCTGCGGGTGCCTTTGCCTGTTTTTCCAGCCGCCGCGCCTCGGCCCTGATCCGGTCGAGCACGCCCATATTGACCTCGTAAGGACGCTCGCGACGGAACCGGGACGGATCGCGCAGGGCCGCGACCCGAAGGTCCAGATCGGCGGGCGCGCCGCGCAACGGATCGCGTTCGGCCATCAGCGCAGCCAGCGGGGCGGCGTCACGCCCGGCAAGCGCCAGCATGTGCCCCAGCCGTGGATGCAGGGGAAGCGTAGCCAATGCCCGCCCGTGATCGGTGATCCTCCCCTGCGCATCGAGCGCGCCGAGGAAAGCGAGCAGCGCCCGTGCTTCGGTCAACGCTCCTTCGGGCGGTTGGGTGACGAAGCCAAGTACCTCGGGCTCGGCCCCCCAAAGCGCCAGTTCCAGTGCCAGCCCGGTCAGGTCCGCCGCTTCGATCTCGGCGGGTGGAAAGGCGGTCAATGCTCCTTCTTCGCCGCGGGTCCAGAGCCGGTAGCAGATGCCCTCGGCCACGCGGCCTGCGCGCCCCGCCCGTTGCGTCGCCTCGGCTCGCGTTACCCGATCCGTGACCAGCCGCGTCATGCCGGAGCCAGGATCGAAACGTGCCCGGCGCGCCTGTCCCATGTCCACCACTACCCGGATATCGGGAATGGTCAGCGAGGTTTCGGCGATCGAGGTCGCGAGCACCACCTTGCGCCCTTCAGCGGCAGGGGCCAGCGCCGCCCGCTGCGCGGCAAAGGGCATGGCACCGAACAGGGGTCGCAGGGCGCAACCGTCGGGCAGGCGGGAGGATAGCAGTGCCTCTGCCCGTCGGATCTCGCCCTCGCCGGGCAGAAAGACCAGAAGGCCGCCGCCCATATGCCGGGTCTCGGCCTCGGCCCGCGCGACGAGATCAGCCAGCGCCTCGACCCGTCGGGCCCTCGGCCCCAGCGGACGGTCGAGCCAGCGGATCTCGACCGGATAGGCGCGACCCTCGGAGGTGACCATCGGCGCGTCCATCAGCGCGGCCACCGGGCTGGCATCAAGTGTGGCCGACATCGCGAGAAGGATCAGGTCGTCGCGTAGCGCCGCGGCCACTTCGAGACACAGCGCCAGCCCCAGATCGGCATTGAGCGAGCGTTCGTGAAACTCATCGAAGATCACCGCGCCGATTCCGGGGAGGTCGGGTTCGGACTGCAACATACGGGTCAGGATACCTTCGGTCACAACTTCGATCCGGGTCGCCTTGGAGACCTTGGCCTCGCCCCGGATGCGATAGCCCACCGTCTGCCCCACGGTTTCGCCCAGCGTCTCGGCCATGCGCTCGGCTGCCGCCCGTGCGGCTAGGCGGCGCGGTTCCAGCATCACGATCCGCCCGCGCGTCAGCCCGGCCTCGAGCATGGCCAGCGGCACCCGCGTGGTCTTGCCAGCGCCCGGTGGGGCCTGCAACACCGCCCGGCCCTGCTTTTGCAGGGCAGCGATCAGGTCGGGCAGGGCGTCGTCGATGGGCAGGCGTGTCATGTCGCCTTATCGCCAGAGCGGAGGGGGCAGGTCCAGAGCCATTCGGCGGCTCCGGGTGACGCGCGGTGGCGACATTGAGTATTTGAGACCAGAAAGAAGCTGCACCGGCAGCGCAGGTATTCGGGCACGCGGCACAGGGACAATCCGGCGCATCCCGTGGGTCGGCTCTGGACAAACCGGGTCCCGCTCCGCCATTCAGGGCAAAATTCGCGAGGACCGGCATGGATATCACACAGCTTGGTGACAGGATACTTTCGGGCGACCGCCGGGCGCTGGCGCGGGCGATCACGCTGGTGGAAAGCCGCCGCGCCGACCACCGGGCCGAGGCAACGGTATTGCTCGATCGGCTGGCCCGCTCCGAGCGGCAGGCGCTCAGGATCGGGCTTTCGGGCACGCCGGGCGTCGGCAAGTCCACCTTCATCGAAAGCTTCGGCATGATGCTGGTGGGGCAGGGGCTGCGCGTCGCGGTGCTGGCGGTCGATCCCAGTTCGGCCCGCTCCGGCGGCTCGATCCTGGGTGACAAGACCCGGATGGAGCGCCTGTCACGCGAGCCCAATGCCTTTATCCGCCCCTCGCCCAGTCAAAGCCATCTGGGCGGTGTCGCGCGCCGCACACGTGAGGCGGTCAGCCTGTGCGAAGCAGCAGGGTTTGACGTGGTGCTGATCGAGACGGTCGGTGTCGGACAGTCCGAAACGGTGGTGGCCGAATTGTCGGACCTGTTCCTGTTGCTGCTGGCGCCCGCCGGTGGTGACGAGTTGCAGGGCGTCAAGCGTGGCATCATGGAAATGGCCGATCTGATTCTGGTCAACAAGGCGGATGGCGAACTGAAATCCACCGCGACCCGGACCTGCGCCGACTATGCCGGCGCGCTGCGCCTGTTGCGCAAGCGCGTGCAGGACCCGCCGGGCTTTCCCAAGGCGCTGACCGTCTCGGCGGTCGAGGAGGCGGGGCTGGATTCCGCATGGGCCGAGATGCGCGCGTTGTCGGACTGGCGGAGGGAAAACGGGCATTGGACAGCCAACCGGGCCGAACAGGCGCGCTACTGGTTCGGACAGGAGGTGCGTCATGCTCTGCTTGCCCGGCTGGAAACGCCACGTGCACGGGCCGAGATGGACCGGCTTTCCACTGCCGCCGCTCAGGGGCAGTTGACGCCCGCCAGCGCCGCCGAGCAGATGCTGGGCTTTCTGAACGAGGAATGAGGCTTTCCTCTTGTCGTACTCAACCATGCCGACCCGCCAGGGGGCCACGAGACAACGCAAAGAATCCCATCCAGCCGTCTTGACCCTCGCCGCGATTCCCACTACACGCATCCAACCAGTTTTCGGGCGCGACTTCGGGTTGCGCCCCTTGTGATTAGACGGATGGTTCGCCCCCGTCACCAGATACGAAGGAAGAGACCATGTCGCGCCGCTGCGAACTGACCGGAAAAGGCCCGATGACTGGCAACAATGTCAGCCATGCAAACAACAAGACCCGCCGTCGTTTTCTGCCCAACCTGAACGATGTGACCCTGCAGTCCGAAACCCTGGGCCGTGGTGTCAAGCTGCGTATCTCGGCGTCGGCCCTGCGCTCGGTCGATCACCGGGGCGGTCTGGACGCGTTTCTGGCCAAGGCCAAGGACGAGGATCTGTCCGACAATGCTCTGAAGGTCAAGAAAGAGATCGCCAAGGCGCAAGCCGCGGCCTGATCCTGCCGATCCGCTGATTTCGGGAACCCCGTGCGCTTCGCGTACGGGGTTTCTCTTTTTGGGACGAAACCGGAAAACGGTACGTTTTCCGGCCCGATTTCCTTTGGAAATCGGTCTCCTGACAGACCGGCGTCCTGCTGTCGCAGGAGGTTTTTTGCCCTTGCGGAACGGGAGTCTGGAGCAGATATCGGTTAACAGAATGACAGCCCCGGTGCGGATATCCATTGCGCTTGCGCTCTCGCTGCTTGTCGGGCTGACCGGTCAGGGGCTGGCCAATTCGCGCGGGATGAGCGCCGCCGTCGCTCAGATGGAGATCTGTACCGGCACCGGGCCCGTCATTCTCTACATGGATGCCAAAGGGCAGCCGACTGCCCCGCCGCATTACTGTCCGGACTTCGCGCTGATGCTGCTGGGGGCGCTGTTGCCCGATGCCGCTGCCGCGCCCGTCCCACCGCAACAGGCCCTGCCTGTGCCGGACCGGACACAACCCAGCCTGATTGCCCGTATTCTCTCTGCCGTTCCGGCGCGAGCTCCGCCCGCCTTGATCTGAGAACGTTCACTCAGACAGATCAAGACATGACAAAGGAGAGAGACCATGTCGTTGAAATACAAGGTGCTGGCTGCGGCCGCGACCCTTACCCTTGCAACTGCAGCCTGGGCCGGTGAGATCATCGTGGTCGACGACGCTTATGCGCGCGCGTCGGGTGCCAATGCCAAGGCCGGCGCTGCCTTCATGATGATCCGTAATACCGGCGCCGAAGATGATCGCCTGGTTGAGGCCCGTTCGGACGTGGCCGCCAAGGTCGAACTGCATACCCACAAGATCAACGATCAGGGCGTCGCGCAGATGATGCACGTTCCCGAGGGCTTCGATATCCCTGCCGGTGGCATGCACGCGCTTGCGCGTGGAGGCGATCATGTGATGTTCATGGGGATCAAGGCGCCGTTTGAGCAGGGAGCCTTGGTGCCGGTGACGCTGGTGTTTGAAAAGGCGGGAGAGATCGAAGTGGAGATCCCCGTCGACCTGGAGCGTCAGGATGGCGGTCATGGCCACATGAAGAAGAAATCGAACTAGGGCCAGGGGGCTACGCCTGTCTTCAGGCTGCGCGGCAGCCCTCATCCAAGCGTCAGGCCGGGCTTTGGCCCGGCCTGGTTGCGTCTGGCCAAACAGTTGCGCGGCCAGCGCCCGTCGCCTGCGCGCGCTGCAGCGCGAGGGCGGCGATGGCGAAATCGGCGATTGCCGGACCCCGAAACAGGAATCCGGCGCGGCGGGTCGAATCGTGCCGGTTGACGCTTGTCTTGTGTCCGTCTTCTCCGAGCAAAGCCGCCAGATCGCCGCGAACCTGCGCGGGGTCGATCATCGGCCTTGGATTGGCGGCCTCTTGCGCCCGGTCGTCGATATAGAGCGGGTCGAGCGCGGCCAGTCCCTCGGGCAGCCAGGGCAGGCCCGTATCGGTCAGGCTGGCAAAGGCGCCGGGCTTCAGCCAGCGGGCATCCAGGAACGGTATCATCTGGTGATCAAGGGTGACCGAGGAAACCACCAGATCGGCGTCGGCGATGGCGTGGTGCGGGGTGTCTGCGATCTCGACCTCCAGCCCCCGCGCGCGGGCGGCCGCGCCCAGCCGGGCGATATTCTCGGCCCCGCGCCCGAAAACGACTGCCCTTTGCAACGGAAAGAGATCGCAGAACGCAGCGAGATGCGCGCGCGCCTGGGCGCCGGCGCCGACAAAGGCCACCACGCGTGCCGCCGGATCAGCCAGCCGCCGCGCCACCAGCGCGCTGAGGCCGGCGGTGCGCATCCGGGTGATCCAGCCCGCCTGCATCAGGGCCAGCAACTGGCCGGTTTCACTGTCCTGAACCAGCAAGACGCCCTCGGTCCCGGGCAAGCCGCGTACCGGGTTGTCGGGGCTGACCATCACCGATTTCACCACGGTCAGGGAGGGGGCGTCGCCGGTCGCAAGCGTCGTCATCACATAGCGCCCGTCGCCGGGCAGCAGCGCCGATTTCGGTGCCACATGCACTGCCCCGCGAAGCTGTGCCCGGATCGCGTCCTCAAGTGCCATCTGAACCTCGGCGGGTGTTACGCCAAGCCCCCCGAGGTTGCGATCGGAGAGGATCAGGAAATCGCTCATCCCCGCAGGCCCAGCATGTCCGACACCCAGTCGGGCACGACCCGACTGGCCGGGCCGAACCGCGTCTCATCGAAGTTCGAGGCGACGGCCGAAGGTTCGAGGTTCAACTCGATCGTCCGGGCGCCACTGGCCGTGGCTTCCTGCACGAAGCCTGCCGCCGGATAAACCTGCCCCGAAGTGCCGATGGCGGCAAACAGGTCAGCGCTGGCGAGGTGGTCAAAGATCGTATCCATGAAATAGGGCATCTCGCCGAACCACACCACATCGGGCCGGGCCGATGGGCGGGTGCAGGCGGGGCAGGGGGTGGTGGTGTCCATCGTCTCGGGTGCCACCCAGCGGTGGCCGCACCCGGCGCAAAGCGCGCCTGCCAGCGTGCCATGCATGTGGATCACGCCGCGGGCGCCGCCGGCCTCGTGCAGCCCGTCCACGTTCTGGGTAACGATTACCACTTCGCCGGGCCAGTCGCGTTGCAGCCGGGCCAGTGCGTGATGGGCGGCATTGGGCTGGGCGGCAGCCGCCTGAACCCGGCGGGCATTGTAGAATTCGTGGACCAGCACCGGATCGCGGGCAAAGCCCTCGGGCGTTGCCACATCCTCCAACGGATATTTCGTCCAGATACCGCCTGCGTCGCGAAAGGTTCCCAGCCCGCTTTCCGCCGAGATCCCGGCACCTGTCAGAATGACGATCTTTCTCATATCACTCCGCTCGCCTATAGGTTCTGCGGAAACAGGAGCCCCGCATGACCCACCGTATCCTCTTTGTCTGTCTAGGCAATATCTGCCGCTCGCCCGCAGCCGAGGGTGTGTTCCGCGCCCTGATGCCCGAAGCCGGGACCGACAGTGCCGGAACCGGTGGCTGGCATGTAGGTGAACCGCCCTATGGCCCGATGCGGGCGGCAGCTGCGGCACGGGGGATCGATCTGTCGGATCTGCGGGCGCGACGGTTCGTGGCGGGTGATTTCGATCTGTTTGATCTGATCCTCGCGATGGATGCCCAGAACCTGGCCGATATCGAGGCGCAACGCCCGCCGGGCAGCGCAACGCCGGTACGGCTGTTCACCGACTATGCGCCCGAGAGTGGCGCCACCCATGTTCCCGACCCCTATTATACCCGCGACTTCGACGGGGCGCTGGATCTGATCGAGATGGCGGCGCACGGATTGCGCAAACGACTGGTTGCGGGGGCGCTGCTGCCGGGTTGAGAAGCCGTTGCGGCGGAAGCTGAGCGCCTGAGCCTGGGAACTGCCACCCGTTCGGGGGGCGTTTCGCGGTTCGAGCGTCCGAGGCTCTTCACGATGCAAGTCCCAGCACACTTTTAGAAAACCGGAAACTGCCCGCTTATCTTGCGCAAACTCGACGGCGCCCTCTTGCCCGGTGGGGGCAAGACAGGGCTTGATCCCGTCGTCCTGCTTCTTCGAACCGGTGCGCCCGATGTCCCGACACGCCCTCATTCTGCAAGAGCGCCCGCAAGCGGGACGGTGGTGCGCTCAGCTTTCGATCACGCGCAATTCGCCGCCCAGCCACGGAAGCCGCGCCACCGCGGGGTCGATGATCTGGCTCTGCACCAGCCGCCGCATGGTCTCGGCCACGTCGCGCGGCACGCGGTCGGCCCAATCGGCGCCCGCAAACAACGAGATACGGCGCGAGAAGGCGGCAAAGGGCAGGGCAAAGGCCTCGACATCGTCATGAAATCGCTCTGCCCGCATAAAGCCCAGCGGCGTCGTCACCGCCCAGCCCAGCCGCCGCGCCACCATCGCCATCAGCGCCAGGTGCGAGCCGATCTCGAAACGCTCTTCAAAGTCGAGTTTCTGACGAGCCAGATGCGCCTCGATCTGGCGTCCGATCAGCTGTTCCCGCGCATAGCGCAGCAGTGGCAACCCCTGCAGGGATGCAAGCATGTCGCCACCCTTGGGCACCACGCCACGCGGCGCCACCAGGATGAAGGGATCGCGCACCAGCGGGTATTCGACGATTCCGTCATGTACCTCGCCCGAGGTCGCGGCCACCGCGATATGCAGCCGTCGCGCCTTCATCGCTTCGCTTATCTCGTGGCTGGGTGCGGTGATCAACTTGAACCGGCACTTGGTCAGACTATCGGCCAGCAGGGTCGCCAGCCGCGGTGTCAGGTCGTTGTCGAAATCGTCGATCAGACCCATGCTGAGCGTGCTCAGATGGGTCAGGTCCATCACCGTCAGTTCGCTCTGCGCCAGACGCAGCTCGCTCAGTACCGTTTCCGCGCGGGGCAAGAACGCGCGTCCGGCGGGTGTCAGCACCATCGGGCGGCGCCCATGGTCGACCAGATCGGTGCCAAGCGCCTGCTCCAGGTTGCGCAGTTGCTGGCTGACGGCGGGTTGGCTCAACCCCGTCTGCGCCGAAGCCTGGGCCACCGATCCGGTGCGCGACAGCGCCTCGAACACTTCCAGACCGCGCAGGGTCACGCCTTTCATCAGCATTTCGATCGCTCCGATCAGTTTTGCATTTTCTTAAACTATCCTGACCTTGGGTCAAGTGAGGAAAACAGGAACACACCATGACGATCACGGTTTTGAAATCCGCCCCCGGTCTGCCGCCCGCACCACAGGGCGATGCGGCGGACGTGGTGCAGGTGATGCTGGCGCGGCTTCGGTCCGAGGGCGAGGCCGCCGCACGCGACTATGCCGCGCGGCTCGATGGCTGGACCGGCGAGATCGTGGTGAGCCCCGATCAGGTCGCGCGCGCCAGCGAACAGGTGCCCGAGGACCTCAAGGCCCAGATCCGCTATGCCCATGACAATATCCGCCGCTTTGCCGAGGCACAGCGCGCCTCGGCGCTGGATTTCCAGACCGAGCTGCGCCCGGGCCTGATCGCCGGGCAGAAACAGATCCCGCTGTCGGCGGCCGGGGCCTATGTGCCGGGTGGGCGCTATGCCCATATCGCCTCAGCGCTGATGACGATCACCACGGCGCGCGCCGCTGGCGTGCCGCAGATTACCGCCGTTTCGCCGCCGCAGCCGGGGCGCGGGGTTCATCCGGCGATCCTCTACGCCATGTCGCTGGCGGGGGCCGACCGCATCCTGGCGCTGGGTGGGGTGCAGGGGGTGGCGGCGCTGGCCTTCGGTCTCTTTGGCGCGCCGCCCGCCGATATCCTGGTGGGTCCGGGCAACCAGTTCGTGGCCGAGGCCAAGCGCCAGCTGTTCGGCCCCGTGGGCATCGACATGTTCGCTGGCCCCACCGACAGCCTGGTGATCGCCGACGCCACCGCCGATCCGATCACCGTCGCCTGGGACCTGGTCGGACAGGCCGAGCATGGCTACAACTCGCCGGTCTGGCTGGTCACCGACGACCGGGTGCTGGCCGAGGCGGTTCTGGCCCATATCCCCGCCTGCATCGCCGATCTGCCCGAACCCAACCGCTCCAGCGCGCAGGCGGCCTGGGATGCCTTGGGCGAGGTGATTCTGTGTGAGGATCGTGAGGAGATGGCCGCCACCGCCGACCGTTATGCGCCCGAGCACCTGCATGTGCAGGCCGCCGATCTGGACTGGTGGCGCGGACGCCTCATGGCCTATGGTTCGCTGTTCCTGGGGGAACTCACCACCGTGGCCTTTGGCGACAAGGCCAGCGGCCCCAACCATGTGCTGCCCACTTCGGGCGCGGCGCGCTATACCGGCGGGCTCAGCGTACACAAATTCCTGAAAACCGTGACCTGGCAACAAGTGGAGCCGCAGGCGCTGCCCGATCTGGCCCGCGCCACCGCCACCATCTCGCGCGCCGAAGGGATGGAGGGGCATGCCCGCACCGCCGATATCCGGCTCGAAAAGCTGCGCCCCGCGCTCAGGCAGGTGAACGCGGGCTAAATGGGCTTAGGGGGCGGGCTTCGACCCGCCACCGCCATTTACGGGAGGTTACTGGCAGATCGCCTGCGCCAGCTCGCCAAAGGCCTTGTAGCGCTTCCACAGCGCCTCGTCGCTGCTCTTGTCCGACATCCGCACCACCTGGGCCTGATGCGGGTCGCTGAACCATTTGGCGACCTTGCGCCGCTCGCTGCGGTTCAGCGCCTTGTTGGCCGCTTCCTGGATACAGCCACAGCGCTCGATGGTGGCAGCGTCGCGGCCGCTCTGCCGGCAGGCCTGATTGATCACACCCGGCGCGGCAATGGCCTGCACCGGCATCATGGTTACCAAAAGGGCAGCACCCAGCGCCCCCGTCAAAATCCGTTTCACGTCCTGGCCTCTTGCTCTGCCACGGGGTCTGCCGCCCCGCCTGTCGGGCGACACTATGGCAAAAGAGTCGGCAGGGATCAATCGGCTGCGGTAAATGGAATGTGAGGGTGGCGGGAATGTGATCGGCGAGATGCACGCGCTGCCTTCAAACAGGCGTTGACTCGCGCCCAGAGAGTTCCTGCGCCAATATCCAAGCCCTGTTAATTCTCAGAGCCCATCGGATTTGGGAGCTGCTTTAGTGGTTCATTCCGGTCGTTACCGTGGCCGTTGGGTGTCGCGGTGCGATTGCCCTTGGACGTTTCTGCCAAAATGCGGCGGTTGTGGTCGTTCGATCCACCTTGACCAAACCAAGATTCCTCATCATATGCCCAATCCATGACAGACCTCGCCCACATCCGCAATTTCTCCATCGTCGCCCATATCGACCATGGCAAATCCACCCTTGCCGACCGGCTCATCCAAGAGACCGGGACGGTGCAGGATCGTGACATGAAGGAGCAGCTGCTCGACGCGATGGATATCGAGCGCGAGCGGGGCATCACCATCAAGGCCAACACCGTCCGCATCGACTATACCGCCGACAATGGCGAGACCTATGTGCTGAACCTGATCGACACGCCCGGCCATGTCGACTTTGCCTATGAGGTCAGCCGCTCGATGCGCGCGGTCGAGGGCTCGCTCTTGGTTGTGGACAGCACCCAGGGGGTCGAGGCGCAGACGCTGGCCAATGTCTATCAGGCCATCGACGCCGACCACGAGATCGTGCCGATCCTCAACAAGATCGACCTGCCCGCCAGCGAATGCGACCGGGTGGCCGAGCAGATCGAGGACGTGATCGGCATCGACGCATCCGGCGCAATCCGGGTCAGTGCCAAGACCGGCGTCGGCATCCACGAAACGCTCGAGGCCATCGTGCATCACCTGCCCGCGCCCAAGGGCACCCGCGACGCGCCATTGAAGGCGATGCTGGTGGACAGCTGGTATGACAGCTATCTGGGCGTCATCGTGCTGGTCCGCATCATGGACGGCGTGCTGAAAAAGGGCATGCGGGTCAAGTTCATGTCGAACGGCACCCTGCACCATGTCGACCGCATCGGCGTGTTCCGCCCCGCCATGCAGATGATCGACAGCCTCGGCCCGGGCGAGATCGGCTTTCTCACCGCGTCCATCAAGCAGGTGCGCGACACCCGCGTCGGCGACACCATCACCAATGACCGCAACGGCACCGAGGTCGCGCTGCCGGGCTTCAAGCCCGCCCAGCCGGTGGTGTTCTGCGGCCTCTTCCCGGTCGACAGCGCCGAGTTCGAGGACCTGCGCGACGCGATCGAGAAACTGGCGCTGAACGACGCCTCCTTCTCTTACGAAATGGAAACCTCGGCCGCGCTTGGCTTTGGCTTCCGCTGCGGCTTCCTTGGCCTGTTGCATCTCGAGGTCATCCGCGACCGGCTGGAACGCGAATACGATATCGAGCTGATCACCACCGCCCCCAGCGTGGTCTATCACGTCTTCATGAAAGACGGCGAGATGCGCGAGCTGCACAACCCCGCCGACATGCCCGACCTCAGCAAGGTCGACCATATCGAGGAGCCGCGGATCAAGGCCACCATCCTGGTGCCCGATGAATACCTGGGCGATGTGCTGAAACTCTGCCAGGACCGGCGCGGCATCCAACAGGATCTGAGCTATGCGGGGTCCCGCGCCATGGTGGTCTATGACCTGCCGCTGAACGAGGTCGTGTTCGACTTCTACGACCGGCTCAAATCGGTGACCAAGGGCTATGCCAGCTTCGACTACCAGCTGACCGGCTATCGCGAGGACAGCCTGGTGAAAATGTCGATCCTGGTGAATGACGAGCCGGTGGACGCGCTGTCGACCATGGTGCATCGCGACCGGGCCGAGGCGCGCGGGCGGGCCATGTGTGAAAAGCTCAAGGACCTGATCCCCCGCCACATGTTCAAGATCCCGATCCAGGCGGCCATCGGGGGCAAGGTCATCGCACGAGAGACCCTCTCGGCGCTGCGCAAGGACGTGACCGCGAAGTGTTACGGCGGCGATGCGACCCGGAAGCGCAAGTTGCTCGACAAGCAGAAGGCGGGCAAGAAGAAGATGCGCCAGTTCGGGAAGGTGGATATCCCGCAGGAGGCGTTTATTTCTGCACTCAAAATGGACAGCTGAAGCTGCTCGTCTTAGGCTCCAGACCCATTGATTTTGGTCATCTGCCGTGATTCAGGGCTCGCAAGGAGACCTGAATGATGAGCAACCTTTTTTGGCTGAGCGAGGCGCAGATGGAGCGTCTGAAGCCCTTCTTCCCGAAGTCGCACGGGAAGCCTCGTGTTGATGATCGGCGCGTTCTGAGTGGAATAATTTTCATCAATCGCAATGGCTTGCGATGGTGCGATGCGCCGAGGGAATATGGCCCGGCGAAGACGCTCTACAACCGCTGGAAGCGTTGGAGCGATAACGGCATCTTCGCCCGCATCCTGACAGGCCTGGCTGCCGAGGGGACTGAGCACAAGACGATCATGATCGACGC